>JAJPJO010000375.1 GCA_021324135.1 Pseudomonadota bacterium
GGAACAAATCGAATCCGAAAAAGCGAACTCGAATCAGCGCTTCCGATATGTCGACGACGGCGGACGAATTGGTCTGGATATCAGCGATGAGCGCCAGAAGGAAATTATGAGCGAAGCTGACGACAAATGCAAAAAGATCATGGAAGATGCTGAGCGCAGCGCCAAGACGTATCGATGAGCAGGCGGTGTTCGATTTAGACTAAACCTTCGAGGTTGTAGAGCTGTCGGCAATTTCGAAATAGAATGCTCTCAGCCGCCTGATTGCCTTCCGCCAGATCGATGTATCCTTCTGCGAGATATTGACTCAGCACCACCGACAGTGCCTTCTTCGTAGTTATCGCGGCATACCAGTGAGTTTCAGGGACGCTGTGCCCATCGGTTCCGGCCAGGATCTTCGTGGCGGGCGCCATAGACAAAGCCTCGCGGAAAAGCTGAGGAGCAATCGATGAGGCGAGGCTGATGGACAGCGACAGATCCATATAGACGTTGGCAAAAACGGAGCAGAGATATGAGGCTTCGCGCACATATGGAAAGCAATGCAGCAAAACGAATTTGCATGTCGAAAAGCGCTTTGACTTGAACAACGGCGACAGGAGAGAGGGATTGGCCGTGTGCAGATCGAGGTCACCGTCCCCGATACCAGTGTGAATTTGAACGGGCAAATCGTTGGCTGCGGCAATATCGATTGCGCACAATAAGAGATGATGATATGCAGGACAGGCAGAGATTCTCAGGGAAGTCGTGTTAGCCGTGGAACGCTTGAGCTCCGAGAAGCTTGATTCTGCAGAGCGCCGTTCGACATTCAAATCAATGGGAAAACCGCCACGGTATGCCGCTATGGTTTTCATGCCGACAATGCGATGGGTGAGAGGACGGATCAGCTCCGATTCGAGCTTCTTTTCTGCCTCAGCCAGTGACTTGCACGACAGGATTAGCGCCTCTAAAATCGGCTCGATGCGCACGATGCGAAAAACCGGTCTGCCGCACGCATGATCGAGCTCGCTCAGAGAAAGCATCGAATATGGTGCGAAGCCGTCATCGATCAGAGCCGCGCCGATCGATGAATCGTCCCACAACCTCTTTGTGTATTCGCTCTGCGACATTTTTTGTCTGTGCTCTATGAGTTCGTCCTCGGTTTCGAAATCCACGATCTCTTTCAGCTCACGAAGCATATTCTGATAGTGAAGGGCACAATTGACGTGCTCGCTGATCAAAGAGAGCGACCTCGACTCCGAGAAGGACCTCCGGAAGCCGAGCGTATCAAGTTGAAGGAAATCCTTTAATAGCGAGTGCGCATGATTATCGATAATGATTGTATCGGAAAGATCAAGCGTCATGCTTTAGTACCGCATGCGGTGATGAAGCAATTCATAGTCGGCATCGAGCGCAAAAGCTTGAACCTCTGAGTTCTTCACGGTGATGAACGTGTTGGCCAAAGCATTGCCCATCGTTTTCATCAGATAAACATCTGCCTCCAGCTCGACGAGCGCCTTGTGAAGCGAGGTTGGCAGCGGCGCGGCGCCAATTTCTTCCCGCTCGGCATCTGATAAATCAGCCGGATCGCATGATACTGGATTTGGTGCGCTCAATTTTTTCCGCACTCCATCCAGACCGCTGGCAATAATGCAGGCCAGGGCCAAATACGGATTTATCGTGCTGTCGATGCATTTTACTTCGATATTCGATGAAGCCATCTCGTGCCCCCAGTATACCGATGGCACCCGCACGGCCGCTTCTCTGTTCTCGTAGCCCCAGCAGGCAAAGGCGGAACTCCAGCTTCTCGGCTTGAGGCGCCTGTACGAGTTCACCGATGGACAGGTGATAGCGCAAAGTCCGGGCAAGTGTGAAACGATGCCGGCGACGAATTGCATGCCAAACTCAGAAAGACCGCCTTCGTCGCGATAAAGCATGTTTCGCTCACCGTACTGGTCCCATACGGAGAGATGAACGTGGCATCCGTTGCCGGGCTGGTCTTCAAAAGGCTTTGGCGCGCAACTTATCACCAGATCCTGTTCCAGAGCCAATCCGCGCAGAGTCTCACGCAGGACTATGTACTGATCGCAGGCGGTTACGGCGGGCATGTGCGAGATGCTGATTTCGTGCTGGCCGTGGCCCAGCTCTGGATAGTATTGCTCGACTTGCAAGCGCTGCCTGTGCAAATAATCCACTAACCGATTGCTGAACTTGCTGCCCCGATTCATGCCGTCTGTTCCGAAACAGACGCTTGTATCGATGGGCGTAACTCGGCCGTCAAAATCCCTCGTGCCCAGGAAAAATTCGGTTTCAAAAGCCGCCTGAATCGATACTCCCAGGGCTTCCGCCTCTTTCAGTTGACGTTTCAAAAGTGAGCGCGGGCACAGCGTCCATGCCTCTTTATCGAGATCGATCAAATCGCACAACACCGAAGCTGTATTGTTGACGTAAGGAAGAACCGCAAAAGTATTCAAATCAGGCACCAGCCGGACCTCACCCACTGGACCGAAACCAGCATCGCTCTGCATTTTATCGAGCGAATTCATGGCGATCATGCCTTTGACCAGGCCTATACCTGTATCGAGCCTGTCCTTGAATCGCGGCAGAGATGAGGCTTTGCCCCTGACAAGGCCGCAAAGGTCGACGTACAAGAACCGCACCAGATTGATGCCGAATTTATTGGCTGTCTCAAGTACGTCCTCTTTGGTCCTTTTTGTCATGCTTTAATTCTGATCTAAGACGAAAGTTTGAAAAAAATATTGTATAGCAGTATGCAGATTAACGCTCGGCTGTGCCTGGCTGGCGCCGGTCCTGCGCAAAACAACCGCTGCGCCGCCACTCTCCTTTGCAAAAACACTCAAGAATGCACCACGTTTGGTGTAGATGCTAATTATTAAAGATAAGATGTCATGAGTGATCCTTATGTTAGGTGTAAATAAAGAGCGGGAACATAGTTTTTACAGGAAAGGCTCAAATTCCGGACGCGCATTGCGCTCGGAACGGTGGTGCAGCATGTCTCCGACAAGGATATTGCGACTTTACTACTTGACAGCTCTGATTATCGGGCTCGTTTTAACCATCCCGGTATCTCAACTGGTCAAGCTCACGGAGCTTGGCGCAAGAGGAGCCTTTGGTCTCATCCTCTGCTGGAACGTTCTCTTCCTCATGATACTGCCCCTGGTGCTGGACTGGCTGGAGAGAAGATACTTGCGCGCTCGCTTCCTGGCAATTAATGAAATCGCCAAAGATAATCCGCAACTCGCCGAAGTCATAGCCAAGCAATGCGAGCGGCTGCACATCGGCGGTCTGAAATTCGCTGTAGTGGATACGCCTTCAGAAGAATTGCTCTCTTATGGACTATGGAGATCGAATCCGCGCCTGATTGTCCCAGACGCACTCTTGAAACCGGAGAATCAGGACAAAGCAATACCAAGCGTCGAGGCGGAACTGGCGCGCTTCACGCGCAGGGACGACAGCACCGTCATCTTCCTCATGTTTGCGGCCATTCAAGCAATGCTGCTCGTTTTTCTTGTCTGGCTTCCACAATGACTTTTCAATTCAATTGGGCAACCCTGCTGCGATGGTAATCGGAACGCGGTCGAATCCATGGTAGAGCTGATCGGCACCTGGATTAGCTTGCCGCTCAATTATGAATTTCACCTTCCTCAAACATGATCGATTCGAAAACATCGAATTTCGCGTTTTGCCGCCACTCACCAGCGGCGAGCCCAGCTTTCAAACAGAGCTGATCGAGCGTTTCAGCCAGAGTCCAGCCAAATTCCGTTGCCACATGCGGCAGAAACACGGACTGCCTGCCCTTGGCATACAAAACGATTCCGTGTTTTCCCAAAACAATATCGTCGGTTGATGCCACCCTCTGTAGTGGCGTAAGAACGCTTATCTCCAACTTCAGCAAAGGCAATTCCGATCCGCTCACCGGATGAAAACGGTAATCCTTGGAGCAAGCGCCGACCGCATTATCGATCACCGCTTCATAAAGCGGTTTAATCGGCCAGATGTATCCTATGCATCCGCGCAGATCGTGATCGCATCTTTCCTTCTCATCGGGATCGCTGGCAATCGGAGGCTCATCGCTGCGCTTTTTGAACAGCGTGACAAATGCACCGAGTGGTCTGCGCAGCGCAGGAGTAAGTTCAATTCCGGCATCCTCTACATTGAGCACTCGCCGTTCGTGACAATAAACCTCCACCGCTTTGCGCGCTAATTTCAAGAGTGATGTTTTCTCGCTCTCATTCAGCAATTCATCTTTGCGAACGCCGGACTCGCTGCCCCATCCCGAGGTCGAAGGGCAATCAAATGAGATCGCCAAGTAGGAAACCGAATTTTCCTTATCCTCAAAACTCGTGTCTCTGGAGGTGCCGTACTTCAAAAGCTTGGCCTGACTGAGCTCCGGCAGCATGGACAAAAGAACGCTGCAGGGATAGAAACCACATATGGTGCACTCGGTTCGCTCGTGAAAATCGAGGAAGCCCTCGAGATCGCGATTCTTTAAGCAAGCGAATGCCTCCAGATCAAGCTCCTTCACTTTCGCCGGCACATCACCGCAAAACGGAGCATAATCATAACGCGGACCGTAGTGTGTGAAATCAGAGCTGATAACGACGAGATCGTTAGCGCTCATATACCTTTTCAGGATTTGACCGATCATGCGAACATCGGTGATGTCGCTGAGGGTTCCGACAATCATGGGCACGATAGGAACATCGCCAAGCGTGTGGCGAATGAAGGGAAGCTGCAGCTCGAGCGAGTGTTCGCGCTGGTGGATTTCACGCGCTTCTTCAAACATAGGGTAGCTCGTCAAATCATCTATAGTTTTCCGATCTAATTTCAAATCACCAAGCGGCGTCTCGAAGATCTTATCGGGACTGAGCGCTACTCCCTGAAAACCGACATAATGGCTTGGTCCCAACAAAAAGACACGCTTTGGTTTTCTCAAGCCGGCAAGATGATATGCAAATGCGCTCGTGCTGCCTGAGAACATATAACCGGCGTGTGGAACGATTATCGCCAGCAAGGAATACCGATCGGATAATTCTGCCTGCAGATCTTCCTGATCATCAAAATCGCGGCGGGCGGCGCTCAGATATTCATCCAGCTCCGAGCGCAACTTGTCAGCATCTTCTTCGTACCAGGTACCAGCAAAACGAGCCGGTCGCTTCTCTTCCTTCTTCTTATCCTTGCGTCCAAAGAGATTCATGGTCTCACTGCGGCGGTTTTGCGCTTTCTGCCGCGCTCCTTATCGGATCGAGTGTGGTGCTTATGTGTCTATCCGTGTCACCATGGGGGTCCGCGAAAGAATCAAAAAGTATAGTCAGTTTCACCTGGCTCCCTGCGCTCCTCGGCAGAGACTCGAGCGGTTGCGCCTTGGCAAATGCTTCATTGGCTGCCTGTTCGGCTTCGGTGTTTGAAGGAGAGCTCGACACCTGAATGTCGGAAGTGGCTCCATCAGCGGCGATCGTGGCAGTAATCGTTACCTTGTTGCGACCATCGACCAGGTACCAGTTGTTTTGCAGCCTGCCCTGAAGCCTGCCAAGGTACGAGTTGACCTCGGGAGTATTAAGATGCGCTCCGGGTATAACCTTCGTTTGCCCGCTTGGCTTGGGCTTCTTGCTCGGTGTGGCCGGTCCTTTGTTCTCGCCTGCAGCGCATGGGGCGCACAACGATATTTGCATGGAGAATGCGCAAGCGACCAGGACGATTGGCAGTACTCGTTTGTTCATAGATTTTCTTTACTCCAGGGCAAATCACACCGGATACCGTTGCCTCCAGTTTAACACCTGGACTCTTTTTCTCTAAAGATCCCAAAGGACGATGTGTATCCATGGATGTATGTGCTCCGCCCGACCGGACCGATCTCACCATTGCAAAAGAAGCCGCCGATCGGTAGCGGGCCGAGGTAATCTCGAAAACAATCGCTATCGTGGTTCGCTCTGCCGTATAGCTGAGCGCCCCGGCCCAGGCAGGAAAACAAGAGCGCTCCCCGGACTTCGCTCTGAGCGTTATCGACGTGCTGCTCTTTGTACTCCTTCAAGAGAAAACGAAGGTCATCGGCAGAGGTAGCGGCGTCCCTGATGTGAAATTGAACGGTTAATGTCTTGTCGAGCACCTCGCCAATTACGAGCGCTCCTGTGGTTTGTTCGATACCGAGGATGTTTCTGATCAGAAAATCGCCTGCCTGGTAGTCATCCTTGCTCTCGTCCATGACCAGGCCCAGAAAAATGGCCTCTTTGGCCAGCTCCAGATCGAAGCCGCTCAAGCCGTCGATGGTTCGCTTCAAGACCATGATGGCCGGCTCGGCATCGAGCTCGAACAAAATATGCCTTTGCGCTCTTGTGATCACGTGCGGCGAACCAATCGGCTTGCAGCCCTGGGCCACAACCGTGTCGACAACAATGTTGCCTGATAGAGCGACCCCTACAAGTCCGGAGTTGAATGCCCGATCGTTCATGAAGAGCGCATTGCCGCCGGGAGCATGGGCGCCGCTGGCCAGTCCTCCCAACTTCACGGACTCCGGGAAGTGCTGATCGATTCCGTGGAGAAACTCATCAAGCCTGAAACTAAATGGATCGGGAAGCAATATAAAGGAGGGATTGTCGGAATCGATTACGCCGATTTTTTGCTCGTATTCTTCCTTTGAAGAGGTCGATGCAGGCAGCATGGCATCGCTGAGATAAAACGGTTTGATGCTGACGTTCGGCAAGTGCGCAGCGGTAAAAGCAATGCATGGCTGCTGCTCGATTTCCTGACCGCCGCCTATGAGTCCGGCCGCCGAGCAACCGATGAACACGCCTTTGAAAGCAGGCTCTTGCTCAGCGATCATTCTTGGAATGTCAGCGTATAAATCGGCAAAATGTGGTGTCACAAAGCCGATGAGCAAATCAATTTGATCGGCGCGCGCACGCTCTTCGCCGACCGTGATGATGTCGGCTCTGGCGCGCTCCTCTCCACCGGTAACCGACGAGGCAGCCAGTTTGGTCCTGAGCGAATACAAGCAATCTCCAATTGCCGAGGAAAGATCATCGCTGGTGGCATTCAAACCATCAGGGCCGCAAATGCTCGATGCCCACTTCATAATCAGCCTCCGCTGTCGGGTTCGGTCATTTTGAAAGGGTCCAGGTACTTGTTCAATTCGTCTTCCGATAGTTGCGTCAAAGCACGAGCGACTTCGCGAATGCTTTTGCCGCTGGCCGATGCTTCCTTTGAAATTCTGGCGGCCATGTCGTAGCCGATCGCTGGAACAAGTGCGGTGCACAAAGCCAAACCCTGCTCCACAAGCGCCGGTCCGCGATCGGTTGCCTTGATTCCTTCAATACAGCGTTTGGCAAAATTTTCCGCTCCTGAGGCCAGCAAGTTGATCGATTGCAAGACATTGTAGGCAGCCACGGGTAACATGACATTGAGCTCGAAGTTTCCAGCCTGTCCGGCAATGGCGATGGCGGCATCGTTGCCAATCACCTGCGCTGCCACCATGCACAGTGACTCGGCAATTACCGGATTTACTTTGCCAGGCATTATCGAGCTGCCCGGTTGCACCTCCGGCAGCGCGATCTCACCAATGCCGGCTCGCGGTCCGCTTGCCAGCCATCTTATATCGTTGCTCAACTTCATCAAACTGACTGCAATCGTTTTCAACACTCCAGAGGTTTCGACCACCTCATCAATTGTGCTTTGAGCTTGAAAGTGATTGTCCGTTTCTCGCAAAGTAGATTTGACCAGCGAAGACAAATGCTGGAGCACTTTCTCGGCAAAGTCGGGTCTGGTGTTTATGCCGGTGCCTACCGCCGTTCCGCCAAGAGCAACGTCGGAAAGAATCGAACGCGCGTAAGCAAGCCGATCGACGGCGCGCTCTACTTGACCGGCATAACCGAGGAACTCCTGCCCGAGCCGAATCGGCGTCGCGTCTTGCAAATGAGTTCGTCCTGTTTTTATAACCGGCATGAACTCGGCCGCTTTTTCTCTCAACTTTTCCTCGAGCAACGACAAAGCCGGGCTTAACTTCTCCTGGATGTCCAAAATGGCAGCTACATGAATTGCAGTCGGAATCAAATCATTTGATGAACAGCCATGATTGACATGATCGTTGGGATGGACGAGATGCCGGTCGCCCAGCCTGCCGCCGAGCAGCTCAATGGCTCGGTTGGCGATCACCTCATTGGCATTCATGTTGGTTGATGTGCCCGATCCGGTTTGAAAAATGTCGACTGGAAATTGCGAATCGAATCTACCCTCAGCCACTTCCATCGAGGCTTGCGCGATAGCGTCCGCGAGTCGACCGTCGAGATCACCATTCTCTTTATTAACAAGAGCACAGCAGTACTTGATAAGTCCAAGCGCCCTAATAAAGGATCGGGGAAAACGCAAGTCGCTGATCGGAAAGTTTAAAACAGCGCGCTGAGTGCTGGCACCAAAGTATGCATTGACAGGAACCTCCATCGTTCCCATCGAGTCGCGCTCGATTCTGGTTGGCTTATCCGCTTGCATGATCGGTGGCTTGACTTCCTGGCAACGGCTGTATAGCACAAGCGAGAGCCATTATAGGTCCACAGGCGCCACAAAGCTAGAAGTATATACGAAAGATATTCAATGTTCACCACGGGCAACACCACTATGGTCCCATCGACATTTAATGTTCGTTGCATAGCCGATCGCACCACTGATTGGATCCTTGGCAATAGAAAGAGATGTTCTCTTAAATGTCATTTGGGGTAGTTGTGATATCGCGCAGGCTTGCTAAACTAATGAGCATAAACGGTGAGCACTCACCCACGAGAGTTGAGTGCGATGAGCCGAGGGGCCTTGTGGAAACGCCAGGCGGCGCCGTCCGGAAACGGTAGCAAGCGAGCCCGTATTACGTTGAGATCTGATCATCGCGTAGTAAGATACTGAGCCCATCGCAAGGGGCAAATCAGACAGTAGCAAAAGCACCGCTCGAGAGAAATCTGAGTGGTGTTTTTGTTTTGCGCGCACTGAGGCCGCACTACATGTGGTGCGCTCGTTCCGTCTAAGTATTTTGATCTCCTCAGGAATCAAGCTCGACTTCTCAGGGATCAAGACTCGA
>JAJPJO010000477.1 GCA_021324135.1 Pseudomonadota bacterium
CAGCTGGAACAATTGCGCCTGATCGGAACGAATGTCTCGAATGAGGAATTCCAGGCCCTCTCCACCCTGAAGTTGCGCACTCTGGCCATCAAAGGTGCCGGAATCACTCCCAGAGCACTTTTGTCCACTGCCATGCATAGGAGCCTGGAAGTGCTTCTAATTGACGAATGTCCGGCGCTCAAGGGAAGAATTACGGTGCTCTCTACCTCGATGCCGAAGTGCAAAATAAGCATGGCGCCGTTCTGGGACTGATCGACTGAGCGGAGCGAAAATCGCTTCAGATCACAAATGATCGATTCAGGCGTTATCTCTGCCAGCCAAGCAAGTTCTTTATACCGTAGGTGATCATATTCGGATTTTCTTTCAGGCGACGCCGGCAATAGGCACCGGCAACACGACCAGGTCCGAACGGCAGGTACTTTCTAACCACAACACCTGTGCGCGCCAGATGTTCCAACTCATCGGGATGATGATTGGGAAAGTTGGTGGGGCAGAAATAGGAGCCGCTCACCAGACCCTTTTGCAAATCGTCGCGCGGAACGCCGTGCAAGAACTGGGTTTCAAATCGCGAAGCCGGTATCTTCGCCGAGACAACCATGTCGAAGAACTTATGCAAACAATCGATATCGTGCGTTGCCACCTCGACATAGGCGCCCCGCATGAGCAGGTCTTTTGCATATGAGACAAGCAGATCTTTCATTACCGGTTTGCTTGTGTGCGCTATTTCTGCCGGCTCGTTGTAGATGCCGATCACCATTCTGACTCGGGTGCGCTCGTCAAAACGAGTGATATCATCGGCGGTTCTAAACAATCTTGATTGAATGACCGTACCGATGTTGTCGTAACCTTCATCGATCAGCTTGAAGTAGGTATCGAGATGGAAGTCGGTCCAGCGTCTGTCTTCAGCTTCCAGAGTGACTCTGACGCCCAGGCGTTTGGCATAATCAGTGACTCGTTTGATACGCTCGAAGGCATCATGCAGCTCGGGATCCTGCACGCCGTTTTCACCTGGTGGTCTGGTGCTGAACATTGATGGTTTGAATGAAATGGTCAGTTGCTCACTGGCGTTTTTGACAGGCAGGGGATTGCTTATGATGATGTCGACCAGATGCTTGTAAGCTTCAACTGATGCATCGCAATCGGCAGCCGACTCCATGTCTTCACCGAGAATATCCAAAGTCGATGTGTAGTGGTTCTGGTCGTAGATTTGATGCGCCATGGCGATGGCTTCCTCGCCGGTTTCTCCTGCCAGATAGGGAGAGGCGAGCATCAATACAAGTTTGACTGGAATCTGATCGATCATGGATGCCGGAGGTCTCTGGGTCTGCGTATGCCCTCTTGTGTCATTTTGAGCTTGGGCGGGCTTCACAGGCAATTTTACCGGCATCGGGCACCTCGCTGAATATGAATGGATCCGCTCTCGCCGTCGAATCGCATTGCTTCAAGCGATTCCGACCGGCACATCAGTAAAGCATAACGATCAGAAAAACGACCCTGCGGGTTCTCGCCTGACCTCTCCCTAGGTTTCCTCGGCAAGACCTGTAACCGGAGAGAGGAACTTCAATAGTTTAGCCTTAGGAGCCTCCTGACGCAAAACATTCAACACATTTCCTGGAATTCGTGTAACAACTACTACAAATGTGTTTGTGCCAAGCCCTGACTCACCCGGCACGAAATAGACGGCCCGGTAGTTTTTAGCGGACAGGGTGCCGAATTCAAGCCGTCCGGTGGGCAGGTAACGGACTGAATGGTTGGGCGGGCCGACGGTTTCGGAGTGAAACTTGCCCGATATTGCCCGGGCGAGCTCCGAGACCTGCTGCTCGCCCTTGATCTGGCTGGGCGGAACGGTGGCGACAATCAGATCAGCCTTGCCTGTTTGCCCCCGGGAGCCGACTATGACACTGAAGTCCGGGGAGGTGTTCTGGTAGCGAGCCCAGGTCCAGTCCTTGCTATGAGCGTCATACTCAACCGGAATACCGAATTTCTTTTCGAAGGTATAGAAATCGTCCCCAAGACCCGGCATGTAAGAGGAGTTGAGAAACTGCAAGAGAGAGACTTTCGCTTTTGGCTTTTCATTGATCGACCCGGCCATGGCGACCAGCGGTTTCTCCAGCACGGCATCCGGGTTGCTCGGCTTGGGACGGGCTCGCCTGATCGTAAAGTCGAGTTGCTTGGCCAACTTATCCTTCGCGTCTTCCTCGCTCATTGTGATTGCCGCGATCTTGGTGACCAGAATTGTCTGGGTCGCCTCATCTTCGACATCGCCGACGCGGCACATGATCTTGCACTCCATGTGCGGCCAGAGCTCGGGATCAATAGGCAGTTCGAAGGCGCGAGGTCCTTTGAGAAGCATCTGGATCTTGCCGTTGACATTGCTCAGATCCGTGCCCCGGCCGATCTCTTCTCGCGCCACGGTCACATAGCCATCGCGCAGATTGGTGAATCGAGCTTGAAACCTGATCGGAACGCCGCTCAGGTCCTGACCGCTGGAGTTGCGGATGACGACGAGTATGGCGGGATGATAGCCGATGGCGGAGTGATACCACCAGGTGACGGCATTGACTGCCTCGATTCGCGCCACGGCTGGTTGCTTGCCATCGCCTCCAACTGAAGCGATACCGGTACTATCCTGAGCCAGAGCCGCTCCAGGTCCTGGTCGACCGGCTGCCTCGCCGCAACGCGGTGCGCCTGTCAGCCCGAGCCCGCCAGCCAACAGAATAATTATCAGGGGTAAAACGAAAAGACGCATTGTAGCCATACGCCATTAACTTATCACTTTTCGACTCAATCACATAAGCAATTGACTATTTTCATATTACTTTGGCTTTACCCGCTCCGCCTTTATCGGCGTTGAACTTTTGCTTTTGCTCTGGCCGATGCCCGGGCACTCTTTCCTGGAGCTGGCGTGAATACCTTGCCTTTCTGCTCGGCCAGTTTGCGCCGGTGCAATTCTACCGCCCGCCACATGAACCAGCTGCCTACAGTGCGAAACGGTTTCCAGCGCTCGGCATGCTCCTCTAAACTCGAGGGACTCGGCAGAGTCTCGCCCTCGTCATAGACCAGAGAAAATCCCTTGCGAACGCCATAATCACCCGATGGCATGACGTCAGCGCGCCCGAGCCTGAAGATGAGAAACATCTGCGCCGTCCAGACGCCGACTCCCTTTACGGCCGTAAGCGATTCAATGATTTGCTCGTCGCTCATGGTCGTGACCTGCTCGATTGTGGGAATGACTCCGGCAAGCGTTTTTTCAGAGAGATCCTTGAGGGCGACGATTTTAGAGCGCGAAAGCCCGGCGGTGCGCAGCACCGTATCCGGTGCTGCAATGATCTCCTCCGGGCTGGGGCAAAGCTGACTATCGAAGAGGTTTTTCAACCGCGTGAAAATAGTCGCCGCCGCTTTCCCGGTCAATTGCTGGTAGATGATCGATTCGGCGATCGATTCAAATGGCGAATCGGTTTCCTCAATGGCGAAGTTGAATCCGCCCACCGCCTCGATTATGCTCTTGAGTTTGCGATCCTTTTTTATCAAAACGCTCAGCATTTCCTGGCGCTCGTCATCATCGAGATCGCAGAGAAGCAATATAGACGGGTCGGTCTTCTTGACTCTGGATCTGGTGCCTTTTTGAGGCGTGGAGTTTCCGGCGCTTTTGCCTCTAGGACTCCTCAAAAGTGCAACCCTCCATCTCGAGCAACTGGCGTTTGCTTTTTGTTCCCGACAGGGCGGAGAATTGGCCGAGCGTGCCGTCGGAGCGAACCACGCGGTGGCAGGGGACAACTATCGGCAGTGGATTGACGGCCATGGCGTGACCCACTGCCCGAGCCGCTCCTCGCGATCCGGCCCTGGCGGCCAGGTCACCATAGGTGATGACCGCTCCAGAGGGCAAACGGCGAAGCGCCTCATAAACCTTTTTGTTAAACGGGGTGACTTCTTGCAGATCGAGCGGAACGTCATCATATTGCTGCGGCTCGCCGTCCAGATGTTTCTTTATCTTCTCGGCGGCCAGACTTACCCACTGCGGCGGTCGCTCTTCTTTTGTATCAGGGGAGATCTGCAGAGCAGGAGTGTTTGGCAGTTTCACCTTGGAGATGCCTTTATCCGTCCAGGCTAACATCACCGGTCCGATCTTGGTATTGAATGTGGTGCGCTTTTCGTTCATTGCCAGCCCTCCTTGTTGCTAAAAGTTTCGCAGCTCTTCGATGGAACGTAGGTGAACTCGCGACCGGTTTTTCGTTTGTAGGCATCGGGTGCGACTCGGCAAAGGGCGCGAAAGCCGAGATCCTTCGGCATCGTGGACGGGTCGGCGATCACTTCCTCGTACAACTCTCGGCCGTTGGCTATGGCGCAGCAACGCACATGCAAGAACCAGCTGGCAGAAAAGCAATCGTTCTTACTTCTATAAGAATCGCGCCCGATGTGGCGAGCAAATTTCTCTTGATCGAGCATATGAAGTTTGTCGAACAATGTTTCCTGAAAAGCGCAGATATCCTGCTCATCCAATTGGCTCAAGGCATCGACACAAGGTTCGATCACCTTCAAGTCACTGCCCTCGTGTTGCCAGTCGAATGTATCGATCAGTTCCCAGAATTGGCTGTCACTCATGGGAGCAACAAAGTTCCTTTTCTTTTCCGCTCTGCTCAGGTCGGCAAATTCCTCATGGAGCAGCATCGCTCCATTGTTGTCCAGGTCGAGATCGAGGTCGAATTCAGCATCAAGCGAGAGATCGGCATCATCGACCGAGATGAATTCAGGCCGCGGAATCGCCGCTCGCCGCCATTTTACCCGGCAGTGAGGAACAAATTTTCGAAAGGCGTTTGCTGCATCTTCATCTATTGATGTGTTGAACATGTAGAGACGCAGCAGATCCTTCAGCTTGTAGAGCGACGCCAGCCCTTCCTCGCTCACCCGCGTGCCCGACAGACCGAGCAAAACCAGTTTCTTCAATTTACTGATTGCCGGCATTCCTTCATCATCGACCAGGGTGCCGTTCAGCCAGAGTTCGCGCAAGTGAGTCAGTTTGGCTACTTGCTTGACGCCTGTATTGGTGATGGCGGCATGCGTCAGACCGAGCGTATGCAAATTCTTCAGCGAGGAAAGCTTTTGCACGCCCTGATCGGAAACGGCTGTGTAAGCCAGCTCCAGCACTTTCAATCCGGTGAGGTGAGCAATGTATGAAATAAAGTCGTCAGTTATGCCGGTGCGGCTCAAATCAAGTGTATGGATGGAATCCGGCGCCAGCGAAGCCAGGCAGTCAAGCTCCGAGACGGCGCTGTTATTTATCTTCAGCTTGACCTTGGCGCCCTGAGGTATGGCCAGGCTGCCGCGCGCCTCGTCCAGCCAGTCCCAATTGATCGGCTGATTCTCAGGCTTCGTCACCAGTCCCTGCGGCACCTCGAGCAATTCCCAGGACTCGGGCTGATTTGAAGGAGCAATGTAAATGCTCCCCAGGGAGTAGCGTTGCGGAAATTTGAGCTTTGTTGTCTCGACCATGGCTAACAATTATCCGATATTTGGACCAGGTTTAAACGACCTTAGGGTGAGAATCGCCATTAACAAATCATGTTTGATCATTCACAAGTGGAGTGTGGATAAAAAAACAGTGCTATTCTGTTTCTTTCCAGCCGATGGATTTGTTTGTCAGCCGAAGGAGTCCTTATTATATGGATGAAATCGATGCACAAGGGCGACAGATGCTCATTGACAGGCCGTCTCTCACGCGCGGACGGCTGAGCGTTTACCGCGAGTCGCAAAGTGACGATTACTGGTTTCCGCGCTTGAATGTCCATCTCAAGCGAGCGGGGACGGATCAAATCCTATGGCAGTGGACGACCCATTCTGAGCCGATTGACTATAGCGAGCCGCCGCCGTATGGCGACGATGTTTTGCTTGAAAAATATTTCGAATTGGAAGAGCCGGTCCGGTCGCCAAGGGGCATCGAGGTGGTTTTCATGCTTGGACCGGGCGCCACCAAGCACGGTAAGGTCAACCAGTTCTCGGCATCCTTGTATCTGTACCCGACATCGTTTGAAGATCGCGGCGTACAAATCGGCGTGATTGACTTCCGGCAGGGCTTGACGACGGGCGGAGTGCCGCTCTTCGCTCGCTACAACTTTCCCTGGTAGCTTCGCCACTTCTGGACAGCTAATTCGAAACTGACTGGTATCGTATTTGGTGCAGGCAACATAGATTTGGGCAACCTCGATTGCCATCGAGGACTCCAACGTGGACAAGTAGATTGAGTCCTCCCGGTATTACTAATCGTTTCTGGGGTCTTTTCGCTCCCATTCAACATGAATCGAACAATCAGGCCTCAAACGAGAGAATCGATCCGCATCTGCCTGGGTCAGGTTCGAGCACCGACTGGCGTTAATTGCGCGCAAAGAATTTGATTTGGAGAGAATGACCAAGCCTTTCATATCGATTGGCGTGAAGGCGACATTTATATCGTAGATTCCGGGAATCTTCGCCAGGGCTTCCAGATCCGAGTTTGTAAGATTGACATGCTGGCATCGAATAGAGTGCGCATGAGTGAATTTGGAAAAGCCGACAGCCGTGACGTGATCATTATCTAAAGCGATAGATTTCAGTTTGGCTATCCTGGCCAGGTAGACACATCCTTTATCGTTCACCTCGGTGTAGCCAAGATCTACATCGTTGAGCTGTGGAAAGTCGGCCAGCAGTCTCAAACTTTCATTGGTGATGTGTGCACCCTTGAGGTTGAGACGGCTAAGGTGCTGGAGTTGTCGCAGCGCCAACAATTCTTCATCGCCTAGCCGAAGATATTGGAGATCCAGACCTTCCAGGCTTTGTATCTTGGCGATGCGCTCAAATCCAGCTTTGCTAATATCCGTCGACGAGAGGTTGAGGTCGGTGAGTGGAAGACGTTCAATGTATTCAAGCCAGTCTTCTTTAAACGACGAATTTTGCAAATTCAATTTCTTTAGATGTTTCATGCTACCGATCATACGCATGCCGTTTTCCGTGAGGCTTAGCTCGCCATACTGACCATCGGCTCTGTTGGGGTTTTTCTCCAGGTCTCGTTTGATGCCAAGTTCGCTTTCAGACGAGGTCGGTGCCCAATAGTCGATTGTGTCGTATTGGAGCTTCGTCTTTCTCACTTCATCGACATGCTTATCTGACTGGTCCACTAAATGCATTACGACATAAACCGTTGAGAGCAGCATGACGACGGTGATCGCCAAAATCAAACAGAGATCCATTCGCCCCTGGAGTTTGAGCTTGTTGTTCGCCAGCCATGCGTTAAACACTCTGAAGTCTTTTTGCGATGCTAACTACCAATTTATCTTGTACCCAAAAAGCCCGCTTGAGTTTTCGTTGTGTCCATTCGATGCCGTTTGTGCAAGACCCGAGAGTAGAAGAACGGACTTTCATGGCATGGACGGCATGACTGAATGCATCCTGCAATGGTATCAAAAATGGTAGCACACGCCGGAGTTGATGTTAGTCTCGATGCAGGGCCCATCAGGACTAATCTTGATCTTCGCTCTTGTTGTGCTCCTTCAGTCCTGAGACGTGACATCTCGGCATCAAGCGCTTAAATTTGTTCACGTCAGCCTCGGTGATCTTTGGGCACTCAACTATATTCACGTAACGGAGATTGGTTTTTGCCAGTAGCATCAATTCCTTGCCCGTCACATTCGTGCGCCCTATATCCAAAGAGTAGAGCTTTGGCAAGCCTGAGATTGCATCCAAATCGGCATCGTTAAGGTCACAATGCTCGGCGCACAGATAAAATAAGTTAGTTAACTTCGAAAAGCCGGTTGCCGTAATGTGATCGTTGTTCGCGTTGAGTACGAGCAAAGTTGGTATCTGTCCGAGGATCTCGCATCCTGCATCGGTGAGGTTTGTATAGCTCAAATCAAGCCTTTTGAGTTTTGAAAACTGTCTTAGTGCTTTGAGAGCGCCGAGAGTGATATGTGCACCCTTCAAATTCATCTCCTCCAGCCTTTGCAGTGGTGCCAGTGCCGTTATATCTTCCTCGCCCAGTTTCAAATACTGCAAATGGATTTTTTCCAGAGTGCTTATTTTTGCGACATGCTGAAGTCCCGATTTAGTAAGCTCTGCTGAAGAAAGATTCAATTCCACTAATGGCAATCTTTCTATGTGCTTCAACCATTCCTCTTTGAAGGAACTGTCTTGCAGATTTAGGTTCTTTAATTGGCTCATCCGGCCGATCATCCGCATGCCGTGTTCAGTGAGTTGAGCCTGCGAATACTTGCCTTCAGTTTGATTGGGATTGTTCTCCAGATCTCGTTTGATGCCGACGTCGCCCTCTGCTGATGTCGGGGCCCAATCGTCGATGGCAATGTACTCAAGCTTTGTTTTCTTTACCGCATCGACATGCTTGTCTGACTGATCAATCAAACGGATGATGACACAGACCATTGACAGAAGGACGATAAGCGCAATGGCAAGAATCAACCACAGGTCAACCCTGCCTTTGAAATTCTTATTGGCCAGCCAGTCGTTGAATAGTTTGGAAGTCATCACATCTATGTACCCAAATGACGTCATTACTTTTCTACTCAATTCGGGACACGGCGAATCACGACTCTCAGGTCTGGTGGTACCAAATCTGGTGCAGTATGCTATCCAGCCACCAGCCGGACATGGTGGACCTACCGAACCCGCTTGTCCGGCCGGCCCAGGCGATCCCAATCTGCTCGGAGGATAATAGATACATCAAGGTTCCGCTATCGGGTATTAAGTTTGCTGCTTCTTCTCACCATTGTCCGTGAACGTGTACAGGCAAAGTATTTAGCCTCTGCCGGCATAGCTTTGATTTTTATTGCAATGATCATCCCTGCGGTTCAGTCGGCGGAGACTAAACGCACGTCCGTAGCTAAGCAGACATACTCCTTTGGAGAGCTTCAAGTCGATGCTATGCTTCGAGATCGCCCAGAAATGTCAACATACATCTCGCGGGGAGATCGGTTATCGGATTGGACGGCACGTCAATTCGCTGGAAAAGATTTTCCGGTTAGGATCTTTTGGCATAATAATCTTCCACGCGACATGCCGTCTGGACCTATCGCGGCTTGTCAGCCTTTAGACGCACGTACAGCCTGGATATACGTCAGGAGCTTAGATAGCCAGGGGAAGAAGATCGGTGGAGATGAACTCTGGAGTGCTGTGGTCTTTGAATTATACAATGCAAGAAATTCACCGCTGGTGGTGCAACTGTATAAAGAAACTGAGCGCGGGAAAGTTAGTAAAGCACAATACATCGAGAGAATAACGCGCATGGAATTTGAAGCAATCCGTGCCACCAATGAATTCTACCGGACCTTTTGGCTGCCGCATGTCCTGGCCAAGAAACTGCCTACCGATCCATCCATTTGGCACTCAAGTGCTTCTGATCGATACGAAGACTGGATTGCTGGGCTCAAGCTTCAACAATCCGGCTACCCGTACGACAGTTATGGCGCCGACTATTCAAAACTCTTGCGTCAAGTTCAAAGGAAAGGGCGTCTTAGGTGAACCCTAGTCGAGTGAACGAAGCTCGATTAAATGAAATCGTCGATGCCTGGATCACTGCTGTCACGGCAAAAGAGGGCTCCGCAGAATATCATTCCAACTACTGGGCCATTGATGAAGTTCTGGACTGGAGTCTTGAACAACCGAAATCTCTTTGGAGATTTATAGTTGCTGCAAGCAGACGGGACTTAACTCCAAAATAAGTATCTTGTTCCCTCTGTAGTACCATATACGGTGACCACGACCCAGCAAACAAATTGTCCCGTTGCCTAAACTTGGGATATACAAGCTTCAGCTACAGAGTTATACAAAATATTGCTGCTGCGCATGTCATCCCCCGCCGGTGCAATGAGGAGAATGCCGTGCGCCGGACCTGCCATATTTCTGAGCCATTCCTAAGGTTCAGCAGGTTCAGCCAACTCCAGGATCAGTCAAGTCTCATGTTGGCAAAGCACTCCCGGGGCTCTAATTGAACCGGAAGCTGGCGCATACTGACTTCTCATCTGCCGGCGTACATCTGTACATAATGACAGGCACATCCTTGACGGAGCGCGCGCTGGATTGATAGGATTGGCTCTTGAGCATCTAAGCACCCGTAGCTCAGTAGGTAGAGCACTCGGCTTTTAACCGATTGGTCCTGCGTTCGAGTCGCAGCGGGTGCAATTTTTTTCTTACTGCAGTGCAATTGTTGCCTTCCGTCCCTTTGTCAATGGAAGGCAGGTCCTGCTTTGTAGATGAATTCGCCGCCGCGGCGCTGAAGGCTACTGATTTACTGATTCTCAGGCGCCTTGTTGGCCTGCTCGCTCAAAAAGCCGCTCAGCTGCCTGGCGATGAATTTGTGTCCTTTGGCGCTGAGGTGGACGGCGAAGAACATGTCGTGGCGCTCTGTCTCCGGTACTTGAAGCGCGGGCGTAACAAGATTGTAGAAGGGAATAGAATCGTTCGCGCACGCCTTTTTGACGACCTCGACCTCATCGCTGTAACTGACGCCCAGCATGACAGTCTGCTCGCCGGGCGCCGGAGCGACGCCAATGCGGCTCGGCAGTGCGACTACGACGAACTTGACCTTGTTGTCGCGGCAGGTCTTGTTCATCTCCTCAATCAGTGCTGTAAGAGTGTTTGTCAGCAAGGCGACGAAGTTTTGCGTGGCTGCATCGATCTTTGGTCGAGCGGCGGTCGATTCAATTTCATTGTTTGCCTTTTCTCCAGCCTCGCTCAGGGCGCTTTTGGCGGCATTGCTGTTTATCTTCGTGATGCTGCTTTGAACGTGTGCCGGCAGGGGCGCTGAGTTCTGCTTCACTGAGGTCTGCGCCGCTGCCTGGTCTTTGTTCGCCTCGCCAGATGTAGTATTAGAGGAAACGGCTGCACCCTTCGAGGAGCTATTGACCTCTCGGCTGTTCAAACCATTGGTGCCTCCCGACTGGGCATTTGGATCTTTGCCTTCGAAGAATTGAATATGAAAGGATGGTCCTGATGAGCCGGTGAATATTTTATTGAGCGACCAGTTGTCGGGCTTGCTCAGCTCGATCGAGGCTTGCTTCCAGAGTTTGCGAACCGTATTTGCCGGACTGGTCAACAATCCGACGATCGTTTTATACACTTCATTCTTGAAGCTCAGCTCAGTCTCAGTGGCTGAAATGAGCCCCCAGATCCGGCTGTTCTGCCGCAGCCAGCCAATGCTCGTCAGGAATCTGCCGCGCGGCGATTTCATCCATTGCGTGACAGCGGCATTGTGAATTATCAAATCTTTGCCGGGCACCTTGAGCGCCACCGGACGAAGGTTGGTCATCGTCTCATCAGGCGACGACCAGTTTTCGAAGAGGTCGCGCGTGTCGTAGCAGAGCACCACCATATCCGGTGCGTACCTGAGCACTTGTTTTTTGAGTTGAATTAGTTCTTGCACGGTCGAGTAGCCGGAGGTGCCGAAGTTTAGCACCTGCACTTTCTTGCCGCTGTTGAGCTTGATCTGCTCGTTCAACACTCTGGTGAACTGTGCCTCGGCAGGTACCTGCAGTCCCTCGACCGTCGAATCGCCGAGCACGGCTATGCGGTACGTGTTGGCAGGTTTGGCTATGGTCAACCCCGGCTCTTGCATGCCCTCGCCATCAAAATAAGTTCTACCGTAACCCTCGCTGCGCCAGGTAATGCGCTTGTTGGTCATGTGCTTGGTGCCAAGATCTTTGTCGAACGCGTAAATCTCTTCTTCACCCAGGCCCGCGACATACAAGAAAAACTCGGTGAAGAGCAATGCCACTACTTGCAATACTATCGTCATGGCAAGGAAAGTAAGCCAGCGCCAGGACTTCTGCTTGGTCTTGGGCAGGCTCTCCAGGCGTTCTTTACTTGGTGCTGAAACAACCATTGAGAAATCCCCGCCTAAAACTGGAAGTAGACAAACGGAACGGCTTGCAATGGCCGGGCCGCCACCGTGATGATAATGGCGCTCGTCCAGATCGCCAACTTCAGCGGGTAGGCGTAGCCGCTAAGCGGGTTTCGCAAGAAACGGAAAGGCTCCGGATCCTTCTTTAGAAACTCAGTGATCAACCAGCCGATGAAATAGACGCTGATGATCGGAATCAGGGCATGCTTGTAGATCAGCTCGGTAAGCGTGCATTCACCGCCAAAGTGAACCAGACCGGCAAGAACATTGAGAGCATGCGGCATGTCCGGTGCCCGGAATATTATGAACGTGAGCATGATGAAGAGCATGGTGATAAAGGTGGCCAGCCATTGGAACGGAGGCGCTTGCAGCTTGTTCTCCAATCCGCCGAACTTGTGGAGGAAGAGCCGCCACTCGCGATTGACGATCATGCCGATGCCCTGCAGTGCTCCGAAGATTGCATAATGCCAGCCGACTCCGTGCCACAAACCGCAGGCTACCATGGTGACGAACAGGTTGCGCCAGTTGACCAGAAATCCTTTTTTGCGCGAGCCGCCCATCGGAATGTAGAGATAGTCTCTCAGCCAGAAGGACAACGACATGTGCCAGCGCCGCCAGAACTCGGACAGGTCTCTGGAGAGGTAAGGCAAATTGAAGTTCTCCGGCAGGCGAATACCGAGCAAGAGGGCGGAGCCGCGTGCCATGTCCGTGTAAGCCGAGAAGTCGCAATAGACTTGAATGACGAAACCAATTGAAACGAGCCAGGCATCAGCTGCGCTCAACGGCAGCAGATTGCCGAATGGATAGTAGATGAACGAGCCGATTGGATCTGCGATCGCCACCTTTTTGAACAATCCCTGGACGAACAATCCGATCGCCTCGAAAAACAGGGCTGAGGACCAGGGTTCCGGTTCGTTCAGGCGAGCGATGAAATCCTGATAACGTTTGATCGGTCCGGCGATTTGCGAAGGGAAAAATGAGGCGAAGACCATGAACTGGGTAAAGGACTTGACCGTTTTGTCGCCCTTATAGATGTCGATGAGGTAGTGAACGAACTCGAAGACGAAAAATGAGATGGCCAGAGGCAAGATAATGTTGAAGATCGGAGCGTCCCAGGGCTGGATGCCGCTGGTGATTGCAGGCAGAGCAAGATGCAGAGCCGCAAGACAGGAATTGAACAGATCGGCGATGCACTGCAATGCGAAGTTGGTGTACTTGTAGTAAAAGAGACAGCCCAGATTGAGAGCCAGTCCGGCACCGAACAGCCACTTCGTGCGCGCGCTTCGCCGGCCGCGGGGCGCCTTGACCGAAACATGCAAAAGCTCGCCCAGAATCCAGTTGACCGCCGTGAGGGCGAAGAGCAACAAGCCGTAGACGGGGAACCAGCTCATATAAAAGTAGTAGCTGGCTAGAATGAGCAGCCAATACCTGGCACTACCCCTGGTGCGCCAGTAGAGAATGACCACCAGTGGGAGAAATAGGAGGTACTGTATGCTCGTGAATATCATGCCTAGTGTCTGCCAGGGAACTCTTTCGTCTGGTTGGTAATGATGGCGCGGCGATCGAGTCGGTTTGAACTTATCAAATGATGGTCGAGCTTATCAGGCGTTGTCATTAATCTGTGCTGTCTGCGACTCTAGAATCAACTAATGTACTTTGCATTAGTAAGCATTAAAGCAGAATTGTTGACGTTCTTAATATTCACTTAGTACTATTTCACGATAGGCATATCCCTTTTGCATACAGCCGATCGAACGTCTCTATCTCGCCGAGGAATGCGAGAGGGGCGCCAGTCGTCTTTGCGCAAAGCAATGGACATCAGCGGAGGATAGCGGCGTGGCGGCTCAACTCAGTAGAGAAGAACTTAAGAAAAAGCGCGAGCGGTACTTGTTCCCCAGCGTCAAGCAGCTCTATACCGATCCGCCGCATTTCGTGCGCGGAAAAATGCAATACCTCTATGATGAGACCGGTCGCGAGTACCTCGATATGTTTGGCGGCATCGTCACGGTCAGCGTCGGGCACTGCCATCCGAAAGTGGCTCAGCGAACCGTCGAGCAAGTTCAGACTCTTCAGCACACATCCACCGTTTTTCTCACGCAGCCTATGGTGGATCTGGCTGAGAAGCTCGCAGACATAGCGCCGGGCGATCTCTCAAAATCGTTTATCACCAACTCGGGCACCGAGGCAAACGAGTCGGCAATCAAGCTGGCGCGCCTGGCCAGCGGGCGGCACGAAGTGATTGCGCTCCAGCACTCGTATCATGGTGAGTCGCATCTGGCCAGCACCCTGACTGCCAATCACGGCTACCGTCCCGATCTCATGCCGGCAGCCGGCATCTATCATGCAGCCAATGCCTACTGCTACCGCTGCCCCTTCAAAAAAACACCCGATAATTGCTCTCTGGAGTGCGCCAGAGACGTTGAGCGCGTCATTCAGACGCAGACAAGCGGCAAGCCGGCAGTGATGATTGCCGAGCCCATTCAGGGCGTCGGCGGAACGATTACACCGCCGCCTGAGTACTTTGTCGAGGTGAAGAAAATTTTGAGCCAGTACGGCGTTCTGTTCATCGCCGATGAGGTGCAGACCGGGGTCGGCCGGACGGGAACGAGCTGGTTCGGCATCACCAATTACAATGTCGTGCCGGACATCATCACTATGGCCAAGGGACTGGGCAATGGTATCCCCATTGGTGCGGTCATCACCACACCTGAGATTGCCGATCGCGTCGCTAAGCAGCAAATCAACACCTTCGGCGGCAATCCCGTGTCGGCTACGACTGCACTTGCCGTTCTGGAGACCATTGAAGATGAGAAATTGATGGCAAATGCCGGCAAGATCGGCGCCTATCTCGAGGATGGCTTGAAAGACATGATGAAGCAATTCCCCGACGTGATCGGCGAAGTGCGCGGCAAAGGGCTGATGATCGGCATCGAGCTTGCCGACAAGAACAAAACCCCTCTCAGCAAGGAAACGGCACGCATCGTCGAGATGAGCAAAGACGAAGGTGTGATCATCGGCAAAGGCGGGCTCTACGGCAACGTGATTCGCTTGAAGCCGCCGATGAACATAAGCAAGGAAAACGCCGACACGCTATTGAAGGTCCTGCGCAAGGCGATCGAAGCGACCGTGAAAGTGGGCGTCAGCTGAGGGATCTAGTAAAAGGATATCAACGAGACTGAGTTGCTGAAAAAACGAGAAGCTGAGGAGAGAAGAGGAGCGTTATGTCAAGAATCATCAAGTGCGGACTCATCCAGACCAAGAATGTTCTGCAATCACCAGCCGGCGGCACTGATTCATCAACGATCGATAAAATCAAAACCGCCATGCTGGACAAGCACCTGCAATACACCAAAGAAGCGCATGAAAAGGGCGTCAAGATTCTCTGCTATCAGGAAATATTCAACGGACCGTACTTCTGCGCCGAACAGCAAACATGCTGGTATGACGCTGCCGAGCCGATTCCGGATGGACCGACCGTGACCAAGCTCAAGAAAGTCGCGAAAGAGTACGACATGGTCCTCATCGTTCCGCTTTATGAATTGGAGCAAACCGGCGTTTATTACAACAGCGCCGCCGTGATCGATGCCGACGGCACCTACCTGGGCAAATACAGAAAGAATCATATTCCTCATGTAGCCCCGGGCTTCTGGGAGAAGTTTTACTTCAAGCCGGGCAATCTCGGCTATCCCGTCTTCCGCACCAAATATGCCACCATAGGCGTTTACATCTGCTATGACCGGCACTTCCCCGAGGGGGCGCGCGCTTTAGGTTTGAACGGCGCCGAGATTGTCTTCAACCCGTCGGCGACCGTGGCAGGTTTGTCCGAGTATTTATGGAAGCTCGAGCAACCGGCTCACGCTGCGGCAAACGGTTACTTCGTCGGCGCCATCAATCGAGTCGGCACTGAAGCGCCGTGGAACATCGGTGAATTTTACGGCAGCAGCTACTTCTGCAATCCGCGCGGGCAAATTATCGCCGAAGCGAGCCGCGATAAAGAGGAGCTTGTCGTAGCCGACCTGAACCTCGACGAGATCAAAGAAGTGCGCAATACCTGGCAGTTCTTCCGCGATCGCAGACCGGAGACGTACGACGAGCTCGTCAAGCTATAAGTCTATTCCGGCACCACGGAGGGTGCCGGCTGAGCCGCAGGCAACTCACCGCATGCAGTGGCGGGAATGAAATAAGCCCAGCACTGAATACAGTGGCAAAGCAAAACAAGGTCCAGCAGAAAACTCAAGCGATCAAGCACCAAGGAAGTGAAACATGGCTGAGCATTACAAACCATACCAGTACAAACCCTGGGACATGAGTCTGGAAGAGCGGTTCCAGGAATACTACCCGCCCTACTCGGAGCGCGAGGCGGTGCTCGAGGCCAACCGATGCCTCTATTGCCATGATGCACCGTGCATGGTGGCATGCCC
>JAJPJO010000031.1 GCA_021324135.1 Pseudomonadota bacterium
ACGAAGTCAATCGGAATATCCATGTCGGAGAGGCATGCAAGAGCATTGCGAGCGCTTGCGGCCGCGGCCTGGGCATAACCGGCTGCCTCGTGCTCGATCGACTCCTGTGGCATATTTGCCGCCACGACCCTCGCCGTTCCTTCCGCCTGAGCTGCCGACCTGGCGGATTTGTCTGCTGCGCATTTGTCGGCGATCTTTAGCAGCTCCTGGACGGCGGCCGCATCGTCCTTGATCTTAGGCAGTTCGCCGAGGTAGCGAAACACCGCTGGAACGAGCTCGGCCATGGTCTTGCCGGCAAGCTTCTCGAGGAAAGGAATTGCGTTGAGCTCCGTTGTTTTGGCGGCCAGGGCCTGCAGTTTTTCCAAGGCGGTGAAGAGGGCTCTTTCAGACGAACTCCACGCTTCGTTGCGAAGCACGCTTTCGATGATCGAGAGAGGATTTGCTGTTTCACTGGTCATCTGCTTAATCCTGAGAACAGCCAGAGCGACCTCATGGTAATCGAGAGCTTACTGGCGTGGTTGTGTGAAACTTGCATGCGGGTCCACACGAGCCGCTTTCATCATCAGCACCAGGGGCGGTGTGATCCCCATCGCAACACTAATCGTCATGGATATTTACCAGAGGCTATGCTGCCGGCGGCTTAGCCTCTGGTTACGAGTACTGGTGTTGTTATGACGCTCGCTACTCGCCGCTTCTTGCGCGCGCGCGCATACTGCGCAGAACCAGTAAGCCGAGGGGAACCAACAGCCAGACTAATCCCGCCGCAACCCATTCGAGGTCCTTCACCAGCTTTGGGACTAGGATACCGAAAATCGCACTCTTTCGGTATCCGTTCAAGTCCTGCCGCGCCGCTGTGATCGCACTCTCGTCAGTGCTCAATATGCGATCTGGGACGACGCCTGTAAACGAGCCGCGGCCGACTTTCATCAGCCTGGCTACCGGCATGGCGATGCTCTCATCGCCGACATTGAGGTATCCGATTAGCTCATCGCGACTGTTCGTGCGATAGCCGATAACGCGAGCATCGCCTCTGTGCTGCAGCGATTCAGCAACAGCGGCAGCCGTTCCCGTCGTTTGGCCATCGACCAAAACCACGAGCGTTCCCTTATATCTGTATTGCACACGAGCGATTGGGATCGTCCCGAGAGGACTCGATCGTATTACCTCGTCTTTGTCGAGCGAGTAAGTGACGAGGCTCTTTCTGCCGTCCTCCATCTCCTCAGTCTGGAGTACCACTCCATCTTTCTTGGCGAAGGATGCGATTATTTGCGCGGCGACGGCTGGATTTTCGCCGCTGCTGTTGCGTAGATCGAGAATGCCGTGTTGCGACTTGTCGAACCACTCACCAAAGATCGCGGACTCGGTCGCGACATCGGTCCAATCGAGGTTCCTCAGACATACAAGAGCAAAGTCGTCGTCTGCTCCGGCGCCCAAGGTGATCAGATCATCCTCCTCTGGAATGAACCAACGCACGACGTCAATTTCCATCGGCTTCCGGTCACGCAGGACTTCGACCTTGGCCGCAGTGCCGACGAATCCTCCATGATCGAGCATGAACCGGACGCCCTTGGCGCTCAATACTTCAGTGGATATATCGTCAACGCTGGTTATTTCGTCGCCGAGCTGGAACCCAGCTCTTGCAGCCGGGCCGTCTTGGAGAACATAATCGACGACAAAAGCTGTACTCGTCGCTTCGCTGGCCAGGTCGATTTCCATATGCTCGAGCTCGCGATCGACAGTCAGGTTTTGAATCTGTCCACCGCGCTCGATCGTCAGAAGGACTTTGTTCCCGGCGCCTTCAACATTGCTCCTTTGCTGAGCGCCATTCCAACCGATCTTTTTCATGATCTCCTGGAGAGTGTAACCGGTCACCGGCACTCCATCGACTTTCAGGATGTGGTCGCCCGCATACAGCCGGCTGTCGTCGCCGTTCGGGCCCGCCGGAACGCTGGTGACCACAACGTAGCCTCTGGCGACGGGCTTTGGGAAAATGTTTATACCCAGCCCGATCGCTTCACCGGCCTGGCGTGCTATGAACGACTCCGCTTCCTGGAGGCTGACGAACCGCACTTTCGGATCGTTCAGTGACGCGATCGCCGACCTCCTGAATTGATCGAGATATTCGCCAGTGGCGTCGCCGAGCTGGGTGTCGAACTGGTGCGCATAGATTGACCATGCATGAGGTCGAAAGCCGATGTAGTGATCGTTAACCGTTTTCCAAAAAAGCTGGTATGTGCTCGAGAGATCCTGATGCTCCGGCAGTGCCTCGGTGGTGGCGACGGACAGAGCCAAAGCGGAAGCCGCGAGCGCCAGACGAATTCCAACTAGCTTGCGCATTCTCGTCACTCCATGGTTTCCATTCGAAGAATGGGGAAGTCCTGGTTCTGTGAAACTTGGGATGCGGGTTCACACGAGCCGCAGTTCATGATGAACAGAAGCCCGTCCAAAACGTGGTGCTTCCTGGCGATAAGAATCGCTGGTGAGGAAACGTCTATGGACACTGGCTTAGGTTCTGGTCTTATGGATGGTTCAATAAGGAAAACTCTTGACTATCCTAGACAACTAACAAAATGGCAGTCAGAGCAACACATATATTCGTTCATAAAGTCTCGTTTTCTAACGACCTGACATCAGGCGATGCGGAGAAGAGTTGATGTCAATCTCGATCAAATCCCATCCGAGCCAAAATTACTTGCGCTTGTATATCGCCAGAAACTGGTAGATAAGCCATTGAGCTGAGCAGGTGAGTTTATTGATAGAGGTCGCGGTAGCGCTGATTAAGTTGATTGTGACGATTACTAGTAGTTGTGCCGATTGATTCGGGCATGTTAGAACGGATTATCTTTTGACAACGCCATCGCGTAACCAATTTCAGCTTAAGCCAACATCCCATTCTCATTACAGAATATATAACCACATGTGGTGGCGCGATGAAAACGGCGTTGAGACGAAAGGTGGTAGCCGGACC
This sequence comes from Pseudomonadota bacterium, assembly GCA_021324135.1. Taxonomy (GTDB): domain Bacteria; phylum Cyanobacteriota; class Vampirovibrionia; order Obscuribacterales; family Obscuribacteraceae; genus JAJPJO01. The sequence goes on from JAJPJO010000031.1 coordinate 2,969, forward strand.
TTCCCGGTATGGAATAGGAGAGTCTTCCATGGTTGACTTGCTGCACTTCGTTGGAGTTATCGCTTTAACGCGAGGATTCTATCAGGGATGCGTTGATCAGGGGCGCGAATGGTTGGACCTGGGATTGATCGCTCCCGCATTCTCCTGCCTTTGGGGGGCGGAGTTTGCCTTTCGGCCGATGCTGGTATGCCAGAACGTCGCGATGAACGCGATCACAAGCCATTCCGCGATCGAGTGAAAAAACGCACGTGGGCGTAATCGGAAGGGAGCTTCGCATACGCGACTCCCCGCGCTTTGTTGAAGACGCGGAGCAAAGCATGAAAGCGAAAGGGAAAAATGAACATCCTACCGCTCGTATGTCCGTCACTGATCAGGCTCGGGCCGATGCTCGGGCTGATGCGGCGGCGGATATTAAGGCAGCGCTCGAGG
>JAJPJO010000560.1 GCA_021324135.1 Pseudomonadota bacterium
ACAATTTGGCACCATCCTTAGTATCAAGCGAAAGGACATCATATGAATCAGCACCGTCCCTGATTATGAATGAGCTGAAAAATGACTTCCACCGGTCTGTTTCTTTGAACAATTTTGTGTCTATTTTGATTCCATTCAGCGCTCGCTCGGAATCGTCTTTGTCGAATCCGAGTCCAGTGATCTTTCCAGATCTACAGAGCTTGTCGCGCGTGATACCATATGAGCCATCGTCGAAATGAGCAAGAGCTGGTACCGGATCTGGTATTGTTTTCGAGTTAGGCTTGTACGTGTAGCGAACCAGCATGGGCAGCTTTTTTCCATTGTACGACTTTAGCAAATGCCAGCTGGCATGGCTTGCTTGATACATCAGAGTGCGCCAGTAAGTGCGATTTCGATCTTTGCCAAGTGCACTGTCCAATTGATTACAGATCAGCACCGCATGTTCATCTTCGCCGACCAAGATTAGATCGTCGATGGTTCCTTCTTTATTTTTTGCGTTCCAACTTGACTGATCCGCGCTGAAATATCCTGTGACTTCCATTGGAAACGGACGCCGTAGCGCATCGAACATTATAACGGTCAGTACCGCTGGTGGTGCAATGCCGCAGGCGCCAGTCGCTTGCAAAAAGATAAGGTCTTGAACACCATCAAGGTCGAGATCGGCAGTGAATATGCAAGTACCCAAACCAAAATAATGCTTTGTCAGTGTCCATGGCTTGCCGTTCTTCGTACTGCCTGACACTAGCAAGACGTCATCATCTTTTAGCTTCATGCTGACACCGTCAGCCTTAACAACCTCGCCGCTGGTGAGTTTATGCGGCACTGTCTTTAATACCACCTTCCGCGTTCTGTCACGGGGCAGTACCGGCGTATAATCCTCGATATAGTTTATAGATGACTTTAGTTGCACGTCTGTCAAGTAGCCGGCACCCGCCGCAACAGTGCACTCGGTTCCTATGTTTTTTAGCGAAGCAGCTGAAACTTGCGACGATGAGATTAACAAACAGGCGGCAGCTAAGAAGGTCGCGACTATTTCTTGTTTCACGGTTCACCGATTTTAAGACACCACAGGTAGTGTCATTCGTCATTCTCATCAATTCAGCTGATCAAGTCCGGTTAAAGAGCAATGATCGGAACGATTATGAAAGTTTAGCAGCAAGGACCTGTTTTGCTTCACAAAAAGCGCAACATTAGCAACAAACGCGCAGGACTTCTGTCTATGCAAAAAAAGTTTTCAGTTTCACCAGCCACAACCGGTTGGCGTCCGAGGGCGGCACTATGAAGCATGGTCATGCGTTCCTTTATCTGAGCACTTTCATTGCTCTTTCGATTTCATTGACTCCACCAGTTCCTCTCAATGTTGCTGCGCGAGGCGGTGGCGGTGGTGGTGGTGGTGCTCCGCACATGGCCGCACCGGCGGCACCAGCAGCTCCTCACATGGCCGCTCCGGCAACTCCCCACATGGCCGCTCCGGCAGCTCCTCGCATGGCAGCACCGGCACCACGCATACCAGCAGCGATGCCGGCTCCCCATTTTGAGGCTCCACGCATGGCAGCACCGCGTATGCCCGCGGCTATGTCGTCTCCTCACTTTGGAGCTCCGCACATGATGGCAGCACCACGCATGCCCGCTGCGATGTCGGCTCCCCATTTTGGCGGTCCGCGTATGATGGCACCTCGCATGCGCGCTGCGATGCCGGCTCCGCATTTTGGCGGTCCGCGCATGTCTGCGCCACGCATGCGCGCTGCAATGCCGGGTCCTCATTTTGGCGGTCCGCACATGTCTGCGCCACGCATGCGCGCTGCGATGTCGGCTCCCCATTTTGGCGGTCCGCGCATGTCCGGACCACACATGACAGTGCGCCATGTTCAAACCGCGTTGCAGTCCCCGCGTTTTGCAGCACATGGCGGTGGAGCACCGCACATGCAGTTATCGCACTCAGGAGGCGCGCACGCCGGAGCTCTACATTTCGCTACACAGCACGCAATTTCCCATGCAAACACCGCGCATCTGCAAGCCTCGCCGATGACGTCTCAGCATCCGGGCACATTGGGCGCGCACGCTGGGAGAATCGCGGCGGGTCAAAGACCTACAGCTAGCACATTTATAGGTGGACCATCCGCTTCTTTTCTGCATGGCAGCACCGTAAGTGGTGGCGTTAGGCATGGCGGACAAATGGGAGCGGCTCTGCAAGGAATGGGTCCAGCAAAACATATTGGAATGGCTTTTGCCGGATTGACTGCCGCGCAGACGGCGGCGAGATATTCTCGCATGCAGCCTCAAGTACGCGATCGAGCTTTCGCGAGCCTGGACGCCGGCAGAAGGGCGCAGACGATAGACCGGATGAATCAGCAACAACGCGCAGAAGCGATGTACAAGATGACACCGCAACAACGCGCAGAAACCATGGCTCATATGAGCCCGACAGAGCGCCGATCGTTCCTTGCACCTGGTGCCGAGCGCAATCTGGCCGGCCAAAGGAATGAACACACGTTCAATACTAACCGCACACTGGAACATGCCGTCACTACGAACGAGCGCGGCTTCAACAATCGCTATTTCAATGGCGGCAATCGAGGTGAGCTCCGCAACGATAGTGCACGAATGATGGCTGGTGCTGCCGGAATTGGTGCAATGGGTGATCACCTGATGCACCAACAAGGACGAGTGCCACAAGTGGATCGCGTACCTCGCGTTCCCCCATATGCGAATCCGAGAATTGCCAACCAACGAGCCGGTCTTTCCAGAGAAGGAGCTGAGCCTCTGCGATGGCGCGGAGATTTTTCGACTCATCCGCATGCTGGAGACCGGATCGGCGGTCGCCCAGGAGCAATCGATCCAGGCGGCTACATAAGGTTCGGCAGAGCGCTATCATCGGTGGTGACACCATCGTACGCATGCCGGCAATTCGACTCTTATGCACCTGATTACGCCTCAGTCGCGGCCCTCAACGACGCCAATATAGTCACGAACCCGGCTGCATGGCCCTGGACTCTTCCTCCCTATGCGCCAGCCTGGTTTAGCAGCTGGAATGGACCGTGGAACTGGCCCATTAACTGGTACGCCAATCCCGGCTGGGGCTGGAACTCCGGCTGGAATACACCCTGGACCTGGGATACCAACTACTACGGATATGGGGGTCTGTCGGGCTGGCTGGACAATTTCCTGCCCTGGGGCTGCAACACCGATCTTGGCTGGGTTCCTTCCTTAAACTATTACAGCGGCTACACTCTCGATGGTGTCAGATATCCGCACAGATATTTTGCGACGCGCGGATTTGTGCCGACACATTACATCTTCGATGTGTCGACAGGACAATTCTATTTGCCGGGAGTCGGCTACACCGATCGTCTCCCTCCCGGATTTGTCGCACCAATTACGGTGGCGGTCCAGGAAAGCGTACCTGAATACATGAGTAATGGCGAAATTGCCGGTTACCGGGTTGAGCCATTTCAATACAATGCTTTCTGGGATCCGCAAGCACAGGCCTATGGATTCTATAATTACAGGCAGCAGTTTGAGTATCTGACATTCCCGTGGCTCAGCAGCTGGGAAGGATCGTACATCGAAAACTCTGCACCAGGGACGGTGCCGACATCAATAAATGTGCACTGAGCGAAGAAAAACAAACCACGGAGAATTTAGCACTGGCGCTTCAACGTCCATGCTCTGCACCTTCTCTATTGTTTCCTCTTCAATTCATGGACGTTCATCAAAACCTTCGTATGATGATGACCGGTCATCGAATGGAAGAGTGTTCCTGTGGCGAGCACGGTAACGCCTTTTTGGGTCAGTGGCTTCCAGTTCTTGTACTGCGTTTTTGCAATCGCAGATGGATCTGCATCCTGGTTCGTGCTATATCCCATAACCAGTTGAATCATCTTCACGTTTTTCTCCGCATCATTGTCTGCTTCGGCATCGAGCTCAATTGGTTGCTGAAGGTGGAGGACCCATTCCTTTTCTGCTTTATCGCCTTTGGATACACTTTCATAGTTGGGAGGCCCGGCAAACGTTTGGGGCACGATTGTTCCTGTCAGAGTGACGACCTTGGGCTCATAGTTCACCTTTTGTGCTTTTTGACTCGGATCCGCTGCGACAGGCAAGCAACATATTGTTGTAGCAAGAAGAACTAATTGCATGGTTCCACGAAGGCACTGATGTTTTCTACTCAACATTTAGGTCACTCCCTTTCTTCTTGTGTGCGACTGGGGCTATATAGCCTCCATCATGTCAGCACAAAGATGGTGCTGCCTCATCCTGCGGGGCGATTTTTCCGCTCTGAGCCGGCATAATCGTTCGCTCAGCTTGGCGATCCAGACGTATACTATAAAGTCGGTGTTTGCAGGTCTTAAGGAGGCTTCTTGAGAGGATTGAAGTTTAAAATCGGAGCATTCTTGTTAATCGCTTCTTGTCTGATTCCATTGCTCGGACTCTGGGTGGCAACGCTCAGCCTGCCCCTGGAAATCAAAGGCCCGATAATCGGACTTTTGACAGTCGGCGGGCCCGAATTGCTGGCGCTTGCAGCGGCGGCGATTTTAGGTAAGGAAGCGTTCGACTTGCTGCGCAACAAATTGCTCTCTGCGCTTCATAAGTTGGCGCCGCGAGGCTCGGTCGGGCGAACGCGCTATTCGATCGGGCTCGTCCTCTTCGTGGTAAATTTTTTGCCGTCATGGGTGCTCGCATATGCTCCGCAGCTTCTTCCTGATGTCGCGCGTATTTCGATCAACGTGGCTGCCGATTTGCTCTTCGTCGTAAGCCTCTTCATACTGGGTGGTGACTTCTGGGATAAGTTGAGAGCCCTGTTTGTCTATGACGCCAGGGCCCATTTTCCGGAGGAAACTGCTTCTGCGGGTTCTTAACTTATTTTTGTCTGATTGGCAACCGTTCTTCACTTACCATTGAATTGCCAAAGAGCCAGAAAGACGATAGCGACAGTAGCTGCCGCAATCGCAAAAGTAAGCCAGCTCAACGTTGAATATAGTTTGCTGGAATCGCTGTTGAATCGATCGATTGTCGACTTCAACGCGTTCACTGATTGCTCCAGTTTGCCGATCTGCCACTTGAGCGCTTCCAGCTTCTGGTTCAGCATGTCACTCTGCTGATATTGCCGTCCCTCCGCTCTTATTTGATATGCCGTCAGTCGATTGTGCGCCCCTGCGCTATGCGCCTCGGCATCTACCGCGAGATCCTCAAAAGGATTTTCCTTGGAGTCCATTGACTTCTCCTTGTCGATTACAAAAGTATATCGCCCGGAGCGGCTATTCTTATGTTCCGGAAAGCAACCGGAAGCAAAGAACTACACGTCTGCTTAATTCTCTTCCTTTTGCTTATCTGATTTTTGCGAATCTGATTTCTGCGAGTCTAGTTTCTTCGCGCTTTCCTTGTCACTTTTGGATAGGTCCGGCTTACCTGTTTTGTCATAAACGCGCGCCCGATTCTCAAAAAACAGTGCACTGGGTTTGATGCTGATAGCCTCACCGAAATCAGCTATTGCCTTATCGTACTGACCCAACTGCTCGTATGACACGCCGCGCGCATTGAAATAGGCTACATCCTTCGAATCGAGCTTGATGGCGGTGCTAAAGTCGGCGATGGCTTTCTCATGCTCTCCCATCGCCCCATAGGCAACACCGCGATTGTAGTAGATGCAAGCGTGTTTAGGATCGAGCGCGGTCGATACAAATGTTTGATGGAGATTAAGGGCTGCGCTGTAATCATCGACGGCTTTATCGAACTGCCGGAGCTTCATGTAAGCATCGCCTCGGCACCAGTAAATAGTAGGTTCCTTCGAATTAAAGCTGATCATCTTGTTGCAGTCTTCAATTACATTTTGCAACTTACCGGTCCGGCTGTACACCATGGCGCGTAGGAAGTACGCAGCCCCCTCGTTGGGATTGAGTTTGATGGCTTGGTTCAAATCATCAAGCGCCTTATCCAGCTCTTCCGTGTCCTGATAGACGAGGGCGCGATTAACATAGGCAGACGGATCGCTGGCGTCGAGACTGATGGATTTTGTAAAATCCTCAATCGCTTTCTGAAATTGCCCGAGACAAAAATGGGCAGTTCCTCGCTCTCTATAAGCTTTTGCATGGTTGGGATTTTGCTTGATAGCGGTATCAAGTGCGGTAATCTCCTTTTTGTAATCCTCCTTTTTCTTGAGCTCGAGAGCCTCCTCATAGGCATTTTCATCAGCCGCCGCGAATGCAGATTCCGCATTCAGTGTCGAAACTATAACGATTGTGCTTGAGAGCCCAACTATAAGACTTAACGAACGGATGCTCATTGCCAAACTCCCAAAATTAGTGCGCATTGGATTAATTATGGACCAGGAAAGATTAGCCTGCTTTAAACCTGTTCAAACTACACGAAACTAAATGTTGAGGAATGCCTCGAGGGCATTCCTGCGATTCTGCGAACCATTGTTGCGATCGACAACTGTCTGCAAAGATGCTAAATGTAAGACATTGTTTTCTCGCTCACCGCATATAGTGTCATGGGTTGCCGGATTGTCCCATCTGGACCTCGGCTAATGAAGAAGACCATTTGCCGCGACCAGCGTTGAGATCGGTTTCCATCGCTGATGTGTCCGACATGCGAATTTGCTTCGAGTAAAGGGCGACCACCGTATTGCTGTCGCGCTCGGTTAGCGGAAACTCCAGGCCCTCTGGGCAAGTTCTGAAGTACATGATGTCATAAACTTGCTGGCTATGCCCGAGCCCCAGAGCATGTCCAATTTCGTGCAGCGATACTTCTTTCATTTTGGCGATTCGCTCTTCAGCCGTAACATCTTTTCGATCGCACAAAGTGAACAACTGAATATTTGCGGCTTCTATGCGGTGACTGTCAATTATTGTCGTGCCGGTCAAACCTAACTCTTGCGATCCCAGTTTGCTCTGATCGTCGGTCCAGCCGCAAGTGATTTGTGCGTTCTCGGCCTTGTCTGTGAACTCAAAGCTCACTTTACCGCGTGAGGCGCTCTGCCATTGCTCGAAGGCTTCCTTGAGGACGGTTTTATATTCGGATGTATAACCATCCATGGTATCATCCTCTTTGATGAAGACCTTCAGCGGCATCTGCGAGCTCTCCCAGCGAGCCAGTCTCGTATTGGTCGCATCACTGAGATAATCTCCCTCTGCATTGTCCAATAAGCTGTTCTCGATAATCGCGACAGACTCTCTTGCGATATCGGCATTTACTCCATTCGCGCTCGCGGTCAGGTACCGTTTGAAATAACGGCGAGCTTCCGAGTATTTGTGCAAGCGAGCGCAGGCGTGCCCAGCCATGAATAAATAGTCGGCATCCTTTTTATCCTTCGCAAGCGATTGCTCAACCTCCGCCAAACATTCCGCATATGCCAGTTTATCCATATAAACTAATGCAAGCCCGTAATGCGCTTCGGGCATATCCGGGTCATATTTCAGAGCCTCGCTAAATTCTTTCTGCGCGCGGTCCGCCTCATGCTGTTCCCACAATCGGTTGCCCTTATTGCAGGCGGTAACGGCTAAATTTCGCCTTTTAACAATGGCGCTGCGCGAGCGTGCATCGAGGTTTTCATTGCTGTTCTGTTGGAATTGAAAGGGCGCACAAGCGCCCGTCGATAGATCATAGGCAGGCGACGATTGATACCCCGAGCAGTCACCGGCATTGCCATATTGGTTGCTTGTAGCACCGTAATTGAAACGTCCGTAACGGCGACCATATTGATAGGTTCGAGTGCTGCTAACCGCTACGCGGACAATGCCCAGACCCAGCGACAGACCGTACGAGGCATGCGCTGGCGGCATGGAAACGGTCAGTGTCATTATGCTCAGACAGAGAGAACCGAGTGAACGCCAGAAAAGTTTTTCGAAAAACGCCATTTTAGCCATAGAATCAGCGCCCTCGCCAGTTGTCAGGAAGTCGTCTGACAATCAGCATAGGATTGCAAAGGCAACTGAACAAGCGCCACTTTTGGCAATTTTTATGGTGCCAGTTTCCCAGCCGGCTATAAACTCTCGCGACAGACGCTGATTCGGACTATCTCATCGCGAAACTGACTTTAGTAAGTCTCGCTCCTGGAATACTTCGCGCGCCGACATGATGGCGTTCATCGCGGCGGGAACACCGGCGAGTGCCATTACTTGCAGCAATACCTCGATTATCTCCTCGGGTGTGCAGCCGACATTGAGGGCGCCGTTGATGTGGGCCTTCAGCTGTAGCGGCGCGCTCCCGAGCGTTGCCAGCGATGAGATTGCAGCAAGCTCACGCGTTTTCACATCCAGCTCAGGACGGCAAAACAAATCTGCCCAGACATGCTCTATAACGAAGCGCGACATATCAGGCGCCACGTCCTTGAAATCATTTAGAAGCTTATCCACAAGCTTGTCGCCTATTACGGACTTTGCTTTGGCTAAGCCCGCTTCGTATCTCGAATTGTCCATGAATAACACCTCCGGTCGCAACACATGATTGTACAAGAGCTTTTCTGATCGGATAATTGATCATTCTGCCGGTCCTGAATTAGTTCACTTGCCTAAGGAGTTATCATGCCACCGATTGAATTGAGAGCCAGACCTCGCAATGTCGAGTTGCAGACGGAAAAAACGGCTCTTCTAGTAGTTGATGTCCAACGTGATTTTGTCTGCAATGGAGGATATGGAGAATTTCTCGGCAATGATCCGAAGCTTTTGCAAAAGGTCATTCCTCCCTGCCGGAATGTGTTAGATGCGGCTCGCCGCGCCGGTCTTTTTATCATACATACGCGAGAAGGTCATCTTCCCGATCTTTCTGATTGTCCAAAAACAAAATTGAATCGCTGGCCCAAAGGGAATCGCATAGGGGATCCCGGACCTATGGGAAGAATCCTGATTCGCGGAGAAGCAGGACATGAGATTGTCCCGGAGCTGGCTCCATCTCCAGATGAGATCGTAATAGATAAGCCGGGCAAGAACTCTTTTTTCGAAACGGAGCTTGACCACATACTAAGCTCTAAGGGCATAGAAACTGTATTGATCTGCGGAGTCACGACCGATGTGTGCTGCTTCACGACAATGACCGCGGCAAACGATCATGGATATGATGCGATCATTTTGGAAGACTGCGTGGCTTCCTAGAGCCCCGATAGACACAAGGCCGCACTCGATATTCTCTCAGCCCAAGGTGGCATCTTTGGTTTCGTCAGTGACTCTACCGTTGTTCTCGCTGCACTGGAGGCATCTCGAGCACCTCTGCACAAGGGAGCCTAAATCATTCCGTTTGCAAGAAAAAACGGCATAGCGATAGATCAATTGGAATTATCCAATTTGCGATAAAGCGATATGAGATCGATTGCAGCAAGAGCTGCTTCTATTCCTTTGTTGCTATCGCCTTGAGTGCGCGCTATTGCATGTTCGATCTTATGGACAGGCAAGATTTCCATGATGATTGGAACCTCGAAGTCATACATTACTTTCCCTATCTCTCGAATGCATGTCTGCAGAATGACTTCATAGTGATCCGTTTCGCCTTTCACGATAATACCGTAGACAACGATCGCATCATAACGTTTCGTCTTCGCAATCTTCTTTGCCGTAAGCGGAATTTCATAGCTGCCTGGAACCATAAAAACATCTATATCGGTGCATTGCGCGTCTGCCATCACTTCCTTGAAGGCCGCCACCATTCGATCCGTATGATCTTTGTGCCAGCCGGCTTGAACAATTGCAATTCGTGCACCAGCAATAGTTGTCACTTTTGATGCGTCGTACGATTTTTTCATGGGAAGCACTCTGAGTGATGCGCCTGTCAGCGCTGTTGCCGAGTTAGAATAATAGCACGGCAGTGCGCGCCTGGAACAAACGCCAGCTAATGAGCTGCGATCTAATGACTCGCTTTAGTTGCGAAGACGCGCACACCTTGCGATCCCGAGTTGTCCGCATACCAATTGACCTGCTTGTCATAACGATCGTTGAAGCGCAGAAATAAGTCGCCGTCACAATCCGGAGGAGAGTAGTTAGTTAGAGTCGTACCGACAAAAAATTCCCCGCCGTTGCGACCCACCTTTCCGATCAATGAGCCGCGCGGAAATGGCGGGCCGAGTTTACCGTGATAGAAACCTGCAGCGCCGCCTTCGCCGTCGGCATTGAATTTGATACCACCGTTTTGGTTAGACCACAGTCCGCCCGACCGCGTGTCCAGCCACACTCGATCGCCGTAGCTCAGAAAAAGGCCGGTGTCCGTCCATGACGGATCATCTGCATTTATCAACACTTCGCATCCTTTGCGGATTGTCTGACCGGACGAAGCAATCGCAGCTGTCAGTCCGGGATTGTTCCACGAACCCAGATAGGCTGTTCTGTTTGACAGCGGGTGCTCGTCGCGATGGGAGTCCGCACCGGATACAGGGGCCGCTCTCGATCCATGAGTCAAGTTGACGTTCAAGATGACTCGATCGATCGATTGACCCTGATTGAGTAAGTCAACGAGATTGGCAGTTACATTAACGGTTCTGTATGTGGATATGGAATACGGATCGAAAAAATAAATCTGGGCGCTATGAATGTTCTTGCAGTGGTTCACGACTTCTTTCAACATCAAAAGTGCACTTACCTTGCAATCTCGGTCCGATGCATGAACACCGCCAATTGTCGATACTATTATGCGATCGTTCTTCACCGATGCATTCACAGTTTGATTGTTGTCCACCAATTTTGCTTTTCTGATCAAATCGCTTACCGTTTTGCCACTCGGTATTCTGTATTGTGAAGTGTCGAGCTGAGAGGGAACCGCTCGCGAGGGAAGGAGGGCAAGAGTGCTCGCATGCTGCTCACTTTCTGTTGCCGGATGCAGAGTTGATTGCCCCTGCGCGACCGGTTTCACCGCTAAGGATTTAGAGAGATAAGAGACATCGCCCGGTATCGATGCGACATGCTCTTCAAGTTTGGATTTGCTGCCGCCCTTTGTCGCTGTCAAACTCACTTTGGGCTCGAGATGGTTGGGTTGGACGACTTCAACGGTCTTAGCTGTGGATGGCAAAGGCGAATTGGATACAGAGTTTTTCGAAACAGTTTGCGACCAAAAGACAAAAATCAAAGACAAAACGACAACATTCAAGAGAACAATTCCTGCGACGATCCCAACATCAACCCCGTGACGATAGCGCAACTTGCTCAATTGAGGGCTATTTTCTTTTTTGGCCGTGCGTTTGACCGCAGGAGCGCTCGTCAAGCGACCATGCTTCACCTTGTTCAAATCATCGAGCAGATGGCAGACAGATTGATATCTCATCAACGGTTCTTTGGCCAGGCATTTTAAAACGATGCCTTCCAGAGATTTAGAAATCGACTTGTCGAACTTCTGGAGAAGCTGCGGCTCTTCCTTCACCTGTTTGGCAACCGTCGCGAGTATATTATCGCCCGCTAAAGGCGGACAGCCTGCAAGAGTCTCATACATGAGGCAACCCAGAGAATAAATGTCCGAACGTACGTCAAGCTTTTGACCCAGGCAATGCTCCGGACTCATGTAGAGCGGACTGCCGAAAACCTCCCCGCTTTGAGTCATACTCAAAGAATCCGAGCCGTCTCGATCGACTCGGGCAAATCCAAAATCAACTATCTTTGCCGACTCGTGCCCATGCCTGTCCATATAGACAATAATGTTTCGAGGCTTCAGGTCGCGATGAATGATGCTTCGTCCATGCGCCACGGCTAAGCCTTCGCAAATTTGAATGAACAGATTGAGAGCACGTTTTTGCTCCAAGCGATTGCCATTCTTGCTCAGCACATCGGCTAAATTTTCGCCGGATACCAGCTCCATAACCAGGTACGGCTGCCCCGCTCGATCGCATCCATAGCCATGTATCTTCCCGAGATTAGGATGATTGAGCTCACATGTGGTTTCCACTTCCCTTTTGAAACGCAGAAGCGCAGGCTCGTATTCAGCCAGTTCCTTACGCATCAATTTGACTGCCACCAGTTGATTGGTCACCAGATCCTTGGCTTTGTACACGACGCCCACGCCGCCATGACCGAGGCGCTCCAATAACTCGTAGCGCTCATTGAGAATTTGCCCGCCATTACCGGTGGTTGCAGGAAAAGCTTCCATGGATTTGTGCGAGTCCGGCGACTGAGCGGATGTCAGCTCAATAGCGGCAGAGTTGGGGGTATTGCATCTGCAGCGTTCCTGCTGCAGGACCCAGGCCGTCATTGAGCCCCGGCCGAGCTGCAGACCGCAGATAGAGCACACATCTTGCTGTCGACTGTCATCAGACAGGTTACTTTCCGCTTGGTTAGTATGCATCTTAGAAAGAACTCTAGGGCAAAGGCACTTAATATATACCACCATCGCGCTGCTCGAAACTGATGACTGGGGCATAGCCACGAGTTATACTCTCATACGGTCATAGACGAGCAGGGCGATTTCCAGCAATGAAAATGGATGAATATGACGGTAAGCAGTTTCTCGCCACTATCCGTAGTGCTGATTACGCGCATGCAGGAGAAGCGGAGTCTATCGATCTTGTGTTCGGAATGATTGACTCACAGCCGAGCTGGCGAGTCCTTGATGTCGGTTGTGGGCGAGGAGGAACGGCAGATTATGTCAGTCGCCATGGATGGGGAGAAGTAGCCGGCGTTGACATAGATGAAGCCGCCATCGAATATGCTCGCCGGCAATATCCTGCGCACCTCTTCAATGTCTGCGATATGCACTCTATTGGTGAGCGATTTCCCGGACAATTCGATTTGATTTATCTGTTTAATGTCTTCTACGCAGCTCAAGACAAGCAACGAGCGGTGGCAAGTTTTCGAACAGCGGCCAAACCAGACGGGCTTCTTTGTATTTTCGATTATGTGCTTTACGACAAGACACGTCCTCTTCCCAGGGTATTTTTGGGACAAACTCCTGCCACACTTGAGGAGTTTCATGAACTCATGCGCACAAACTCCTGGCAGGAAATCAAAAATGTGAATCTCGATGAGAAGTATATAGAGTGGTACCGAAACTTTCTGAAGCGTTTCGATAATCCTGAGGTGGACAAGCGCTATTCTTCGGCTGTAATAGCTGAGGTTCGCTCAAAATACGAGGAACTCTTGGCTGCAATCGAACAGGAACAATTGGGCGGGATGGTGCTTTTGTGCTCGGCGGCTTGAGCGCTACCTGCTCGATTTGAAGGAAGTCAGGAAATGTGACACCAAATATGGTGAGCAGATATTGTCCAGTCCAAGATGTATCAGTCAACCGGAAGAGTCAGAAGATCGGCTCTTCGGCCCGACCATATCACGACATCACCAAAGTCGGGCAATCTAAACTTCCTCTTCAGGTTCGGTTCGACTGGAGCGCTTTCCTTTTCGCCCGATTCCTCAGAAATTTTGACTGCTTCTGCGGTATTCTTGACGCGAGCGTTTGTGCCGGACACCTTTAGTTCAATTCCGTCCTTATTACCTTGATCATCCCAGAGGAACAACGTCGTGCTGCCGGGTTTCTTACCTATCACAACAATGTTTGAACGATCGACGACGACTGGCTCGGCGATTTTTGCATCACCTATTGCGGTTCTTATTATTGGATTTGTGAGCTTCAGCAATTTGGGTTGCACGGCATTGATGCTTATCTCTCGTGAGGTCCGCCGCTCCTTAAATACGATTGGTGGATTTTCCGTAGCCGCAAACGTCATTGGCTTGGGCTCGTCCATCTTCATGTTGAAAAAGCGAGCCGCCTGCTTTAGCCCTGCCTCGATCGCATCTTGGTCCTCTACAACGAGAACTTCCAGGGTTTCGCCGGCGCCTGATTCATCAGTTATAACTAACGTTGACTTTCCGGGTGTTTTGCCAATCAATGCCAGCTCCCGCTCGGACATCAAGAACGGCTCCTGATGTTCAAAATCGCTGGCCACTACCTTAATCAACTTTTGAGTCGATGAGAATATTCTGCTTTGCGAAACCGGTATTGTTATTGTGCGTGTCGGCTTAATCTTGTTAGCCTCGCTGCTGAATGTCACTCTTCTTTGTAGCTCGGCAGAGTCTGCGAAGAAGTCACCCATTGATGGAGATGGAGTTTGTTTTGCCATGGCAGCGGCCACTGCACCCGTGCGGTCCCTCTCGAGCTTCCTCTCCTCACTCAGCAGACGTTCAAGGATCGAACGCAGCGATTTATCACTTAATACCTGCATCTCATAGGCTTTATCAACAGTTTGCTTGTCAGGCTCGCCCACCTCGTACATAACATTGTTTGTTGATGGGGGCTTTTCAGGTTGAACCGGGGGATTGCTTCCATCGGGTGAATTCCTCGTCCCTGCAGCAGGATCGACATCTAGCTCAATCAATGAAGCCCTGCCCATGATATCCCAAATGCCAATCGTAGTCCTGCCCTTGGCCTTGCCGATGATCAGAATTTGTCTTTGTGCGGCGACGATAGGTTCCGCGATTGTTGGATCGGCTGTGTACGCGCGCTCGATTCTTTCATCCATGGACAGTAGAATCTCATGCGATACAGGCACTCTCATTTTCAGGTTCTGTTTGTATTCCTTAAGATCGAGGTGAGCAGGTCCTGCCTCCGCCTTGCTCATAGAAGCTGCCAGCATAGTCGCGGTAAGTCCAAGCGTGATTGCAATTCTTCTCATCATTCGAGCTCATCGTGGGGAAAACGGTTGAGCGATTCCATATGAACTACAGTATATTCCGTGCAAACAAAGTTTGCTCGATCTCTTGCTCCGGCTGATAGCAGATCGGGCTGGGAATGCATCCCAGCCCGATCCTTCCCTATCACCTTTTCGGCATTCACTCCTTACTTCGCAGCCTGAGGGACTATGGCTGCAAGGTACTGAGGAATGGATGTGACATTCAAACTGCCAAAGCCAGCTGAAGCACTCCCGCTTTTCACTGCAAAGTTGTAGGGAAAACCCATGGAGGAGTCAGGATACCAGAGGCTGCTCGGATCAACGACAAACGGCTGAGCGCTCAGTTGAGATGAACTAAGCAAAACGGTATTACCCGTGGTTTGATATTGAAAATCAGATGAGCCTAAGAGATTGCTGCCCGTGACATCGACGACACCGCCGGAGCATATGCTGTTTGACACCACTGAGCCGGTCGGAAAGGGATTGGATTCCGGGAACGTGAGACAATCGTGCGCATTGCCGGATGAATTCAATGGTGCCAGATATGATGTCACATTCTTGAGGGTGACCTGAGCCGATTGCGCTGCTTTGACGTTGGAAAAACCGCAATTGATGAACAGGCTGTTATCGCCTTGTAATGTAGTGTTCGGGCTGCCGCTCACGTCAATCGCCGTTCCCACTTGTGGTCCGAAGACGGTGTTATGGACCAAAATTTTTCCCGGCGCCGAGGGAGTCGCGACGATGCCGGGGCAGTTCCTCTGGTAATAACCGTAAAACCAGCAGCCGTTCAGGGATACAGTTGAACTGCTTGCCGGTGCGAATACCATGTTTGTCGGGGCGTCATGGAACATCAAATAATTGCAGGCCACATTCGATCCCGAGACGTTCAATCCCACCTTCTTGCTTCCCACCAATTCAATATTCTGGAGAGTAATATTATTTGCTTGCGGACCAATATTGATCCCCGTTTGGTTGATGCCGCCCACTCTCAGATTAGGGAAACTGGGCCAGTTTGGTACTGTTACGCCGTTCATGTGCCAGCCGGAGCCCTGGACGATAATGTTGCTGTTGTTCCCTATATCGATGCCGGATGGGGTGTTCCAATATCCGATCGCAATGGCTGCGGTGCCGGCGCAGTGATTCGGATCGCTTGAAACTTCAAAGATGATCGGAGCACTGCCAGCCGGGAGCTGAGGAAGTACAAGGGGATTGTATGCCAGGGTTTGCCCCGGGGTCGCTCCAGCGTCGATTTCTATGCGGTCACCTCTCTGAATCTGTCTCCAATCTATGCTTGTGAAATCGGCCCAGGGTGAATACCACGATCTTCCATCTCCAGGCTGCCAGGGCGCTTTCATCGC
>JAJPJO010000213.1 GCA_021324135.1 Pseudomonadota bacterium
CGGATTGGATGTTTTTTGCTCCGGCAGTGGCGGCGGCGGGATCGACGTCTTTTGCTCAGGCAGTGGTGGCGGTGGGTTCGACGTCTTTTGCTCCGGCAGTGGCGGCGGTGGGATCGACGTCTTTTGCTCAGGCAGTGGTGGCGGTGGGTTCGACGTCTTTTGCTCCGGCAATTGCGGCGGCGGGTTCGACGTCTTTTGCTCCGGCAATGGCGGCGGTGGAGTGGATAGCTTTTGATCCATCCCTTCCATTGGCACCGTGTCGGCTATCTCCTCATGAGGCAGAGGAGGAGGCGGCGTCGATGTCTTTTGTTCCGATGGCAGCGGTGGTGGGGCTTTTGGTCTAGCAGGGCGGGGGTTGGAGTCGACAGCCGAGGGCGCCGCACCATCAGCGCTGGCTCCCCTGGCTGACACTACATCTGGTGCCAACTCCGGCAGCGGCGGCGGACTTTTTAGAGCACCGTCCGAGGGAAGTGGAGGCGGTGCCTTCTTACCCGACGGCAGAGGCACTCCCTTTTTGTAGACCTGCCATCCGTCCTTCATTACTTCCTTGCGAATACTGCTGTCCATCAGTATCGCGTCGGTAAGCGCCTCACTCAGCTCCGAGGCGGTTTGATATCGGTTGTTCGGTTCCTTTTCAAGACACTTCAGTAAAACTTTTTGTAATTCCAGGGGTACACGCACGTTCGGATTCGCTTCGGCAAACGAGACCGGTTTCTGCGTCACATGCAAAAAGAGTGTTTGCAATGGATTATCACCACAAATCGGCGGCGTGCCGGTAAGCATTTCGAACATGACGCATCCGAGCGAATATATATCGGCACGTGAATCTACATCTTTGCCCTGGCACTGCTCCGGGCTCATGTAAAGCGGACTTCCGAAGGATTGACCGGTAGCCGTCAGTCTTTGAATTGTTCCTTCGCCTGTGGGCAGTACCTTGGCGATGCCGAAATCAACGAGTTTGATGAAGTCGGGATCGTCATCAGTGGGAACGAGCATGATGTTGCTCGGCTTCAAGTCTCGATGTACAAGACCCATCTTATGTATATAGTTCAGGGCTTTGCATGACTGCTGAAAGATCTTGAGAAAGCGATCGATCGGCAAGATGTGCACGCGCTGAAACAGATCCTCGAGGCTTTCGCCTTCAAGGAAATCCATGACTAGATACGGCTCATCGTAGTCGGTGAAACCATAATCAAAGACGGATATCAAATGAGGATGGTTGAGCCTTGCCGATGCCTTCGCTTCCTGCATGAAGCGTTTCTTGCTGATGTCGCTGTCGAGCAATTGCTCGCTCAAAACCTTAATGGCCACGAAGCGATCGATAAGCGTTCTTCGACCTTTGTAAACGACACCCATGCCACCACGACCGAGAACGCTAAGGATCTCGTAGCGGTCGGATAACATCGTTCCGAGGAGATAATCACCCTTGGGTTTGGCCTGCGAACCTTCAGCACCATCACCCCGCTCGGTTTGTTGGATTTCGTCGGTCATCTAGTTTTGTCCGGTCGCTGAGAAGGATCGATTGAGGTCCGCCTCAATAATTCTATCCGATTGGCTGATCCGGGTCAGCATCAATCTTTGCTTCCGCTTCTGCCGGGGCAGCCAGCGCCTGGGCATCGGCGCTCTCTGGGCTGGCTTTGGGCTCCGGGCTGGTCGCCGCTTCCGCCGACTCGGAGCTTGTCTGCGCTGCTGCCGGCTGGGAGCTTGTCTGCGCTTCTGCCAACTTAGTGCTTGTCTGCGTTTCCGCCGACTCGGAGCTTGTCTGCGCTTCGGCCGGCTCGGAGCTTGTCTGCGCTTCTGCCAATTGGGCGCTCATACGATCTGCTGGCGGCGGCTCGGCGTTATCGGCTATTCCTTCTGAAACCGGGGGGCTGGGCTCACCTCGAACATCACTGCGCGCCAACGCTTCAGGCGTTTTATCCGGAACGCATGCCCAGATGAAGCTGCCGAGCCAACAAATCGGAATCAGGAAAAAACAGTTCATCATGATAATCCAGACTTTGTTTTCACGCTTCTCGCGCACGGCAATTATCGTCGGCAGAAAACTGGCGCCCAGGCAAGCCACCAGGCCCACGAGCGTCACCGCTGGGCTGACAATGGCTTCCAGCAGGAAAACATCCTGGCCCTGATTGAGCATCAACCCTAGAAAGCCGGGGACTACAGCGCCATAAACCACGAGTCCCAATCCCAGCAAAAAAACCTTCAAGCAATATTGCGGCGCGCCGGTGACCTTTGGAATCCAGAAGAGGATGAGCAGTGGAAAACCGCACCAAATCGAAAGAAATTGCATGCACGAGATGCAATTACCAAGCAGTACTTCAATATATGCAAGGTTTGATTCCATAACCGAAATATACTACAAACGATTACAACATGCGGTTCCTAATCGTTTCAATTCGGCTTTCCATTGACTTTGCTTCATCGGCGCGCTCCGTTTGCCGCAGGAGTTCGGCATACCTCCGTAAGCAGCCGAGAACATGGGGATGGTTCGGTCCAAGACCGTCCTCAAAAATCTCGATGGCTCGCTGGTACAGGGACTCAGCGCGCACATAAGTGCCGTGGCGATGATAAAGCCATGCCAGGGCGGCCAAACTTTCGGCTACCTTGGGATGGTCGGGGCTGAGCAATTTTTCCCGTATGGCGAGAACGCGCCGCAACAGAGGCTCCGCCTTGTTATAGTCCTTTTCCTCGGAGAACAACTCCGCCAGGTATAGCAGAGTGCTCGCCACCTCGGGATGCTCGCGTCCGTAATACGATTCCTGAGTGGAAAGAACCTGACGGAATGCGTGCTCGGCATCGGAATTGCGTCCATTTTCGGCATATAGCTGGCCGAGGTTGAGCAGAATCTCGGCGGTTTCAATATGATCGTCGCCGACAAAACGCTGGCGTATCTCGTACGCCCGCTTGTAGAGCGGCTCTGCCTTGGCCGTATTGCCCATGATTCGATAAAGTTCAGCCAGGTTGTTCATTGCCGTAGCCAGAGATGGATGCTCGAACCCGAGTGCCTTTTCCTGAATGCTCAGCGCCTGGCGAAATAAAGGCTCTGCCTCGGAAAGCCTGGACTGCGCCAGAAAGACCATGGCAAGGTTATTCATCGCCTGCCCGATGTCCGGATGGTCCACCGCCAGAGCTTTCCGTCTTATCTCGAGTGCCCGGATGAAAATGCCCTCTGCCTCGGAGAAGCGGCTTTCGTGATAGAGCAAGAGCCCAATCGAAGTCAAATACTCGGCCAACTCGGGATTTTCAGGCCCGAGGGTCGACTCCATTTGTGGAAGCAGGGACAAAAGAGCCTCTATGTTTTCCTGCACGCCAAAGAATCCTCCCCTTATTCGAGCTTATCATGCCGGAAGATGGAGGTGCAGCCTCGCAAAGTGGAGACTGTTGGGTTCTGTCGTGATACTGCTGTCTTGTGCCGGAAAAATAATCTTCAGCTTTTTAACAGTTGGATTTTTAGCTATTCCCGACATTTATTTGCCTGCCGAATTTCCTTGATTGCGCCTGCTCTCCAACCAAAACCTATTCTCATAAGCCATCAGCCTTAGCTCACCGGCAGTTATCTTGAAGGATTGGCTCAGCCATTTGCCCAATTGAAAGTTGCCTGTGAGCTTATTCATGTATTGCTGCTCGAGAAATGCCTCAAAGTCGCTGAGCTTAATGCCGGGCTTGGGAAACATCGAATTCATGGCCCTGTTGATCGCTCCATAAGGACCGGGGAGTTTCGTTTTTCCATACGGATGCAACAGATCTTCGTAATGCTGCGCCATCAAAATCAAAGCTTCTCGCTCCTTATATTCATGAACTTGAGTTTGAGCCGTCTCGATATCGTCGCTTGTCATGTAGCCTTTATCGTTTTTGTCCAAGTCATGGAAATGGGAATAAGCGTAAGCAGCTATTTTATAAGCATCCGGGACGATCTGCTGCTCATCGCGGCGCAGCTTTTTGTATTCATCAATTTTTTCGGCGGCTTTTTCGACACTCTCATGAGTGATACCGTATTCGGTGAAGAGTCCATGCCGGCTGAATGCGCTCATCACCAGGATTTCATTATCCAAAACCGGTAGGAATTTCTTGTCCTCGGGCGTCCTCGTGGTCGCCAGATCTTTTCTAATCTCCTGAGGCGTAAGTAATCCTCTTTCGCTTGTGTCGAGCCGCTCGAGGTTGGCATCGAGATATTGAACCAACTCTTCATAGAGCGGCAATCTGTCTAACATCAGCTTCTCATCGGACTCGGGAATGGTTACGCTATTTGGATAAATGGGTGGCTTACCATCAAAGGTATCGCGGAACAGTTTCTCACCTATACCTGTATGCTTCTGGGGAACGCTCGGTGGATTGGCAATGTAGTCAGGCAATCCCGACTGGTCCCCATGCAATAGTTTGTCAGCCGCACTCCTTCCCGGTACCATTGTTTCGCCCTCGTAGGTATTTTGAGCCAGGTGGAGTTAAGCCACTCGCTCGAACGTGAAAATGTAGTCAGCGTCTTTGGTATCCTGCTGTATATTTTGTATAGCTTTCTTATGACTTTTTTGAACCAGGTCTTTGAATCAAGTGAACGCAAATGAAAACGAACCTTAATGCTAATGTCACCGCACTCTATCTCGCCAGCAGCGCAACCAATCTGGTCAAATCGCCAACGCAATACATAGACTGCGCACTTGAAGGTCTGACGGGTGACATGCGCCATCCGCCCGGTTTTATAAAACCGGCCGACGGACGCGATAAAGACATTGCGCGCGGCACGCCTGTTCGCAACTGGCGGCAGTGGTCGGCAGTATCCGTCGAGGAACTGCAACAGATCGCGCATGCAATGGGGATCGAACATCTTGATGGTTCATATCTGGGCACCAATATTACATTTGCTGGTTGCCCCAATCTCACGCAAATTCCCAGAGGTGCGACAATCTGGTTTCCATCCGGCGCCGTGCTGACTGTTGAAGCTGAGAACGCGCCATGTATAGGACCAGGGAAGGCAATTATGGAGGCGTATCCTCATATCGATGCCCGGCAATTTCCAAAGGCGGCGCACCACCGGCGGGGACTGGTCGGCGTCGTGTATGTCGCAGGCAGAATCAATGTCGGCGATTCAGTTGAAATAAGGATGCCAGAGTAGATAGGCAGGAACGATTAGACACGTTCAATCCTGCGCGCATTGTTCGATTACTTCGCAATTTTTATGTCCGCAGACTGGCCCTGGCTGATGGAAACTAGTTCCTCCGGACACAAGCGAACCACTGCATGTGGATGACCAGCCGCGGACCAGATGTCGTCGAACTTTAGCAAATCCTCGTCGATGACGGTACGCATCGGCTCGAGATGCGCAAATGGTGGCACGCCACCGATGGCAAATCCTGTTCGCACACGCACGAACTCTGCATCCGCTTTCTTGATTGGTTCGCCAATTATCTGTGCGACCTTTCTCTCATCGACGCGATTTGCACCAGATGCGAGAACAAGAATTGGTACGCCGGACTGAGAGCCTTCAAAAATCAGTGATTTGACGATTTGCGCCACCGATGTGCCGATTGCTTCGGCAGCTAACTGGGCGGTGCGGGCTGAGTCATTCAGCTCGACAATCTCATTTGCAAATCCCTTCTCATTCAAAAACGTGCGCACATCATTGACGCCAAGATTTCGTCTTTCCTGCATTCTAATAACCCATTATTGGAATTCGCTCCATTATCTCAATTTTTTCCTCAACGCGATAGAATGCTGTTGCCGAGCCGTGCTGGGTATCCGCATGGTAATTCAGTGGTAGCCCCGGGAGTTGTCCAGTGATGAACGAGAAATACATAATTACTATCAACGCTCCAGTTAGTCCGGACGAGATTGTCTTTGTGCGAGAGGAAAACACAAAGGAACTCGATTTGTGGCAAAGCTGCATCGCACAATCGCTTTGCATTGTCAGCGCTAGAATTGGTGAATCGGATAGTGATCAAAAGGGCGCGCTTGTCGGTATCGGTTTCCTGGTTGGTAACGCTCGGCATGGACAGATTGTCGATCTGGTTGTTCATTCCGCTCATCGAGGCAAGGGTCTGGGCGGAATGATTTTTGATGCCTTAGTAATCTATGCTAAGGATTTGGGAATCAGATATCTCGGCTTGACTTACGATAAGAAAGATCCTTGGTTGAAGGATTTTTATGAACGACATGGGTTCAATCAAATTGATTTTGCTATGTGGGAAAAGGAATGCCTCGCAGCGCTAAACTACAAGCAGTTATAATTGTTCTCTATCGAAATACACTTGCGCAGTTGCCCCGATGAGCCACTTATGAGTAATTACAAGGACTATCCTTTGTCTCGCGACACATCAGCGGAATCAGAAGAACTTTTCTTCAAGCTGCTGAGCAAGAAGTCCGGCGCCGAGAAGCTTCGCATGATGTGCGAAATGACTGCGGCTGTGCGAAGCTTAACTATGATTGGATTGCGCTCCCGCCACCCTGATGACAGTGAAGCTCAACTCAAAGTAAGGATGGCGGAGTTGCTCTATGGCGCGGAAGTCGCTGCCAGGATTCGCGATAGATTACTGCTGGATGAGAGCGCGGAAGACAGCGTGGTCAAGAAATGAACGACGAGCCGATCGAGGTCATGCTCATTGTCGTGGGAGCCCTTGAGAAGCTCGGGATCAGATATCTGGTTGCCGGTTCTTTTGCCAGCGCGTTGTACGGAGAGCCGCGATCAACTCGCGATGTGGATATACTGGCTGACGTCAAAACCGAACACGTGCATGACTTAGAAAAACTTCTTGAATCAGAATTCAATGTGACAGTCGAAGCAATTAAGCTCGCTCTTAAGCACAAGAGCAGTTTTAACCTTATCCACTACCAGTCGCTTTTCAAAGTGGACATTTTTATTCCAAAAGAACGTCGCTTCGATGAGGAAGAGCTCCGGCGGCGGGCACTGCGTGTGGTGGCGACCGATCCAGAACGAAAGGTTTACCTTGCCACGGTGGAAGACGTCATTCTCGCAAAGCTCGATTGGTACAGGCAGGGAAATGAAATTTCCGATTTACAATGGCGCGATGTGACCGGTATGTTCAAGGCAAATGAGGGCAGGCTCGATCTCTCCTACATGCGAAATATGGCCGAAGATCTTGGACTTCACGATCTGCTTGCAAAGCTCATTTCATCGCCCCAGGGGTGAAAGGTAGCCCTCAACCGATGCATGCCTGCGCAGCGGCCAGGCGCGCGATCGGAACTCGGAAGGGAGAGCAGCTCACATAGTTGAGCCCCAACTGATGGGCAAAAGCGATCGATGACGGCTCGCCGCCGTGCTCACCGCAGATGCCTAGCTTCAAATCAGGTCTTGTCTGCAAGCCATACTCTACGGCAATCTTCATCAGCTTCCCGACGCCTGAGCAATCGAGAACCTCGAATGGATTATTCTTCAGGATCTTCTCCTTCTTAGCACCACCCTCGATACCATCAAGATATTTGTGCAGGAATTTCCCTTCCGCGTCATCTCGGCTGTAACCGAAAGTCATTTGGGTCAAATCGTTCGTGCCGAAGCTGAAGAACTCGGCGAACTCGGCGATTTCGTTTGCGGTTACGCAGGCGCGAGGCACTTCGATCATGGTTCCGAATTTATAGTCGATCTTCACATTTGCCTTTTTCATCACCGCCTGCGCTGCCGCTTCAAGCTGCTCGCGCACGACGCGCAGTTCGTTGACATGCCCCACCAGTGGTATCATGATTTCGGGCAAAACTTCCAATCCCGCATTCTTCACTTCGATAGCCGCTTCGAAGATGGCGCGCACCTGCATCTCATTTATCTCCGGATACATGAGGCCTAGGCGGCATCCACGCAAGCCCATCATGGGATTCGACTCGTGCAAGGCATGCACGGTCTTGAGCAGTGCTTCTTTTCGTCTCAGCTCGACGCCGGTCTCACCCTTGGCCTTCATGGTGGCAATCTCATCCACTAACCCCTCGGCTCTGGGGAGGAACTCATGCAAAGGTGGATCGAGCAAGCGAATGGTCACCGGCAATCCATGCATGGCCTTAAAAATTCCCGCGAAGTCTTCCTTCTGCATGGGAAGCAGCTTCGCAAGCGCTTCTTTGCGGTCCTGAGGAGAGCCTGCCATGATCATTTGTTGAACGATCGGCAAGCGCTCTTGACTCATAAACATGTGCTCGGTTCGGCAGAGTCCGATTCCCTCGGCACCAAAGTCACGCGCGACCTTGGCGTCCTGAGGCGTATCCGCATTAGTGCGAACGCGCAAACGCCGAATTTCATCTGCCCAGCTCAAGAGCACTTTGAATTCAGCGGAGAACGCAGGCTCCTCGGTGGCAATCTCACCAGAAAATATTTCGCCTGTCGAGCCATCGATGGAAATAGTGTCGAATTTATTGAATGTTTTTCCCCCAACCACGAACTGCTCTTTTTCAAGATCGATTTTCAAAGCTTCGCAACCGGCAACGCATGGCTTGCCCATCCCGCGTGCGACCACGGCCGCATGGCTGGTCATGCCACCACGGCTGGTGATAACACCTTGCGACGGAACGATACCGTGAATGTCGTCAGGACATGTCTCGATTCTGACCAGAATTACCTTTTGTCCTTTGCCCGCCAAACTCTCGGCCTCACTTGGATCAAAAATCACTTTGCCAATCGCGGCTCCGGGAGAGGCGTTCAGACCAGTGGCAATGTGGCGTTGCTCGCGTTTGGCTTTTTCCTTTTCAGAGGCGTTGAATGAAGGGAGAAGCAATTGATTCAGTTGCATCGGATCGACTCGCAAGATCGCTTCATTCTTGCTCAATATACCTTCGTTGCTCAAATCTATTGCCACCTTCACTGCCGCTTGCGCTGTCCGTTTCGCTGCTCGTGTCTGCAACAAGAAGAGCTTGCCTTGCTCGATTGTGAATTCGATATCCTGCATGTCGCGATAGTGTGTTTCCAACTTATTCACCGTAGCGAGCAACTCTTTGAAAACATCGGGCATCGCTTTTTCCATCGATGATATTTTCTCTGGAGTTCTTACGCCGGCGACGACATCCTCGCCTTGCGCGTTTACAAGATACTCACCGTAAAGCACCTTTTCGCCTGTGCTCGGGTTGCGAGTAAAACAAACTCCCGTGCCCGAATTATTGTCGTAGTTCCCGAAGACCATCGCCTGGATATTCACGGCCGTTCCGAGATTGTGATCGATCTTGTGCAGATTGCGATAATAAACGGCGCGGGGATTGTTCCAGGATTTAAACACGGCTTCGATGGCGCCTTTCAACTGCTCATGAACATCTTGCGGGAATGGCGAGTTGCTTTCATCCAGCACCAGCTTCTTGTACTTTTGGACCAGGTCCTTCAATTGGACGACATTCAAGTCGGAATCATTGTTCACACCAGCTTCTTTCTTCTTCTCGGCAAGGATGTCCTCGAATTCTTCCTTGTCGATGTTCAGAACGACGTTGCTGTACATATGAATAAAACGGCGATAGCTGTCCCAGGCAAAACGCGCGTTGCCTGTCTTTTCCGCGATGACATCGACCGTTTTATCATTCATGCCGAGATTCAAGATCGTATCCATCATTCCAGGCATCGAAAATTTTGCGCCGGAGCGCACCGAGAGCAAAAGCGGATTGTCCAGGCTGCCGAGAGTTTTGCCCAGCTCAGTCTCGACCTTTTTCAATTCGGTGAGCACTTCATCAAAGAGCCCATCCGGCATTTTTTTGGCGGCGCTGTATTCCCGGCAGCACGAAGTCAGCATGGTGATACCAGGTGGAACTTTGACGCCACTGGCGGTCATCTCCGCCAATCCGGCGCCTTTGCCACCGAGCAATTCTTTCATCTCGTCGCGATTGCCATCGAATGCCTTGTAAGCATCGCTAAAGGTGAAAACTCGCTTGTTGCCGATTTTGCTCGGGCTCCTGGTTGGCTCGGTCGTGCTGCTCAACATGTTTGTTCTCCCTTTTCCTGTTTCCTGCTGACCTAATGTGAAACCGTTTCAGCTATGAACTAGTCACTGCCGGAGGTGCATATAAATTTCGCTGGATGTTTCCTCAATCGCTTTGGCGGACACATCGATGACGTGGCAATTGAGTTCACGAAAGATCTTTTTGGCATATCGCACTTCTTGATTGATCCGCTGTTCATCAGCGTAGTCGTTGTCGCCCGGCATACCGAGGACCTGGGCGCGGGTTGCTCTAATTTCTTGCAGGAGAAACGGATCCAAATGCAAGCCGATGATTTTTTTCGGGGATACCTGATAGATACCGAGCGGCAAATCGACCCCATAGATGATGGGCACGTTGGCTGACTTGAGCCCGTAGTGATGAGCGAGATACATGCAATTTGGTGTTTTGCTCGTGCGTGAAACGCCGATGAGAATGCAGTCAGCCTGCAGGATTCCATCAGGATTCTTGCCGTCATCGAAGCGAATGGCGAAGTCGACCGCCTCGATGCGCTTGAAGTAGGTTTCATCAAGAAGGTGAAGGCGACCGGGTTGTGACAGGGGTGGCTGGTTTGTGAGCAGTGAGATTCTGTTGATTAGCGGGCCGAGCAGATCGATAGTCGGAACTTTGTGCTTGAGTGCCTCGGTCTCGAGCGTTTCTCTATACTCAGGCAGAACGAGAGTGTAAGCGATGACCGCTCTATCGGAGGCGATCTCGCGCACCAAACCAGGAATCTGATGGACGTTCTTCACCTGAGGCAATCGGTAAATCGATGCTCGTCCTGGTGGAAACTGAACGACGGCAGCTCTCGCCACTGCCTCGGCCGTTTCGCCGCTGGAGTCGGAAACCGTAAAAATGATCAACTCACGGGCATCGTCCGTGATGTTGCTGCCGGCTTTGTCTTTAGCTTCCTCAAGCACTTCTAGCACCGTCAATTGCCAACTGCCATGCTCTTTCCGGCCATGTTTGCCGTTTATCACCGCTGCCCCGGCAACCATTCCGCCATGGCGCGAATGGATTGACCTGGCTGCCATGCGACACACAGACCGCTTCAGCAAGCTATTCGTATCACATCTATATATGTAGATCGCGAATTTCGCCGACAATTTTTAGGAATCCGGTCCCATGACAGTTTTGAGATCGCCAGGGGTGCCAGCTTTAGGAATCTATACACAATTTGTTCAGATTTCATTTACAAACTCTTGCTTCTTGAGCGCGGCGCCATAATAATCGAATCTCCTCCTGCGGCAGTGCCTGTCGCGCGCGTTTGCGCTCCCTCCACTTTGCTCCATTACGGCTTCAGTGCTTGATTCATGGAAGGTTTTGAGATGACTGCTTCTCTTTCAAAATTGATGCGACGATCCATGCGACTGCGACCGGCCGTAATTATTCGAATTATTGAGATTTAGAACGCCGCCTGGCGCGTTCGTAAAAAAAGTTTCCAACCACATGTAGTGGCGTAGAGGTTCTACTTTTTGCGAGGTTTCCAATGGTCTATCGACAAGACCTGAATCAATATTCTTCTCTAGACAAACAGGGTCTTGTGCATCCTGAGCGCGAGCGCGTCACGCCTGGTGGCGCAGCCCCGGCAGTAGAACGTCCTGCTTCAAATGGAGAGGATCTGGCGTACCCGATCCCGGTCAGCGAAAAGGACGCCTGTGGTGTCGGGTTTATTTATCGGAAGGAACGAAAACGCAGCACCATAGACGATGCCATAAATGCCCTGTGCAAAATGGAGCATAGAGGCGCCTGTGGTGCCGACGGCATCACTGGTGATGGTGCCGGAATTTTGACCTCGATTCCCGTTGAGCTGCTCGAATCCGAAGGCATCGGCATGAACCCGGATGACGCTCTGGCGGTAATTTTCACTCCAAGAAAAATTGAAGCCGATTACCAGCAACTGATTCAGCAGTTTCTTCAGGTCAAAGGCTACAAGATAAAAGCCTGGCGCACGGTTCCTGTTCAAGAAGAGAAGCTGGGTAAAGTTGCTCGAGAGCATGCGCCGATTATCGAGCATTTGATTATCAGCAGAGCCGGCAGCGATCGGGCCGGGCTGGAGACGGAGAAGGAGCTTCGCACCCTGCGAGCGTCGCTGAGCAGCTATATGCAAAGCCAGCCGGGTGGTGCCGAGTTCTACATCGCATCGCTCTCATCGAAGACAATCGTTTATAAGGCAATGACGTCGAGCCAGGGGTTGGCTGCATTCTATGACGACCTGCGCAATGAGAATTTCGCCTCCAACTGGGCGGTGTTCCATCGACGCTTCAGCACTAATACCGTATCAAAATGGTCTCTGGCTCAGCCTTTTCGACTTATCGCTCACAATGGCGAAATCAATACGTTGCGCGGCAACCTCAACTGGTTCCATGCTCGTCAAAAGGCGCGGTCATTAGCGCGCCAGAAAGATGCCGATGCGTGCTTGCAGACAACCAATCCTGATTGGGCAGGCTCCGATTCGAGCATGCTCGACTATGCGGTGGAATGTCTCATCAATGACGGCGACTGCACCGAGTCAGCTTTCATGAAATTGATTCCCGAGGCGCACGAGCATCACTCCCACCTCAAAGACACCCCTCAAATCGAGCACTTCTATGAGTTTTTCGCGCCTCATCAGGAGCCATGGGACGGACCGGCATTGGTTGTCTACAGCGATGGCAACTCGTTGGGAGCGGTGCTCGATCGCAACGGTTTGCGACCGGCGCGTTTTACAGTCTATGAGGATGGCACTATCATTCTGGCATCAGAGGCCGGGATAAACATTGACACAAACGCCCGGGTTCAAACAAAAGGTCGATTGGGTCCTGGACAGATGATGGCAATCGATCTGCAAAAAGGTGAGTTGCGCAACGACATCGAGATCAAATCGGACATAGCGACACGTCAACCATATGGTCAATGGCTGCTCCGCAATCGCAGAGCACTGAAGGAAAGACCTTATGGGTCGCGTCTTGCTCTTAGAAAGCAAGAGCTCGTGCAGCAGCAGATTGCCAGCGGCTATTCACTTGAAGATGTGGATCAGATAATATCGAGTATGGTGCTCAACGAGAGTGAGCCGATTTTCTCCATGGGCGATGACACACCACTGGCGGTGCTGTCTGCCAGACCGAAACCTCTGTTCAATTATTTCAAACAACGCTTTGCCCAGGTGACCAATCCACCGATCGACCCGATTCGTGAGCGGTTGGTCATGTCACTGAACTCATATCTGGGTGCACGAGGAGAGCGGCTGCAACCGCTTGCCGGTCTTGCCGAAACCATACTTCTACCGAGCCCGATTCTGAATGAGGCAGAGCTTTCATTTATTGAGGGATTACAGGGCGAATATAACTGGGCGCGCTGCTCCATGACCTTTGCCGGCATGCTCAACGAACAGGTCAACGGTGCCGTGCCATCCGAGTGAACGCGCCGGGAAGGGACGTTGAAGAACGCCCTTTTGCAACTGGCCGAGGAAGCAGCCTTTCACGTTCAAAACGGAGCGGTCAACATTATACTGAGCGACAAGAATGTCGATGCAGAACGGCTGGCCATGCCGGCGCTCGCTGCGTTGGGCGCCGTCCATCATCATCTGATCAAAAAGGGTTTGCGCCTCAAATGTTCGCTCATCGTCGAAACGTCGCAATGCTGGACGAGTCATCAGGCAGCTTGCCTGCTGGCATACGGCGCCCAGGCAGTGGTTCCGTACCTGGCGTTCGAGTCCATAAGGCATTGGTTTGAAACGGATAAAACACAGCAGCTGATTCAAAGCAGCAAAGGTAGTGCACTCTCGATAATCGGCGATGCCAAAGATGGTGGCACATCATCACCATTGCTCTACGATGTCCGGTCAGCCCAGGCAGATTATGCGGCTGCGCTCGAGTCGGGGCTGCTCAAGATAATCTCAAAGATGGGCGTATCAAAACTGACGAGCTATATCGGCGCGCAAATCTTTGACTGCATCGGGCTGAGCAAAGAGATAATCGACTTGTGCTTTCCCGGAACCTATAGCGCCGTGGGCGGCTTGACCTTCGATGATCTGCAAATGGAGTTGACGGTCAATCATCAAAAAGCGTTCGTGCAGCACGGGTCATCGTTATGCGAGGAAGGAACATATAAGAGCAAACGAGCCGGCGAGTTTCACAGGAACAATCCCGAGCTGGTCAAATCGCTTCACACGGCAGTCAAGTTAAGAGACCACGGCGCCACGGATGAAACTCGCAAAGAGCAATATCTCGAGTACAGCTCTCTGGTCTCTAAACAGCCAATTTCCACATTGCGGGAATTGCTCGAGATCAAGTCGGACCGTGCGCCTGTTCCCGTCAGTGAAGTCGAATCGGTCGAGTCCATAGTCAAGAAATTCTGCACCGGTGGAATGTCGCTTGGTGCGCTGTCGAAAGAGGCGCATGAGGCATTGGCCGTGGCCATGAATCGACTCGGCGCCCGGTCAAACTGCGGCGAGGGTGGCGAAGACTCGATCAGGTACTACCCAATCGATGTCTCCGCCGATGGTACCAGCAAAGATTTCCCTGCTTTGAGAAATCTCCGTCCGGGCGATTTTGCCGGCTCGAAGATAAGGCAAGTCGCCTCCGCCAGATTCGGCGTAACACCGCAATACCTTGCCACAGCCGAGCAGTTGGAAATTAAAATCGCGCAGGGAGCGAAGCCCGGTGAAGGCGGGCAACTTCCGGCGCACAAAGTTTCCGCTTACATAGCCAGGCTGCGCAACACGAAGAGCGGCATCTCTCTGATTTCGCCGCCGCCCCATCACGACATCTATTCGATCGAAGATCTTGCCCAGCTCATTTATGATTTGCGCCAGGTGAACCCCAGAGCAATGATCTCCGTCAAGCTCGTATCGGAAAACGGCATCGGACCTGTGGCGCTGGGATGTGCCAAGGCAGGTGCGGACATAGTTCACATCGCCGGACACGAGGGCGGAACCGGCGCCGCTCCGATCGGCTCCATCAAACATGCCGGCATGCCGTGGGAGCTTGGTCTGAGCGAAGCGCATCGCTTTCTGACGGAACAAGGGCTGAGAGACAAGGTGGTTGTGCGCGTCGACGGTGGATTGCGATGCGGAGAAGACGTGGTCAAAGCAGCAATCATGGGCGCCGATGAATTTGCTTTCGGCACCATTGCTCTCATCGCTCAAGGTTGTATCATGGCCCGCGTCTGCCACACGAACAATTGCCCGACCGGCATCGCCACTCAAATGGAAAAGCTGCGCCAGCGCTTCAATGGCGATCCGTCGAGTGTTGTAGCATTCTTTGAGTTCGTCGCCGAAGAGGTGCGCTACTTACTGGCCTCGCTCGGCTATCACTCGCTTTCTGAAATACGCGGCGAGATTGCTCTATTGCAGGAGCGCCACGACGCATCACTCGAGAAATGCTCGCACGTGAATTTGTCGAGTCTGCTGCAGCCTATCGTTTCTCCCGAACCGCTCGAGCTTCAAAGCGAAGCAAGTCAGTTTTGTGATCTAAACGAATTGATTCTGCACGATAAAGCCATCGTTTCCGCCATTCATGAAAATGGCAACTTCATGAAGGCTTATCACATAACCAATACGGACAGGGCCGTGGGCGCCAACTTGAGCGGTTTGATTGCCACCGTGCATGGTGACAAGCGTTTCGACGGGCAAATTGTTTTGAACTTCGAAGGTACTGCCGGTCAAAGTTTCGGCGCATTCAATTCCCAAAACGTACTCTTGATTTTGAAGGGCGAAGCAAACGACTATGTCGCAAAGGGCATGCACGGCGGCGAGATTGTTGTGCGCCGACCTCATGATCTCGAGAGGCAAGATGAAGTTGTGCTCGTCGGCAATACCTGTTTGTACGGTGCGACAGGCGGCCGACTGTTCGTCGCCGGGTCAGCCGGAGAAAGATTTGGCGTCCGCAATTCAGCAGCCACAGCCGTCGTGGAAGGAGTCGGAGATCATGGCTGCGAATATATGACCGGCGGCTACGTGCTCGTCATCGGTAAAACCGGTCGAAACTTCGCAGCTGGAATGACCGGTGGATTGGCCTTTGTTCTCGATGAGGACGAAGAGTTCCTGAGCCGGGTCAATCTCGATTGCGACAAAGAGCTGTATCGTTTGTCACATGCATCGGAGGAAGTAGTGCTGGCGCTTCTGGAAGATCACGTCCGCCTGACCGGCAGTTTGAAGGCGCGTCACATCCTGGAAAATTGGCATGACTATCGCGGTAAGTTCGTGCAGGTCGTACCGCCTGCCGAGCGTGGACTGGCGCTTCCCGATACGCAGTTCGTCGAAGACGCGCTCTGCGTGCGGCATATTTCCTAGCGGCGAGCTATCAGCGCTGCTCAATAAGCAGAAATTGGAACTCGTCGATCATCGAGTCTAAACGGTTGCTAAAAGCAGGTTCAAACTCTCAGCCATCGTCGGATGAGTAAAGATGATGTTGCGCACGTCTTTGTAGGAAAGTCCACCAAGCATTGCTACTTGAACGACGGACATGACCTCACCGGCGGAATGGCAGAGCAAGGAGCAGCCGAGTATGCGCTCGCTCTTCTTATCGATCACCGCTTTCAACAAACCCTTGGTTTCGCCCGCCGTGTTCGAGCGAGG
Source organism: Pseudomonadota bacterium (assembly GCA_021324135.1). Classification (GTDB taxonomy): domain Bacteria; phylum Cyanobacteriota; class Vampirovibrionia; order Obscuribacterales; family Obscuribacteraceae; genus JAJPJO01. Next base: position 16,445 of record JAJPJO010000213.1, read on the forward strand.
TATCTTCTTGGCCGGGATTTTTGCCACCACGATATCGTAGCCCTGTTTTCTTGCGTCCTGTTCCGTCAAGCCAACACGCCCCAGTTCGGGATCGATAAAGAGAGTGTATGGCACAAGGCGGCCCGTGGTTGTGCGTCCCGCCTGGTGCAAAAGGTTGTCGCGAATGATTCGATAATCGTCCCAGGAGACATGGGTGAAGAGTGGTCCGCCGTTGCAATCGCCTATAGCCCAGATGCCGGGAACGTTCGTCTCCAGTCTCTCGTTCACGGATATGTTGCCGCGGCCATCGGCCTTAACTCCGGCGGCATCAAGATTCAGCTCGGCGGTATTTGAGTATCGACCGATCGCCACCAGCATGTGTGAGCATTGCAATTGCTCATCACCGTTTTTTCCTGATAATGAAATTTCAATTTCGCCGCTTGCATTTTTTCTGACATTTTTGAAATCGATCTCGGAGCGAAAAACGATTCCCTCCTCCTCGAGAATCTCTTTTACGCACGCAGCGATATCCTCGTCTTCGCGCGGGAGGAAACGCGAGCCCCGCAGAAGAACTGTAACAGCACTGCCTAAGCGGCGGAAAATCTGGGCGAATTCAAGGGCGATATAGCCACCGCCTATGATGGCAAGATGCGTTGGCAATTCCGCCAACTGCATTATGGATGTGCTGGTTAGATAAGGCGTTTCAGAAAGACCCGGGATGGGAGGGATTGTGGTGCGGCTGCCCGTGTTTATAAAAATGCGCTCGGCACTCAGCAATCGCTTCCTGCCGTCGTCGAGCGTCACTTCGATCTGCTTTGGTCCGACAAACTTTCCAACGCCGACAATCAGTTCGAGATTCGGGGTGGTCGTAAACAATTTCCAATGGCTGTCGACCATCTCCTTTACGACTTTGTTCTTACGCTCCAATACAGCAGAGAGACTGGCATGAAGGGGTCCGCCGTTGACGCCGAACTCGGCGGAGCGTCCGGCAAACTCGGCAAGCTTGGCGCTGGCCACCATCGTTTTGGTGGGAATGCATGCCACATTTATACAAGTGCCGCCGATTTGCCCGCGCTCGATCAAGGCGACTCGATGCCCCCGCGGGCCTAACTCCATGGCCAGCGATTTGCCGCCCTTGCCGCCGCCCAGGACGATGTCATCGAATGTTTCCAAGTCCGGCATTGCTTCCTCCTGAGGTGCTTCTAAGCGCCGGGCGCTTTCAAACAGCGGTGTTAAAGAGCGCTGACACTCAAACGAGAAGGAAGATCATATATATGGGCGCCTTGAATCTCAATAGCAGATCGGCGAAGAAATTTATTTTGAACGGTCTAGACGCAAAGTTCGAGTTTTCGGCTGTAGTAGCACTCGACACAGTAGATCGGCTTTTGTCCGTTAGGTTTGAACGGAACATAAGTCAAGCTGTAACAAGACGCGCATACCAAAGCGGATATGTGATGGCTCTGCTCGTCCGATAATTCAGCGCGCCGCAAAACTCTGCAGTTATGGCAACGCTGCGGCGGATTTTTCAGTTTCTTCGTGTTGAAGTAATCCTGCTCCGCTTTACAAAAAATGAAGTCCATTCCGCAATCGCGACACTTGTAGCGATGCTCTGAGTTGCTCATGCCCCATCCTCCAGGGAAAGACCACACGGTAACTTTCGCGGCGTTGGGACTAAGGCGGGGTTAACATGAGATAAAACAATTCATCATGTCATGAGTGAATGTTAACGCCACCGTATATGGTACCAACGAACTGCCCGGAGCCGCTCTTTGACGGATTTTCGAAAGATTCCTGCAGACGAGAATGAACTGCATATGCATTTACTTTTTGTGCTACCCGCATATCGATGCAATATCTCTTTGATAGATATCTTGGAAGAGAATTAAAGATTCAACCGAGTCAAACGGCAAACTGAATCAAGCCGGCTCGCGATCGTCCGGCGGACACACGGGCAGATTAAGCGAGCGCCGCAGGATCAGTAAATCCATGCACTCCTCAGTGGTGCGCTTGAGATTGCCCTGGCTGACTTGCGATACGCTGATTGATGGGCTGAAACGCAAGCATCCTAAATATGGGAGTTTGAAGTTAGTGGTGATAAACAGCTGGAAATCGTCTCGCGGTATGTGCTGATCCAGGCAATGCGCTTCCAGCGGGTTTGCTTCTACCGTGGCAACGGCAAGCACTTGAGCTGATCGCATCTTGAGATAGCTCAAAGCCAGGGAGAGCTTTTCGAAGACATCCGGAGCATGCCTGGCCACGAGCAAAGCAGGAAACTGCAAATCGTGAATCAGATCTGCAGACGTCCTCCACTCGTGGCTCAGGCTGCCCGTGGATTCGCGCTCGAGAAACAGGGGGGTTGAAACGCCGCAGGGAAGTTCGACGAAAGTGAAGTCGTCACCGCTGATGGTGTCAGCGATGATTTGTTCCCAGCGCAGCTCCCCTAACAGAGGGGGAAATGAAAGATGCACAGGTGTGTAATCGATCGGCTTGCGGGTGATGCAGCTTATGAAAGAATATTCAGTGGAGCTTCGGCTCTGTCTTGCGTAGGTTACCGGTTTGATCGCTCTGACTTTCGCGCCTTGATCGCAAAGCACTCCGGCCAGTCCGCACATGAGCACGGTCTTTCCGCATTCGGGCTCGCAGCCGACTATGCAAAGCCCGTCATACAGGTTTCGCCGTGCCTCCGCCAATGGTGCCACGCCCGATCGAAAGCGCGCCGGAAACTCGAGCGTTTTTCTCGATTGATTGTCGGAGCTGTGAAAATTGTCCATTTTGAGGCTAACCACATACGATACCATTGGAAAGCATATAGTATCACCGATGGTGTGGCCGGCGGCCGCCATCGATGTGGAAATCCGCTGCACTGGACATGCAGCGGCGTTTCAAGGCTTCAGGAAGTGTTGCCTGGACAAAGGACAATTGAAATTATCAGCCCTACTTGGCCGATTTCGTCATTGCCACCGAAGTTCCGGTGGCGACAGCCGCTTTCATTGCCTCGAATGCTTTCTTGAGCTGAGCATCCTTCATATCATCAGCTTTGCGATCGCTGGGCGAATCAGGATCTAACCACCAGGGTCCATCCCAGGCGGACTTGCTGTCCTTGGTCCGTTTGGCGAGCTTGACTTCGATGTCCGGCGATATTCCCTTCTTGTTGATGTCGGTATCGTTCGGCGTCAAGTAACGGGCGATCGTGATATTGACCCCCGTACCATCCTCGAGATGATTGATGCCTTGCACCAATCCCTTGCCGAAGGTTCTGTCACCGACAAGAATGGCTCGGGCATTGTCTTTCAATGCACCACTGGTGATTTCGGATGCTGAAGCGCTGCCTTTGTCGATCAAAACGGCCATAGGCAAAGCACACAAGGGATGCCCATTGCTTATCTCTGATTTCTTGTATCCATCTCGATCTACGGTCGAGACGATGATGCCGTTTTTCAAAAACATGTTTGATATGTTGATGGCGTTGTTCAACAGTCCACCGGGGTTCTCCCTCAGATCGAGAATGATCGCCTTGGCATTGGAGAGTTTACCCAGAGAATCCGCGACTTCCTTGTCAGCCTCTTTTGAAATGAAGCTCGACAGGCGAATGTAACCGATGTCGGAGCCCAGCATCTGACTGTTTTGAACCGCCTTCAGGGGAATCTCGGCCCGGGTGATCCGCAAGACGACCTTTTCGCCTTTGCGCATCAGAACCAACTCAACATCGGTATTAATCTGACCGCGAATATGTTTGGCCGCCTCATCCACGGTGAAGCCATGAGTGTTCTTCTTATCGATCTCAACGATTTCATCACCGGCTTTGACACCGGCTTTGAAGGCAGGCGTGTCTTCGATGGGCGTAATCACCGATATCTTCTTGGCCTTGTTTAGCCCGATTTGCACGCCTATGCCGCAGATATGAGCATCTATTTGAGAGTGCTCGTCATCGAAGGCGTCCTTGTCCAGAAATCGAGTGTAGCGATCGCCCAGGCTGGCAAGCATGGTTTCGACCGCTTTATGCGCATCTTCGGAGGTTTTCAGTTTGCCGTCATACTTGTGTTTCCAGCGCTTCCAATCCTGACCGTTGAAGCTGCCGTCATAGTAGTCATCATTGATCAAATCCCAAACCTTCTCGTAAATCCGATCAGGACTGGCAAACGGTCCTGTTGCTACCCTTTCGGCAATCCGGGACCGGCCGCCTGTCGAGGCGACGACGGAAGATTCAGAGGCGATGTAGGAGACCGATTTGGCATTGGTAAAGTCGGCTCCGCCAAGGCCGGCACAGAGAAGCAGTGCCAGTCCGAATAAGAGTTTCCCAATCATTTGTATTAATCACGCCCTTTTTGTCACAAAGCGGTTCGACCATTTTTCAGCGGTTATCCACACGGGATAAGGGAGGCGATTCCTGTGTATATGCGCTAAATCTATCTATGCGCTTGTTCGGCATTTTCGACTAGCCCATTAAGCTAAGGCTCCTCTGCCTTTCGGGTTATACCTGCTGACCCGTTAGTTATTGTGATCGCCTCCTGAAGCAATGAAAAATGTGGTGACAAGCCTGTTATACCCATCCGGGAAATTTTTTATGCACACCTATCGCTTATTACATGCGGGTTTTCCCAATTAGGAGGGGACCGATCAACCACCAACTCGTTATAGTAGGTCGTTTTGCAATTGTTTAGCCCGGGTCGAAGTCGCGGTCCGGCGCCTGAAGTGCGCTTCCGGTGCGGTATTTGCAGCCTGCGCCGGCGGCGGTCGCCGGATAGACAGTGCTACCATAATGTACCTTGTGCTGTCAGGCGGTTGCCAGGTGGAGAACCCTGATGTTGTTGCTTGCAGCTAAAGTTTGTTTGGTGCGGTCAGCTCGATTGCAAGCGTGGAGACTTGGAGAATGGCGATTAAAGAAAAACCGGTAATTGGAGTGTTTGGCGGCTCTGGCTTTTACAAGCTGCTGGATGAGTTCGAAGAGCACAAAATCGAGACCCCGTATGGCTCACCATCAGACAAGGTAGCCATCGGCAAGCTCTCGGGCAAACTCGTCGCCTTCATGCCTCGCCATGGTGCGGAGCATCAGCTTCCCCCGCATAAGATCAACTATCGGGCCAATGTCTGGGCGATGAAGTCTCTGGGTGTGCAGCGCTTGATCACGCCTTGCGCGGCCGGCAGTTTACAGAAGCACGTCGAACTCGGCAGCTTCGTGGTCTGCGATCAATTCGTCGATCGGACGAACGGTCGCGCCGACACGTTCTACGATGGACCCGTCACCACTCACGTTTCAAGCGCCGATCCTTATTGTCCGGAGCTGCGGCGCCTGGCCGTCAAAGCCGGAAAAGATTGCGGCATTACGATGCATGATAAAGGGACCGTAGTGGTCATCCAGGGTCCTCGCTTCAGTTCACGCTCTGAATCGAAGTGGTTTACATCGATGGGCTGGGAAGTGATCAACATGACTCAATATCCCGAAGTCCATCTGGCCAAAGAGCTGGAGTTGTGCGTGGTCAACATTTCATTGATCACCGATTATGATACCGGGCTTATCGGTGATGTGGAGCCCGTTTCGCACGCCGAAGTCGTCAAGGTATTTCATGCGAACAATTCGAAACTGCTCAATCTGCTCAAGAAACTGATCGACGAGATTCCGGAGCGCAGCGACAAGTGCTCGTGCGCCCGCGCCCTGGAGGGCGCCCGCATCTAGCGCGCGACAGCCCGCAAAGTTCCGCTGATATCGGTTGACCTGGTCACGCAGCTATAATTAGAACGGCATTCGATGGAATTGCCGGCCTTCGGCGTGAAGGATAATGAAGTGGACCGGTTCAGGCTAAATGTCAATCACATCGTGGCGGTGCTCGCCCTGTGCCTGGCGATAGCCTCGTTCCTGGTTCTCAGGCGCTATGGATTTCCTGACAAAATATGTGTTGGCGCGGCGTTTTTGAGTATTCTAGTCGTCGCTATGTTCTGGTCGAGCGTTTTACTTGGAGCGGACGATGAAGATGAAGATTAGGCTCTCGAGCGCTGTTCTGGCGCTGTTGTGCGCACTGGCGCTTCTGGGCGCGAACGGCTCCAGCCGCCGAGCCGACGCCCAGCCGGACCCATCGATCTCGGAGACATCGGGCTCAGGGAGACCATCTATAAAATTGAATAAACCGCTGATCCCGATCGCAAAAGATTTCACGCTCAAGAATGGGTTGCGCGTGATCGTCTCCGAGGACCATGCCGCCCCGGTTGCCGCCCTCGTGATTATCTATGATGTTGGCGCCAGGGACGAGAAAAAGGGCAAATCAGGTTTTGCGCATTTGTTCGAGCACATGATGTTCGAGGGTTCCGAAAATGTGCCTAAGGGTGGCTTTTTTGCCATGGTCCAGTCGAACGGCGGGCAGCTCAACGCCTCTACTCATGCTGATTTTACCGACTACTTCGAGAAGGTGCCGAGCAGTAAGATTGAACTGGCGCTTTATCTGGAAGCGGATCGCATGCGTTCGCTGAAGGTGAGCAAGGAGAACTTCAAGAATCAGCTCGAGACAGTCAAAGAAGAGAAACGCCTGCGCATAGATAATCAACCATACATGCCTGCGGCGCTCAAAGCTGAGGAAACTATTTTCGACAATTGGAGCAATGCCCATCCGGTGATTGGTTATTTCGAAGACCTGGAGGCATCGAGCGTCGAGGATGTGAAGCATTTCTTCGATACCTATTACAGTCCGAACAATGCCGTTATGGCCGTGGTCGGCGATGTGAATGCAAGCGAGATTGAGCGCATCGTCAATAAGTACTTCGCTGACATTCCTTCGCATCCTGCGCCGGCCAGACCGGATGTGAGTGAGCCCAGGCAAAGCAAGGCGAAATTTCTGAAGGTCGAGGACAAGCAGGCGAAGATGCCTGCATTCTGGATGGCTTGGAAGGCGCCCGCCAGAAGAGATCCCGATAGTTTTGCGCTCAGTCTGATCGAGCGTATTCTGAGCGCCGGCCCCTCGTCGCGTTTGTACCAGCGGTTGATCAAAGAAGATCAGGTGGCTTTGAAGGTTCGAGGCAGCTATGAAGAACGGCGCGGCCCGTCGGAATATGACATTTTCGTTGTGTTCAAGCCGGGCAAGGATGCCGAAGCGGTGCGCGCCATTATTAAGGATGAACTTAAGAAGCTGAAGGATGTTCCTGTAACTCCGCATGAGTTGGAGAAGGCTAAGAATCAGGTTTTGCAGAACATTTTTTCATCAGCCAGTTATTACTCCCTTCAACGCAGCATCGGAAGGGGCGAAAGATTGGCTCAGTACGCCTGCTTTTATAAAGATCCGGCTCTCATCGATGAGGACATCGAATCGTACTTGAATGTGACCGCGTCCGATATCCAACGGGTTGCATCTAAGTTGTTCACTGATGAAGGCACCACCACAGTTGACGTCGTGCCGCCTGCACCGGCGGCGACACCAAGCTCAAAATAAACGCATTCGCAATCGAGTCCGAGTTCACAGCAAATAGAAGGAATTTGAACCGACATGATCAGAATTAAGGCGAGCAGAGCCGTCGCAGTCAGAACCAGAGCCGTCGCACTCACGACCGTAGTCACCACCGGCGCCCTCGCAGTCACGACCCGAGCCTTCGCAGTCACGACCGCAGTCACTACCAGAGCCATCGCAACATTTGTGACAGCTACTTTGCTTGCCATTACATGTGGTGCGGCAATAAAAGCTGAGCCCAGCCACCAGCCGCCTCCCCAACTGCCGGCGCCGAAACCCTTCAAAATGCCGGCTGTTCAAAAATTCAAATTGAGCAATGGCTTGAAAGTAGAATTGGTGGAAGACCATCGTGTTCCCTACGTCACTGCATTCGTCGGCATAAAGGCAGGCTCGGTGCTCGACGACCCAAACAAATTGGGTGTGGCTGAGCTTACTGCAGACTTGATCACAGAGGGAACGGAGGCGCGCAAAAGCAAACAAATAGCGGATCAGATTGATTTTATCGGCGGTTCGCTCGATGCTTTCTCCGATTATGACTTTACGGTATTGAACGCCTCTTCTTTGTCTGATTACTCGGACAGGCTCTTCTCGCTCATGTCGGATGTATTAATAAATCCAAGTTTCCCCGAGGATGAGTTAAGGCTGAAAAAAACAAACCTGATCCAGGAATTGACGATGCAGCGCAGCCAGCCCAGTTATCTTTTGAAAGAACGATTCAGGCGAGTTGTGTTTGGCAATCATCCTTATGGAATCGTTTCGCCGAAGCCTGAAATGATCGCGAACATAAGTCGCGACGACTTGAGAAAATTTCACGAGCACTGCTATGTGCCAAATGAATCCGTGCTTCTTGTCGTGGGCGATATCGAAGCGCCGCGTGCCAAGCACCTTATCGAGGCATCCTTCGGCAGTTGGCGAGCCGGCGAGCACCGGGACCTTACACTGCCTGCGGTGGCAGGACAAAAAGGGAGGCGTATTTATCTCGTCGATCGACCGGGCTCTGTTCAGTCGTCCTTGATGATTGGCAACATCGGCATAAAGAAGAAGGATCCTGATTATTTCGCTGCCAAGGTCATGAATCAAATTTTGGGTGGCGGCGCGCATGCCCGACTGTTCTTGAACATTCGCGAGCAGAAAGGGTACACATACGGTGCGTACAGCAATCTCTCAGCGCGCGTGTTTCCTGACACGTTCACGAGCAGCGCCGATGTTCGAACTGAGGTGACGGCTGCCTCACTAAAAGAGTTTTTCTTTGAACTGGAGCGTATGAGAAACTCGGCCGTTTCTCAGAAAGAGCTCGATGACGCCAAGAATTACATAGCCGGCCAATTTCAATTGTCACTGGAGACGCAAAACGGCCTGGCTCAGCATCTGCTCGAGGTAAACATGCACGATCTGCCTGACGATTATCTGGAAACTTTTGCCAACAAGATCATGGCTGTATCCGCCGATGACGTTCAAAAAGTTGCCCAACGGCTGGTGCAGGACAAGGACCTGGTCATAGCAGTTGTCGGTGACGCAAAAAAGATCAAAGCCGAACTCGAGCCATTCGCGCCAATCGAAGTTTATGACATCGACGGACAGCTCACCAACAAGACCGGTTCGGGATATGTCCCCGGCTCGTAATCCCCGGCTCGTAATTGCCAGCTTGTAATCCTCGACCCTTAATTCCCAGGTCGTAATCCTCAGCTCTCATGCGTTCCTTTTATAGTGAGGAAAGACGCTCATCAATCTTCTGCGCCTCAGCCGTTTTCCCTTGCTGTTTCAGCGCCACAGACAGCATTTGCAGATATGGAGCAAGTTTCGGGCTCTTCTGTCCCTTGAAGCCTTCTTGCACCTGCAGGACATATTTCATCAATGCCTCGGAGCGATCGTATTTTTTTGCCGAAGCATATCGATTCTGCAGTTCCGTCATAGGAACGCAAATCCAATCGCTTGCCTGCTCATTCCTCGAAGCGCTCGCATCTTTCAATGCCGCCATCAAATACTTCTCGGCATTAGCTAAGTGCCCGGCATCCTTCTCCTTCTTTCCATAATAGTAGTATTGCTGGCACTTAGGGCTGGCATGCATTTCCTTTGGTATCGTCTCACGCGAGCGAGCGTCGACATCGTAAGCAAAAGCATCGGTCGCCAATCCAGAAATGGCTAATGCTGCCAGTATTGCGGTTCTAACGGTGCTTTTAGCGATACTTCTATTGATTAGCATTCTCCCCTCGCTGGTCAGACATCATCGTTAGTATTTGTGCCCAAACTGATCGGTTTCAATGTGCCTCCATAATCCCTTATGTTCATTTGACGATTACGTCAAACACGCCAATTCTACACATGACAATCGAACCCCAAAAGGCTCAGACACGCTTGGTTTTCAGCCGCATCTTGTCATCCCAATTGCCAAGTATTTTGGCTTAATCGTCATAACAAGCGAAGGATATTTGGAAGTGCCACCAGTGCGTCGTTTCGCTCCCGGGCTGAGCGTCCAGTTCGCTCCCGGGCTTAGCGTCCAGTTCGCTCCCGGGCTTAGCCGTCCGATTCGCTCCCGGGCTTAGCCGGCCGATTCGGTCCCGGGCTTAGCCGGTCGATTCGCTCACCGGCTTGGCTCAATTAATATTTTCGCGCTCTGGAATTTTCCAA
>JAJPJO010000269.1 GCA_021324135.1 Pseudomonadota bacterium
AGGCTGCCACAGGCGGTGGCACCGTCTGCAGTATCAGCAAAAGAATAAATATGCGGTATCGGATACGGTGCAACGCCGGCAAGATCGAGACAAGTGAGATAGACCGCAAACCCTGATAAATCCGCCATTACGGGGTCTATGTCGATGCCGAACAGCTGTTGCTCCAGCACCAGGCTAACCTGCCTCGCCGGAGTCGAGGCAACCAAATGACGATCGCGCACCAATCTCTGCAGCGCTGGAACGAGTATGTGACCGGCTCCGCAAGAGACATCCAGAAAAGTCGGCGGCGATCGATCGGGCTGATCGTTTTTCCCTGAATGATGATCCAGGCACTGCTCTACTAAAAACTCGGCAATCCAATCAGGTGTGAACCACTGGGTAAGCTCGGCGACATCACGGCACTCAGGCGATTGCCGGCGTTGGCTGTAGTTGGTTTTGCCCAGAAGCAGAGCTTGATAAATCCAACCGGTCAGCAACGGATCGTGCAAAACACTTCGCCAGTCGGGCAGCTGCAAAAGGGCGACGATCGCTCGCGCCAGATGAGCCGCATCGGTGCCCTGAAAGTTAGCCTCGCTGAGCGCGGCAGCAACGCTGAGCGAAAAAGCTGAGTCGTCTTTTACCAGTCGCTGATTATGAAATAATTCTTCTGAGAAAATGATTAGCATTTCATTGAGCTGACGCGGCAATCCAAAGGGCTGCACCGCCCGCTCGGACAATGAGAGAATCCGCCCCAGAGCGAGAATCCGGGCAGACATTGCCGAATCAGCGTTTCCACTGCCGCCCGGCTCGACCAAGCAGTCGTCGAGGGCATGGGCAAGCAAGCGAGTCAAAGAGACAACCTGGCGAAAACGCCGTCCGGCTGTAGGTTGCCACTTCGGCGACTTGCCCGCAAGGGCAGGATCCTCAACAGCAGGTCGCTCAACATCGGTGTTGCGAAGCGCTTCGTCTGCCTCTAATGCCATGATTTCCTGTATACAAATGCTTATTAACCTGGTCAATTTTAGCCGAGGCAGGTTGTCATTTAGTGTATAAATCAACGGTTATACAGACATGTAAGAGCGGCGCCAGGCTATCGGGCCAGTCGCGAAGCAACGATTCTAATTCACTTTCTTGGGAGAGATTATGCCGGTTATATCGGGACTCGAAGACGTTATCGCAGCAGAGTCTTCAATTTGCAAAGTAGATGGTGAGAAGGGCAGGCTGATTTACCGCGGCTACGACATCGACGATCTGGCCGAGCATTCCACCTACGAAGAAGTTGTTTACCTTTTGTGGTTCGGTCAATTGCCCGTGCGCAACGAGCTTGACAGGCTGTACAAGGAGCTCGGGGCAAGCCGCAAACTTCCCCAGCCGGTGATCAATGCCATGAAGAACTTCCCCAAAGAGGCAGTTCCGATGGAGGTTTTGCGCACGGTCGCCTCGATGCTTTCGATGTACGATGCCGATGCGAACGAAAAGAGCGAAGAGGCCAATGTCCGCAAGGCCACCAGGCTGACGGCGCAGATTCCGACAATCGTCGCCTACTGGGATTGCATCAGAAACGATCGCAAGCTCGTCGAGCCCAAGCCGGAGCACAACACGGCAGCCAGTTTCCTGCACTTGTTGCACAGCGGCAAAGAGCCGGATGAGGTCGCGGTCAAGTCGCTGGATGTGGCACTGATTCTGCATGCCGAGCACGAGTTGAACGCCTCGACCTTCGCAGCCCGGGTTGCCGCCGGCACGGAAACCGATATGCACTCAGCCGTTACGGCAGCAATCGGCACACTGAAAGGACCTCTGCATGGCGGAGCCAATCAGGAAGTGATCAAGATGCTGATTGAAATCGGAGAGCTGGACAAAGTCGAGTCTTACATCAAGAAGATGTTCCAGGACCACAAAAAGCTCATGGGCTTCGGTCACCGCGTCTACAAAGTTCAAGATCCGCGCGCCGCCCATCTGCGCAAAATGTCCAAGGCACTGGGTGAGGGTGCCGGTGAGACGAAGTGGTATGAGATGTCAAACAAAATCGAGCAGCTCGCCAAGCAAGAAAAAGGCCTGAACTGCAACGTCGACTTCTACTCCGCCTCGGTCTATTACATGCTCGGAATCGAGCGCGATTTGTTTACTCCTATATTTGCGATCAGCCGCATCTCAGGCTGGTGTGCGCACATCATGGAGCAATACAAGAATAATCGCTTGATCAGGCCGGAGTCAGAATACATCGGCAAGATGGATCTGAAGTACGTGCCGATCGATAAGCGCTAGGCTTCTTGCCCGCGCGCCTGGTAAGACAGGAAGACACGCTCGAAAAAACTCTCAGCGCCCTCCTGGACCGGCACCAGTTGGCCGGCACCGTCGCCCTCATCCCCGGTAGCCACGAGCGTCGATTGGCTCTCGCCGAGCTTCTCGCGGAAGTATGTCTCCAATCGTTTGGCCACCAGCGGCCGGTGCGTGTTCGACAACTTCAAGCGCCGCTTTAGAAAACGGGCCAGGAGATCGTACTCCTCCGGTGTAATTCTGCCGACATCGAGGAGCGCATCAACTTTTGCCCCGGTGAGCATTTTGATATCGGCTGTCACCAGCTCCGATTTGCGCTCTCTAATCACCAGAGTGCCGGCAGCCAGATCGCCCAGGCGGCGCTCGTTGCGATCGATTAGCATGACTAAAACGCCAATCAACAATAAAATCACCTCAAGAAAACCGATCAGGTTGCGGATGCAGACTGCAGCCCAGCCCACCGGCTGTCCGTTCGCCTCAATGACGCGAATCTCGGCGACGCGCTTGCCTGGTGTCTGCCCGTGCCAGAAGCCTTCGAACAAAATGTGATAGCCGAACATGAGGAAAAATGACAGAAAGACTGCGATCATGAAGGCCACCATAAGAAGCGTGTTACGGGGCAGACTGATCGAACTGGCATGCTCGAGGATTAATGCCAGTAAAATAAGAGCCAGGAAAATGCTGATGATCATGACCGTGACAATCAGAGAATCGATAAGCGCGGCCAGTATTCTATTGCCGATGCCCGCCAATTCTAAGTGTAGATCGACGTTTTCCGGGGTAGAGATTGAATAGTCTGGACTTTGCATTTGAGTTATGAACGTCGAGCGTTGGTTGAAAACAAGAAGACCGGCCTGGGAAAAGTTGGAAGAGCTTTTGAACCTGACCGATAAGCGGGGCGTAGCTGGTCTAGACCGGCAGCAGCTCCAGGAGTTGGGTCGACTTTATCGCACGACATCCGGCGATCTTTCAAGGGCCCGGGCTCTCAAGCTTAGTTCTGACGTTCAGACCTACCTGAACAACCTGGTAGTCAGAGCACACAACCAAGTGTATCAGACCGATCGCAATCGTTGGCTGGACCTCGGCCGCTTTCTCTGGGAAGGCTTTCCAGCTTTGATCCGCGAGAATATTCTTTATGTGGTGCTATCCACTTCATTGTTCTGCATTCCATTTGGCTTCAGCTATTACTCGGTGATCAAGGATCCCACCTTTGCCCAACTGGAAGTCGGTCAGGGACAACCGCTTGTATCTGAGGAGATGTGGCACTACATCGAGAAAAAACAGCTATGGACCGATCAGGTGGCAAACTTCAGCCCGCCGATGTTCAGCTTCATCGCCACCAATAATATAAAGGTGGCGATTATGGCATTTGCTTTCGGGGCGCTGTTGGGGATCGGCACAATCTACGTTCTGATAATGAACGGTCTGTCGATCGGCACGACGCTGGGACTTTGCAAGGTGCACGGCATGGAGCCCATGCTTCTGCAATTCGTGGCACCCCATGGAGTGCTGGAGCTGACATCGATATTTATCAGCGGCGCCGCCGGTCTGCTTATGGGCAAGTCATTGTTGTTTCCGGGTCGCTACAAACGCAGCGATGCTTTTCGCCTGTCGGCCCGTAAGGCGCTCGGCATGTTTGCCGGAACCGTGCCGCTTTTGCTGATTGCCGGCTGTATCGAGTCCTTCGTTTCGCCGCGAACCGATCTCTCACCGGACACAAAATATGTCGTAAGCCTCTGCACTTTTATATGCCTTAGCCTGTATTTGTTTATCCCGAGAGGCTCCACCGGCAATACCACCGTCGAAAAAGACAATCCTGGGCAGCCGAGTCCGTAGACCAACCGGAGACGGACTTCTCCCGTCACCGGACAGCCTCAGGTCGCGCCGTATATGGTGTCACATTGGAAATTGCCAATCAACACTAGACCAGCGCCTGTATTCCAGTAAAATAGGGGCACCGGCCTGAGGCTGGCATATATCCATGTTGTATCTGACGGGCGACAACTTTAAGATGCCGGAAAGCATCCCTACCTTGGAATCAAATGCAAATAAGCATGTGGACATCCCGGAGATGGTTTTCGTGCATCGCCTAGAAGGCTCGAAGAAAGCGCCGGATGGCGGGGTTTCGCGCTACCATAAGAAGCAGGCAGGCGTATACGCACACGAGAATGGCACCATGGACGATGGCATCGAGAAAGAATTCAAGCTCAGCTATTCTCTGCCCGTACCCGGAGCAAGACGAAGATCGGCGCAGGCAAAGTCGCGAAGAGAGCTAAAGAATAGAAAGAAGCGCTGGCGGCCGACACCTCCAGGGCAAAAGCTCATCAAGGGCATAGTACTGGCCGTGGTGCTGATCCTGGCCCAGGCGCTCTTCCGCCATCCAGGCATTCCGGTTGATTTGACCCTTGGTCAAACGCGTCTTGTCAGAATCGAACCTCCCTTCAAGCTCAGCAGTGAGTTGACGGAATTGAAATCAAGACTGGAAAAGCTGAAAACCGTTAAGTCGGTTGATCCAGGCGTTTTTGCCATCAATCTCGACTCCGGTCAATATGTGGAATACAACGGCAAGCAAGCCTTCTCCGCGGCAAGCATGATCAAAGTGCCGGTCCTGGTCAGCTTTCTTAGTGCCGTAGAAAGAGGCGAATGCCGGCTCGATGACGAGTTGATTATTCGCGAGGACCTGATAACAAACGGCTCGGGCTTTCTGCAATGGAAGCCGCCTGGTACGAGAATCAGTGCCAGAAAAGCCGCTCAACTAATGATCATGGTTTCCGACAATACCGCCACCAATTTGCTGATCGACTTGCTCGGCGGCCCGGCGCATCTGAACAAGGACTTTCATCGCTGGGGATTGCAACATACACGCCTGAATCATTTGCTCGCCGATCTCGAGGGCACGAACACTACCTGCCCTTACGATATGGTTTACCTCCTCGGCAGGGTCGATCACGGCGAGCTCATTTCAAATGAAAGCCGTGAGTTCATGTACGAGATTATGGCGAAATGCCGCAATCGCTCGCTTTTGCCTACCGGCCTTGGTCCTGGAGCCAGCATCATACATAAAACCGGAACCATAGGTTGCATGGTCGGCGACGCCGGTATTGTAACCACATCTAGTGGCACACGTTATGCAGTTGCCGTGCAGGTCTCGCGCCGGAGAAATGACACCCACGGAAATAACTTAATCAGAGAAATGTCGAGGGTCATATACGAAACTTACGCGCAACAAAAGCCCAGATTGCACAAGGATGACGAAAACGCCGTCAACGACATGAAAGCTGAATCCGGCATCGGCAAAGTCAAGGCCTAGACAAATCCAGGACTGTAACGCCCTTTATCGGGCAATTTAGAAAGAAAGCTCTTTACAGAAGCGCTTTACATAATTTGAAGTAGGCGGGCAAGGAGTACAATACAAATGCCCGGCATAAGACCTTAATGGATAAACTTCTCGAAAAAACCAGGCAGGCCGTAGCAAAATATAAGTTGCGGTCGGATAAAGACAAGCTCAGCGCCACAAAGGCGCTGTGGTTCGCTTTGCGCTCTTTGCGGAAAGCGATGAAGAGCGAACCCGAGCAAGAAAAACTGACGCTCGAGATGGCCAGGGAGCTGAGCGAGCTGGTCGGTGCGGCTCCTGGTCTGCTGGAGAGTGCGGAACAAGCCGAAGAGACTGCTCGTCTTCCTGATGACAAGCGCTCAGCGGACGAATTCATCGCCAAGATTGAGGCGCAATTGCGAGGCGTCGTGAATCAACTGGAATCTGACAAATCAAGCGAAATCAACACCTGGCTCGAATCACAGCCGGTGCTTAACGAATTGAGCAAGAGCCTGGCTGAGAAGATGCCCGAATCTACATATGTGCTGCTTTTTCGCGGCCGTGACAGGCTGCATATAATGACCAGCCAATCGCCCGACGGCCGCATTTTTACACGTTTTCGCGCCCGTGAATTTCAGAATCGCCGCCGGGTTTATCGCATGTACCATCGCCGTCCGCCCGTGGGCGCAGTGATCGTCTCGGAAGGCAAAATCAACAAAATCATTGGACGCGTGCCGCAACCGGCAGAAGGCGAAGATCAACTTCAGCTTGTGGCAACCATGTCGAAGGAAGCCGCCAGTCTGCCCGCCAAAAAATTTGTCGCCGCCAATCACGTTTTGCAAGTGCTGCATGAAATGTACAAAGACAAGAGGCTGGATAAGAGCACTTATGTGCTTTTGTTCATGGGCACGCCGTTGCCTGCCGATGCGCTTTTCAAAAATGTCGACCAGTCGAGGCTCATAGACCTCGCCGATGACAATGTCATGGACATCATTCCAACCGATCTCTCTACGGAAGAGGGCGAGGTCGATCTCGACTTCGATGTCGATGATGATTTTGAGGTCGACAACGATGCTCTGCCAAATGCCGAATTAGAGGACCGCGAAGAAACGGGCCACCCCGCTCACGCAGCAAGTGAATCGAGCAACGCCGGAGAAGCCCAGATCCTGCCTGCCACGGAGCCTGAATCTTCAAGCTCGAGTGTCGATCAACCCTCGGACAATGAAGAAAATGATTTGCCGGAGCAAAGCGCAGTCGATCTGCCGATGGAAAACGGCGCGGTCGCAGAACCGGAAAGCGCCGAGGCCGATGATCAAGCGCCAATAGGCGAAGATGCATCTCCGCATGCAGCTCAAACAAGCGAGCCGGGAGAGCTTGGCACTATCGGTGATGCGCAGCCTGAAGCGTCAGCCATTAAGGAAGACAATGGCACGGATGAAGAGCCCGAGATCTTCACAAAAGTTTCAAACGAAGGCGCCGTAATAACCCGATTTTACGCAAACGAATTCTCGGATGTTCGCAAGTTGTTCGATACCTTTGCCAAGCAGCGCACCGTATGTGGTGCAGCCGTAATCAGAGGCAATGAGCTCGTCGAGGTAATCGGTAGAGTGCCGCAACCGCAGAAGGACGAATCGCAATTCAAGGCTTTGATGAGAGAGTCGAACCATGCTGCCGACAAACCGACTCGCGACTTCCTGGACAGCAACGAGATACTCTCTGAATTGCACAAACTGGCATCAGGAGAGCTTTCAGACAGCAACGCCAAAGTAGTTTTGTTCACGGAAGACGAGCAGGGCCGGCTGGCTGCCATGACTCTCCCTCAGAAGGAGCGGGACAGCAAACGCTATGGGCGCGATCAGGGCCGCAATCGAGAGCAGGGCGGGCCGCATCGTAATCGACACTATGACCGGGATCAAGATAGAGGCGGCCGAGATCGTGATCAGTCACCCCAGCCACGATCATCGACGTATCTGAGCGAGTTCCGTTACCCACGAGAAATTCGCAGCACATTTAAGGACATGCCTCGCATTGTCGGTGCCTCCGTAATCGGCGAGATGAAGTCGCCGCAGAAGGCGGCGGCCCGCCAAACAAGCGACGATCGGGGCAAAAGAGATGGGCGCAAAGATCAGTTCCGCAGACAAGATGCAAAGCCCAGAGCGCAGACGGTCGTGCTCATGGCTTTTGGCCGAACACCATTGAAACAAAACATTCTGATTACCGATGATACGATCCGCAGACTCGGTTTGGATATATTCATCTAGTTGCGGTCTCAACAGGAGCGCCGCTTCATATGAGTGAGCGCTGAAATGCCGAGACGAACGCCTTTGTCTCAGGCAAACGGCAGTCGCTGAAAAAGCTCTTGGCCGGTAATTCCTCCTGCACTTTTCCTTCATGCAAGAAACAAATTCGATCGGCAAAATCAGCCGCAAAATGCATGAGGTGCGTGACCAGAACGATAGCCAGACTGCCGCTGGCATCAGCCTGGCGCAAATCGCTTATCGCTTGCACCACATCAATAATGGTCTCCGGGTCGAGACCTGAT
>JAJPJO010000537.1 GCA_021324135.1 Pseudomonadota bacterium
AGCTCACCGGCGTTTTCTACGATTCTGATGGCGAGCGCCTGGACAAGCTTGACTTCAACCCCCAGGCCCTGCCCTATACGGCCGACATCAGCCAGATTGGCGGCATGCCCCACAAAGTGCTTGAGAATGTCTACGTGCAGCGTGGCCGCCAGCCGGTGCGCATGACCGGAAGCGCCTCGCCGGCGAATTAATCCGGGCAGGCAAAAGTCAAGGCAGCCCCTGACGGGGCTGCCTCTGGTAACTTCCTCGTCGGATCGGGGGAAGGCTTTCTCACGATTAGGTTGGGGGCCTGGTGAGGGGGAATCAAGTGAAAATCAGACCCAACGAGGTACCTAAAGTTTTGTTAGCCGGAGCAAAGCAGACTATCCCTTCGCTCGCCTGATCCATTTATATCAGGGCCCATTGGCTACCATTTATAGGCTCACCCATAATTCGATATGTAGTTTCCTATGTTCTGATAGGGCATAAATTTAGTGAGATCAGGAGAGCAATCACTTGAGAACGATGAGTGAAAAATCGTTTTTACAGAGCCTGAGGCGGTATAACGAACAGGGCGATTGACAGGCGATGGAACAGGAATCCCAAGCAAGAAGCGAAGTTCAAACCCAGGAGCAAGCCAGAGAACGGGTTGTTCTGTTGATTGAGCCCAAGACCGACGATCGCAAGAAATGCGCCGATGCGATTGTCTCGCAATCGCCCCTCTATGACGTTGAGACGGCTCAGTCAGCCGAAGAGGCGCTCCAGAAGTTCGAAAAGAAACAATATGACGTGGTGGTCATGAATTATGACCTGCCCGACATTGCCGGTGATGAGCTGACCCGCAAGTTGAATCTGATCAATCCCACTTGCCCGATTGTGGTCATGACCGGCGTCGACAGCCCCGAGCTGGCACTGAAAGTTCTCCGAGCCGGCGCCATGGATTACCTGCCGAAGCTGGGCGAGTATCAGCGTTTTCTCCCCAGAACCATTACGACCAATTTGCAGCGCGCCATGCTCCTGGAGAACCTGCGGGAAATGTACACCCGCGTCGAGCAAGCCTCGAAGGACGAGGCTCTCTTGAATCGTTTGATCGTCAGCATTCACAATTCGCTCGATCTGGCCGACACAATCGAGCGTGCCACCAGAAATCTCCTGGATGAGTTGAAGGTGTCGCGCGTGATTACCTGCTTGTGCGATGAGGCGGACAGCAAGATGCGCATCCGCAGGCAGATATCCGAGCCCAACGTCACATCGATATCGGAGAAAAGTGTTCTGTTCGATCGCTATCACGATCTGCTCCTCGACATCGGCGAGCGCCGCCCGCTCGTAGTTCTGCAAGACGACACATTTGCCTTTGCCCAGGATGTGCGCATGGAGATGATCGGCTACAACATTCAATCGATGATCATGGTGCCGCTCGTCTACCGCGGCAAACTCATGGGATTGATTCACCTCGATCAAACGGACTACGTGCGGCTCTGGACGGTGAGTGAAATCAATCTGCTCACCCGCATCGCCAATCAATTTTCGATTGCCATCAGCCAGGCGAAGCTCTATCAACGCGTCGAATCGCAGAGCACGAGCATCGATAAACTGCGCGAGTTGTGCGGGCAACTCAACGACGTCGTAAAGGGAACGATCGAATTGACCGAGCGCACCGAAAGCCGGGAGCGCGTTCGGGTAAAATTGAGCAGTCGCGAGTTGGAAGTCCTGAAGAAAGTAGCCCAGGGGTTGTCAAACAAAGAAATTGCCGAGCAACTCCACATCACCGAGGGAACCACGGAGGTCCATGTCTCGAGACTGCGCAAGAAGTTGGCGGTAACAAGCCGAGCGGCACTGGTTAAATATGCCTACGAAAATCACATCTCCTGATCTGAATCTGATCTTTGACGCCCTGGCGTTTGCGGCGGCAAAGCATCGCTTGCAAAAACGCAAGTCCAGAGGCACTCCATACATCAACCATCCGATCGAGGTGGCTCGCCTGCTTGTCACCGTGGGCGGTATCAAGGACGAGGAAGTGCTGGCCGCGGCCATTTTGCATGACACCATAGAAGATACCGAAACGACGGCGGAGGAGATCGAAGAGCGCTTCGGAAAAACGGTATTGGATATGGTGCTGGAGTGCACCGATGACAAATCCCTGCCCAAAGCCGAGCGTAAGCGGCGCCAGATCGAGAACGCCAGCCATAAATCGCCCTCAGCCAAATGTTTGAAGATTGCCGACAAGATAAGCAATGTTAACGATATCGGCGAGCACCCGCCCGAGGACTGGGATATGGAGCGCATTGTCGACTACCTGGATTGGTCCGAGAAAGTGGTGGCCGGACTGCGCGGCGTCAATGAAGAGTTGGACAAGCATTACGATCAATGTCTGGCGAAGGCGCGCAAGAAGGTGGCTGCCCGCGCCCGAAAGTAGAGAACGTCATCACTATCGACTTTTATTGACCGAACGGATTAAGAACCAGGATTCACGCTTCAGCGCATTCACATTCGGGTTGGCAACCGGCTTCATAATCTCGGGTTGCTTTTGCTCTTCTTTGCTCCGCTCCCGCTTTTCCTCTCTGGTTCGGCGTTGATAGTCGTACCAGACGTCGCTGTCGCGCAGCTGCAGAGCCTGACCCAACAGAGCATTGTAATCGGGATCGTCGGGATGCTCGCGCACGAGCTGATTGAGCAGGGCGATTGAGTTTTTGAGGCTTCCGAACTGCAATTCTTTCACAAGCTTGCTCAAGACAATCTCTTCCTGCCCTTGCGTTTTCCCAGCCTGGGCTTGATTCGATTCGCCGCCTGCCGTTTGCCCGGGATTGCCGTTCTCCAATCGTCTGTCCAGATGCGGGCTTTCATAGCCTGCCTCATCGCTGGCGGCATGTTTTTTCTTGGCGGGCAGGCTGCGCCGATTCTTCTTGTGCTTGATCTCGCCTTCACTGCGCTCGGCTTGCCTTCGTCCGCGCTGCTGTCCTGTTTGCTGTTGTTCCGCTTGCTGTTCTTCCGCTTGCTGTTGTTCTGCTTGCGACGGCTCTGCCGGCTGTTGCTCGGTGGCGGGCTTGCTCTGCATGGTATTGATCGTGTCGGCGGCAGCCTCATCTGCTCTCTTTGGCTCGCTCTCAGGGCTGCTTGTCTGGGTTGTGGCTCGATCATCAGTCATAGATCGGCTCGACTCCGGCTCAGCCGGCTGGGAGCTGCTTTCTGGTTTGAGGCGCTCTTCGAGATCGAGAACGTTTGATTTTTGCTCCGTTATTATGCCTCTTCCATGCTCGACCTTGGGCAGTGCCGATGATTCGCCGCCATCGGCGATATAATACGCGGACTTTGATTGGGAACCGCGATCCATGCTCTGCAGTCTAGGATCATCAGGTCTGCTCAACGCTTTATCAAACGAGCAGGAAGATATGCCGGCAAAGCCGATCATTAGAATTAAGTGTTGACGGTTGCGTAAAAGCATTAAGCAAAGATGCTATTTTGAAGGTCTCACTAGCTTATCATGTCCCTTAGCCGCCAACGAACTCAAGGCTCAAGATAGAATGCAGATCCGGACGAGAGAAACAGAAAAGTTGAATCAAGTCCGTAGTCCGCGGCCGAGGCTGTTTATCCTGCGCTTTATCCTCCTCTGGCTGGGCAGCATGTTCGTAGTCGCCTGCATTACATTGCTGCAGGATATAAACTGGTCGCGGCCTTACCTCGAGCGGAGCCTGGGCGATGGTCTCAATAGAAAGGCCAAGCTTGGCCGATTGAAGTGGTCTTTTGGATTAAACGGATTTTCAATCTGGACAAACAAACTGACGCTTCAAGAATTGGACGGCACTCCTTTCCTCGAGGGCGGTCGCAGTGAGATGGGTGTATCCGTTTTTTCAATTGCGGCGCGAAGAGCGATCATCAACTTCCTCTCTTTTGAGAAGCCGATCGTGCACCTGGTCAAAACCAGCTCGCATAGCTGGAATATAGATGATCTGCTTAGACCGGGCCCGGAGATCAAATTCCTGCAAATCACGGGCGGTGAGTTCGACATGCTCGACAATAGCAAGTCAGCGCCGAAATTGACGCCGATCTATTTCAAGAACGTCGAGATGAAGCTGAACTTTCCGCATAAACATGCAACTCGACCGTTTTTCCTTTCATTTATCGTGCCTGGATCGGGCTTCAACTCGACCTGCACATTGGAGGGTCTCGGCACCGGCGAGCTGGAGGATTGGAAGAACAATGAATACGCCTTCAAGCTCATCGGGACAAAACTAGACCCGCGTCTTTTAGAAAGATTTATCTCCTTTGTCTCCACTGATAGAAACGCAGCAGTGTCCGGCAATCCAAGCGCCGTTCAGCACGATGGCACTACATATGGTGCGGCGAGCGGCCAACCACAGGGTCTGCTGGCAGCCATCCAACCATTGACCGGGCTCTTCGACCTGAAGGCTGCCGGCAAGGGCACATTCTCTCAGGGGATCAAAACATCAATCGAGGTTCTCGCACCCGAGCTCAAAGTGAACTCGAGCAAACTGGCCCCCATAGATGCCGGAAAAACGACCGGCATACTCTCAGCTGATGTCTCGGAGCAAAAGCTCGCCTGGAAAGATTCTCTGCTCAAATTTAAAGGTCTCGAGTTGCACTCGAGTGGCGAACTGAAAAACTGGCAAGGATCGAAACCGGCGATTGCGGCCGATCTGAGTGCCGATGTGAAAGATGTCGGCGTTCTGCAAGACTTGCTGGCTCCGCCTCAGCGGGCAAAAAAGCATGAGAAAGCCGATCTTCTCGGGATCAATGACCTGGCCAACACGCGGCTGGTCGGCAGCGCTCAGATCTTGATCAAAATAACTGGCACCGCGGATGATACTAAAATAAGCACGGCTCTGCAAAGCAGAGATCTGGCTGTGAAAGGGCTGATCAATCAGGCACACGAACGCTATCCGCTTCTGTGCATGGTAGGGGTTCATCCCGACGCCAAAGTCCGAACCGACGTGCACATCGATCATGATGGCAGAATCGAAGTCAAGGACGGACAGGTAACAGGACCGGGAACCAATCTCAAGGCGACCGGGTGGCTTGATCCCAAGTCGAATGGGGCCAGGTTGAATGTTCATGGCGATCGCATTTCGCTAAAGCAGTCGGGTATCACCTTAAGTGAGAATGTAAAAGCATACAGGGAAGTAACGAACACAATAAAGTTGCCCGGCAAGAACAGCTTCATACTCGATGGCAGTGCCACCGCGGATGCCACCATTGAAAGAACAAACGGTGCGCTTGTCGTGAATGGCACACTTGGACTCAAGGATGCCTCCTTCGAGCTGAAGAATAAAATGCTGAAGCTCAGCCACGTCAACGGCAACCTCAGAATCACCGACGGGCCCGGCGGCGGCATCGTCAACTTCGATAATGTCAAAGGCAGGATGGGTGATGGCGGTAACTTCGAGCTGGGAGGCAAAATTGCCCTGACAAGCAGACCGGCAATCGACTTGTCCCTGCACGCCACCAGTTTCGATCTAAAGCACCTGAGCTCGTTGTTGAGCATCTTCCAGATCAACATTCCGGTAATTACTGAGCGCCAGCTCTACGGTCGAGTGGAGGACGTGAAGCTGACCGTGACCGGCACGCCGGCCAATCCGCATATCTACTTCAGTGCCGTGCCTGACGATTTATACTACAAGCCGCCTGGTCTGGGAAAACCACTGAGGGCCGCGGCCGGCTTAATCGTTTACGACCACGATGATTTAACCCTGAAAGATGTCTCCATCCTGTCGCGAGACAAAACCATAATCACGAGCCTGACCATAGAAAAGGTCTCAAAAGAATGTACTCTGAAACGAGCGAAAGCGAAATCCGACAACATAGATCTGTCGGAAATCAATTATTACTTGTCCTCTACGGCAATGCCGCCGCCCTTGCGCAAAGCCTATCTCGCTTTTTTGAAACAGTACCAGATAGCCAATTTGCACGGCAAAGCCTACGGAGACATCCTCTGCCAGATCAACGGCAATGACATCAAATTTGATGGCATCATCGGCTGCTACAAAGCCTCGGCTAAGGTGGCCGGCTATCCGGTAACAAACATCGAGGGAATATTCGCCGCATCCGGAGAAGAGCTCATGCTGCAGGATGCCGTCTGCTTTATCCGCGGCAGTAAGTTTACGCTCAACGGCTACGTCAACAATTATCGCAGCCAATATCCGACCTGGCAGACGGAGGTATCCTCGACCCTGGCCGCACAAGAGCTGGTTGAGCTCATTCCCGATCTGGCCGAGCAGACCAAGACAAAGATCGAGATCACGAGCAAAGGTCCGCTCAGCTTGCGAGCCAAGGTGAGCGGAAATCTGGACTTCAACCAGATCCAGTATTCACTGATCGCCAATAAAAAGGATGCCCTGAGCATCTCAGGTGCATTCGGCAAGGTTTACCAACCGCCCGATACACCGATCACGCTCGATGGCGTCCTGTCGATTAAGAAAAATACGATGGATTTGAGCGATACTCATCTCCTGGTCGGCGACACGCTCATACGATTGGATGGGCAAATCGCTCAGAAGCCTGATCCCGGCAGGCTTTTTCTCACATTCCGCATTGCTGACAATGCCGCGGTTGATAAGCTCATGGCCCTCGTTTATCCTCCCTTCGCCGAAAACGTTCAGGGCAAAATCGGCGGCTCGTTCGAGATCAAAGGAGACATGGACAGCCCCGTCATAGCCAGCGACATCACGCTCAGCAATATCGCCATGCCGCAGTTCGCGATCAGCAATCTGAACGGCAGTATCAAAGGTGGCGCGGCAATCGAAAAGTCTGGATCTAAACGCTCAGTAAAGGCTCAACCATCACTAATCCAGATCGATTCGGTGAATGTGAAACGTCTGGCCGTGAAGAACATAAAAGCCAACCTGTCGCTGGCTCCTTCATCTGCACAACCGGGCCAATCAGCAATCGTCATCGATCAAGGCGAGGGAAACCTGGCTGGCGGCACGATAAAATTCTCGGCAAAAATCTATCCCGATACTAATTCAATCGCCTCGAATGTGACATTAAGATCAATCGCCGCCAATGAAATCGGTGATAAACTCCTGGGCCATCCCCGAGAAATCACCGGCAAGGCAGATGCAGATCTGGAGCTTAGCACCATAGGCGGTGACTCTAGAAAGCTGGTTCACAACCTCAATGGTCATGGAACCATCACCGTCAAGGAAGGCGTTATCGCACGGGTAGCCCAACTGCAAACCGGCCTCACCAGATACAATTTGCTTACTCAGGGAATTTTCGGCTTCAATGTGAACAACCTGGTACAAAGCCTCTGGCCCGTGCGCACAGGTCAATTCCATACGCTTAACTATGCGTTTGATGTAGACAGCGGCGCCGTAAAATTTAACGAGATCCGATTCAGCGGCGACGACTTGCGTCTCTGGGGCAACGGCACGGCAAATCTGGAAACATCCAAAGTGAACCTGGAAATAGCCGGCAAAATACCGCGAGTCGCTTCCAGCCGGCTTGGCGCTATAGGAATGGCGATGCGCAATGTCACCATTCAAAAGCTTTTCAAGACAGCCACATTCGGTCGATTGCAGAACCTGCCATCACTGCCCGTCCTGGGCGACATCGCCTCCGACAAGCCGAGAAGCTTCATTTTTCAGCTTGACTCGCAAGCCGATGACGCCAAAGCGATTACCAGGTCAATCGAAAAATCATTCAAATGGATACCTGAGAAAAGGGATGCAAGCGCTCACCCGGTGCCCGGCATACAGCACCAGATGTGATGGCGGTGTAAACATAGTCGCCTGGGTGGATAAACGACGCCTCACCGGCGGTGGCGCCACAGTCAATTTATCAAATTGCATTTATCAAGCAGCTGTGTATTATATATGCCATGAGCACAATCGAATATCCATCCGCGCCCGGCGATAATGAGCCAGGACGTCAAGCTGCGCTTGCCGCTCCTTCCTTCGCCGCCGGCTCAGCCATAGATAATGGTTCGGCATCTCTGGTCATATCAGTGTCGAGCGGCCAGTCGTGCCATCAATTATTTTCACAGCACCTCGATAATAAAGACATGCAAGCCCGCACCACAGGCAGTGCGGTCAGCATCACATCCCTGTCTGCACCAGTGGTGATGGCGCGCGGAAATGCGCTCGATCCGGTCTCAAATCGGGCGGCCGATCTGCCTTCATCACAGGCACGAGCGAAAACGCAAAAGCAGGAAACCACAGATGTCCTCGCTCAGTATATGGGTAAATATATCGACCTGGTCGAGCATGAAAGAGCCCTCTCACCAAATACAGTGGCAGCTTACCGAAGAGATTTGCGTTCATTCCTGAGGTGGTATCAGAGTCGCGGTCAGCGGCCGCTTTTTCCGAACCGCGGACACATAGCCGAATTCCTCGTTTTTATGAAAACCGAAGGTCAGAGCACATCTTCATCAGCACGCACACTGGCAAGCCTGCGCGGCTGGTTTGCCTGGCTTAAGGCTTGCGGAATAACCCAGGATGATCCTTGCGAGGCCATCGAAAATCCGCATAGAGGACAACTGCTGCCCACCGTTTTGTCGGAGCGAGAAGTCTCGGCAATGCTCGCTGCTGCCGCCAATCCGCGTGAGCGTGCCATACTTGAATTGCTATATGGAGCAGGCCTGCGCGTTTCAGAACTGGTCGGGCTGAATCTCGATGATGTCTACCTCGATCAATGTTATCTGAGATGCCTTGGCAAAGGACAGAAGGAACGCATCGTTCCGATAGGGAACGCGGCTGTGCAAGCAGTTAGAGATTATCTCGCCCATCGCCGGGGGCAACCAAAGCGCCGCAAACGAAAGTTAAGGCAGCGGTCCGGCGCAGTCAGAGCCGATCAATCGGCCAGGGACGGATTCAGAAGGCAAAAGGCCGGCAAAGATCAAGGCACCAGTCGCGGTGCGGGAAGCGATAAAAGGGAGGCATGGCGTTCTGAGCCTTTGTTTCAAACCGACACGGGCGAGCGCCTGAGCCGTCTGGTCGTTTGGCAAACTATAAAAAGGATCGCCGGCAGGGCTTCCCTGGTCAAACCGCTGTCTCCTCATACGCTCAGGCACAGTTTTGCCACGCATCTATTGGAGCGCGGCGCCGACTTGCGCTCAGTGCAAGAGCTGCTGGGACACAGCAGTGTCGTCACAACCCAGCTCTATACCCACGTCAGCCGCACTCATCTAAAGAAGGCCTACCAGAACGCTCAGTCTCAATTCGTAAACACCTTTACACCCGAAACAGCGCCTGACGGCAATTTGTGCTTATAATCAAAATTTAATCGAGATCATTTCTCGAAGTACTGTTCAGTTATGCGTTAATTTATGTAGCTCCTACCCAGGAGAGGCCTTCTTCGAACCGCTCGAGAGCACGCTCAGGCAAAGCAGGTGCAACAGGCTCCAGCCAGGGTTTCAAGCGCCGATTGAGCAAGCGAGAAACACGAAAGTCGGTTCATAAGTTTGTGAGTCAGCCAAACCACGACTGGATACCAGATCGACGCCATCGACATGACTGGTCGCCAGAGGCAAAAGGCAGCGCGGAGCTCGGTCACGACGAGTTCTTGCAAAAGGTATTCATGTCACGTGACGGTTCAGTAATTTCAACAATCTAGTTCAGGATTTATTGCATGCGAAAAACATCAAAAGTACAGGGCACAAAAATCGCTCAGGCAGCCAAGGATTTGAATGTCACCAGTGTGACGATTCGCCGCTACGTAAGCGAGTTCGGCATCGACACTACCACCGATGAAAACGGTATCAAGGTTCTTCCCGATGTAGCCATGGATGAGCTCAAGGAAGTGCGCCGCTTGAAAGAGGAAGGCTACACCAATCCAATGGTGCTTGAGTTCCTCGAGGAGAAGCGAGCCAAGCGCGAGCAATCCGGAGGCGAGCCGGTAGCAGAGGCGAAGCCGGAGAAGACAAAATCGAAGAGCAAAGCAAAAGGCAGAGCTAAGGAGACCGCACCAGCCGAAGACTCCGAAGAAGAAGAGGTTGATGAGGTCGAAGAAACAGAAGAGGAGGAGGAGGCTCCTCAATCAAGACAGCCGAGAAGACGTGGTCGCAAGGAAGAGCTGCCCGAGGAAGATGAAGCTCCAGAAGCAGAAGAAACAGGCGACGACTCCGGCGAAGAAGCGCAAGAACAGTCAGGACAGGAAGGGTCGACCGACGGTCGTCTCAAGCACTCGCTTACCTGCCAGACCTGCGGAAAGTCATTTGAGCATTTGAATCCTAAATTGAGAGATTGCCTGGACTGTTACAGAGCGAAACGCAAAGAACGCAGACGGGGCGGTGATCGGCACAAAAACGTCATTCAGCATCCGCTGGCGCAGCAAGTGGTCAGTAAAATGGCCAATCAGCAGCAGCAGCAACAACAGCAGACTCAGCCAGAACGGGAACGGCCGCAACCCGCGCAGACTCCACGCAAAGAGCGCGAGGTGCCACAGCCGGTGCACAGCATTGGCGTCACCCAGCCGGTCATCGGCGGTTTGAAGACTCAGGTGCGCAGCTACCGGAAAGCGATTGATGAAACGCGACAGATCACCGGTTCACTGAAGCGCCGCCTCGAGCGTCCCGACCTTCCGGAAGGCGATCGCCGCTGGCTGGAGCAGATCTATGCCTACCAGTTGATCTTGCACCAGGGGTGGAGGCATCTGTCCGAGTACAGAGCGACCACTCAACAGCAATCGAAGCTCGACGACTAAATCATTGCAAGGCGTAAAGCTTCAGTCCATGAGCCGGGTCGAACGCCTGCCGGGCAGGCTTAAAGGTTCGGCTTAAAGCGGATCGCTTAAAACGGATCGGGCACGGCCGTTGTCGGCGTCGAAATTGGTTTGGAGAAGATCGCATTCGGATCGCCATCGATCGAATGTAAAGGATCGAGTGATAGCGCCGGCGGTGCACTCAATCCGACCGGTGCACTGGGCGCTTGAGCGAATCCTCCTCTAGCTGGGGCAAGAGGCACATCCGGCGGAGCTTGCGGCGGTCTTGTAAGACCAGGTATGTATGTATTTTGAGGCGTCAGTTTAGCGGGCTTAAATTGTGGCGGACCAAGCGGACCATAATTGGGGCCGTTCGCCGCACCACCCCCGGTGCTGGACATGGGCGGCCATCCAGGAGGCGTGCCGCCCGGTATCCCCTGTCCTCCAGGCATGCTCTGGCCTGGAAGCGCAATCGGGGCGGCATTCATCTTATTGAGATCGAGTGGTGTATTGATGCGGACAGCCACGGGCGTGCCGGCCTTCATGCTGAATTCCTTGCCGCGCATCATTCTGGCGTGCACAAAGCCAATGCCGGACACGGTCGAATTAAGCATGCTTTTCACCTGCTGTCCGTAATCCGAGAAATTCATGCCGGCCATTTTTACCTTCGGCTCCGTCTCCTGGTCGTGCGCGGGATTATGCTGGATGAAGCCGTTAATTTTGGTATTGCGCCCGTCTGGAAAGACCAGCGTGGTCAAGCCGATGTTAACCTGTCCGGGCACCCCGGAGCGCTGCATTTTGGCGGGCACCGAATCGACTACGACACCAAGAATACGAGAGTTGGGCGGGATGAGTTCCTCACCTTCATTTGAATAGCCGTCCGGCAAAATGATGGCAAAGGTATCGCCTCTTTGACTTTTGGCTGAGCTTATGTCGCCTTCCAAGATACCCGAGAGCACTGTCCCGGTTTTAACGCGCTTGCCAAGAAATTGTTTCCAGAACTCCGGGATCGTGCCTCTTATAAGCGGAGTTTGTGGTGGCGCATCCGGTACCAGCCCCGGAACAGCCTGCTCCACTCCTAAGTTCGGCGAAGCTGGCGTCAGAGTTCCAGGTGTGCTGTAGCTGCCCGGCAAAAAGTTCTGTCCGGGTCCTTGAAATTGATTGCCACCGGGGGCGGTGAAACCTGGTGCAAATCCCGGGGTCGAACCACCATTCCCGAATCCTGGAGCTTGACCCGGGGCCGCTGCATTAGCAAGACCAGGGGTGGCGGATGTAAAGCGCGGAATACCGCCGGCGATAAGATTTGGACCCTGGCCTGAGCTGGGATTAGCACCAGCGCTGTCCAGACCGGGCACATTTGACAGACCCGGCGAGGCAGGCGGTGCATCCGCTCTGATCATCTGCCATTGCTCTCTAGCCTGAGCAGGCTGAAGCACAGCCACCAGACCGACAAGAACCGCGATTCGCCTGTAAAACCTGAAGTGCACAAAGCCCTCCGAAATCCTTCCCTGAGCTGTCTTTTCTTTAATGAGACCACTGGAAGAACCACATTTTAGGTGAATAGAGGGCAGCGGCCTATGTGAAGATTACGCAGAGTATAAAAACCTGTGTCTTTCAGCATGATAGAATTACTGGTTTCTTCGAGCAGCACGAACAAAGCGGCTGCGCGAAGATGTAACAGCCCTTGCCTGAAAGATAGCTCAGGCGGCACGCCTCTCAAGCCGGTTAGCAGCGCTCAGCTGACACCTGCTGAGGAGTGAAATGACGCCAAGCTGCCAGACAGGACGCACACGACCAAAGGGGAGAACAGTGAGCGAGAAAGACAAACTAAAAACGTACGAAACGATGTACATCATCCGCCCAAACCTTGACGAGGAAGGTGTGGATAAAGCAGTAGCCCAGATCGAAGAATTCATGAAGAATCAGGGCTGCATCATCGAAGCAACAGACAAGAAAGGACGCAAGCGCCTCGCATATGAAGTAAACAAAATGCGCGACGGCTACTACGTTCACACCGTCTTCAAAGCACCAGCGACATCAATCGCGCCGATCAAGCGCATGATGAGCCTTTCAGAAGACGTCATCAGATCGATTATCGTATTCATGCCGAAAGCCGCATTGGTTCCTCAACCATAATGCAGCTCAGGAATGCAGCTAAGAAATTAACGCGCACGCAAACAGCTTACGAAGGTTCAACACATGAGTAGTCTAAGCAAAGTAGTGGTATCCGGGCGGATTATCAAAGCCCCTGAAAAGCGTTTCACGCCAGGCAATAACGTGGCCGTCACGGAATTCGCCATTGCTGTCGAATCGCTTCCACGCCAGGACGGGCAAAAGGAAACGACTGCCGTCAAGGTGATCACATGGAGAGAACTGGCTGAGCGTTGCGCAGAGCAACTGAAAAAAGGCGATCTGGTCTGCGTCGATGGACGACTGCAGGTCAATAGCCATACCTCATCTGATGGTCAGAAAAAGCGAGATGTAGAAATCGACGCCGTCAGCGTTGAAAATCTATCCGAGCTGAGCGGCGGCGCCCAAGTAGCGCAGCTGCAAACTGCAGAGGTAGGTGCGCAAAAGGTTGGTGTCGCGGCGCAGGCTCAGTCGGAAGATATCGACATGATCTTCGCCGAAGACGAGATTCCGTTCTAACCAACCGTATTTAAACGAACCAAGCAAACACTTTTGAAATAGGAGAATACATCGTGCGAGTATCCGGAGATTCACCACCTCGAAGACGCAAAACCTGCAATTTCTGCGCCGATATGCTCGAGTACATCGATTACAAAGATCCCAGCCGGCTCAAGAAATACGTGACCGAGCGAGGCAAGATCTTACCCCGCCGAATCAGCGGCAATTGCGCTCGTCATCAGCGTGGTCTGACGGTCGCCATCAAGCGCGCCCGTGACATTGCGCTCATGCCTTACATGGCTGACGGCTAAACTGTAGATTCCCTGAGCCAACCGATAGCGAGTTGCAGGCATTGCAGGCTAAATTCGCCTTTGAACTGTGCCACCGCCTGCAGTATCCGTTCGACCGCAAGCGTGCCCGTTTGACGATCGCGCACGCTTGTGTCCGTTTATCGAACGCATGCATGTCAATTTATCGAACGCATGTCAATTTATCGAGCGCATGCGTTTCCGTTTTTGACGAGGCCAAAAACAGCCAATTTTGGCATCGTACACGAGGCCGTGGACACTCTGATAGTGCATTTTTTGGGCTTCCGGCCTCGGCAACGAGGCCAAAAATGACCAATTTTGGCCTCGTTGAAATCAGAGAGAGGTGATACCTTCATTGAGTGAAACCAAGGGCGCCCCATGAAAACCAGGCGAATGCAGGCGCCCTCAGTGGACTGTTTATTAATTACTGTTGTAAGATCTGGTATACGCGCCGAAGTGGTGAAATGGCAAACACGCTACGTTCAGGGCGTAGTGAGCGCTTAGCTCTTGTGGGTTCAAGTCCCACCTTCGGCAAATTTCCTTAGTCCCAGTTGACAAAGAGGTGCAATTGACTCCAGACTTTCGCGGCGGCCCGCCACCAAGCAGCAGCCCACCCCCGCCAAGCACTGCCCAAACAGGGCGACAAGATCCCAGAAAAGAACTGCCCTTACTCAATGAGCGCATAAGAGTTCGCGAAGTCCGCCTTATCGACGAAGAGGGTAATCAAGTTGGAATCGTCCCAACCCGGCAGGCATTGGGTCAAGCTAAAGAGCAAGGTCTGGATTTGTTCCTCGTTCAACCTGACGCAAACCCGCCCGTGGCCAAGATTATGGACTACGGACGATATAAGTACGAGCAAGAGAAGAAAGAGAAGGCGACCAAGAAGAAGCAGCATCAGCCGGATGTCAAAGAAATCAAGATGCGCTACAAAATCGAGGAGCACGACTACCAGGTTAAGCTCCGTAAAGCGCAAGAGTTCCTCCAGGACGGCGATAAGGTCAAGGTCGTAATTCCAATGCGGGGGCGCGAAGTACAGCACAGCAGCATAGCTATGGAGCTGATGAATCGCTTTTCCGACGAGCTTAAAGAATTAGGAACTCCGGACAAAGAGCCCAAAATCGAGGGAAAAAACATTATAATGATACTCTCGCCCGTCTCGCCGAAAAGATAGAGACAGGCACGTTGGGCTTTTCCTGAACATTCA
Organism: Pseudomonadota bacterium; assembly: GCA_021324135.1. Taxonomy (GTDB): domain Bacteria; phylum Cyanobacteriota; class Vampirovibrionia; order Obscuribacterales; family Obscuribacteraceae; genus JAJPJO01. The sequence goes on from JAJPJO010000537.1 coordinate 14,773, forward strand.
GGTAGGTAAATCATGCCGAAAATGAAGACGAACAAAGCGGCAGCCCGCCGGTTCAAAATCACCGGTACCGGAAAAATCCTGCGCAAGCAGGCCGGCACCAGGCACATCAATGAATGGATGGCGCCTTCGGTGAAACGCAACCTGCGCGGTTGGACTGCGCTGAGCAAAGACAGCAAGAGAAACGTTCTTCTTCTGTTTCCCTATCGCAAGTATCTGAGATAGTCAGACTCGCGGTGGTTTTAAAGCGCCAAGTCTAAGGGATTCTCCTCCCCGATGGCAGGTGCTTTTCGAAACAGCAAAGAACATCAAACAATGAAGTAGGAGATTGTCAGATGGCTAAGGTAAAACGCGGAAATGTGCTGAAGAATCGGCACAAGAAAATAATCAAGAAGTACGCAAAAGGCTTCCGTGGCTCGAACTCGAAATTGTTCGTCGCCGCCAACCAGACTGTAATGAAGGCATGGAGAAACGCCTATCGCGATCGCAGAAATCGCAAGCGCGTTTTCCGTCGTCTGTGGATCGCTCGCATCAATGCGGCATGCCGCAGCCACGGTATGTCTTACAGTCGATTCATCAATGGTCTGTTGAAGGCCGATGTTGAAGTCAATCGCAAGATGTTGGCTGAGGTAGCTATTCACGACAAGCAGGCGTTCGCCAAGCTGGTCGAGTTGGCCAAGACCAAAGTCACGGCTTAAGCAGTCGTTCCCTCTGATTCAATCAGACTGGGTGGCTGCCTGAAATGGAAATTATTTCTCTTGTGAGCTCATCGAATTCTCTATTGAAGAGAATTCGCTCGCTTCATGACCGCTCCGGCAGAGAAAAAACGGGCACCTTCCTGCTGGAGGGCGCCAAGATTTATGACGAGGCGATAAGCCATGGTATCCATGTACAAGACGTCGTGGTCACGGCTCAATTCCTCGATCGCGATTTGCCCAGGCTCAAAAACGCCGATGCGCTGAAGCGCGTCAACCTGGTTGACGATAATATTTTTTCTGCCCCGGCGACCACCGAGTCACCACAGGGGCTGATTGCGGTCGCTTCGTGCCGTGCACAGCAAGCGCCAGATCTCTTCGAGCCGGCGCCACCACTGGTGGTGATCGCCGACCGCATTCAAGATCCGGGCAATCTCGGCACCATGGTGCGCACCTCCCTGGCTCTGGGTGCCAGTGGTTTGATTTTGACAAAAGGCTCAGTGGACGCATACAACCCGAAGGTGGTGCGCTCGGCAGCCGGTGCGCTCTTCGCTCTGCCGATCCTGCAAGATCGCAGCATCCAGGAGGCTCTGAGCCTGTGCCGGCAGCACGGGCTGATCATCTCCGCTTTATCGGCGGACGGAGCGTCAGTGCTCAACGAATTAAATCTGACGGTACCGTCTGCGATACTATTTGGCAATGAAGCCAGCGGTCTGGATGTAGAGGTTGAGAAACAAACCGACTACTTTGTCAGGATTCCAATGGCACAAAGCAGTGAATCCCTGAATGTCTCGATCGCTCATGCTATTGTCATGTACGAAGCAATGACGCAAAGAAAAAGCATGCCCTGAAATTCAGGCCGATTACCTTTATTTTCGTTCCTCAAGCCCTTAAAATACGAGCTACTGCTCCCGGGACTCATAGAATGCATCGATACCCTAATCCCTTTTTGTCGTCGGTAATCGCTTTATCTGCTCTGCTTCTTACATTGGCGGCCGGCAATTCGATTTTCTTGAGCGCCCAGGCTGATGAGGATGAGAGCGAGCCTCAAGAGAGCAAGATAATGCGCATCCAGCCTACCGGTTACAAACCGGCTCCGCCGACGGAAAAGAGCCGTGAGGGCGAAAAGTTATTCAAAGATCTGAATTGTATGCAGTGTCACTCGGAGCATAATGTCGGCGGGACCATGGGTCCCATGCTGGACGGCATTGGTGCTCGCCGCAGCCGTGAGTTTATCGAAGCCCACCTCAGCAATTCCTCTGAGGCAAAAGCCAAGTACAAAGAGCTTGTTGGCGATGCTGCCACATGGAGCTCGCACGTGCGCATCTCGCCGGATCACGCCGGGAAGATCGCGGAGTATCTTTTGACGGTGCCCGAGCCGGCGGGCGGATTTATCGTCCTGCCGCATATGACCAGGCTCCCGGCCGAACAACCAACCGTCGTTCAGGACTACAAGCCGAAGCCAAAATCGGACGAGAGCGAGGCCGGTCGCAAACTCTACTTCAGCCAGGGCTGCGTAGCATGTCATTCGATCAGTAATATGGGCGGCTGGATCGGACCAAGGCTCGACGGAATCGGCGGTCGGCGCAGCAAAGAATACATCGCCTCGCACATAACCAACGCCTCGGCGCACAAAAGCGAAGTAGAAGCGACGCGCCAGAAATCGAAGATGCCGATAACCAAACTGCCTCCCCGAGAGATTGCCAGGATAACCGAGTTCCTTCTCACTCTTCCGGAAGCGAAGGACGAATCAAAATGAAAATCAGCAAGATTTTGCTGGTTGACGACGATCGGCTCTGCAGGCGAATCGCTGAGATTTATCTCCGCCAAGCCGGCAAATTCGAAGTCATAGTTGCCGATTCCGGCGAGCAAGCTCTCGAGCAAGCTGAGAAGGAGCAACCTGACTTGATTTTGCTTGACACCAGGATGCCGGGAATGGATGGGTTTACAACCTTGGTCAAATTGAGGGACAAAGCCAGCACTTGCTCTATTCCAGTGATTTTCCTGACCGCCGGAGATGTCGACAGAGAAGCAAGTCGAACATCAGGCGTACTGGGAACGATAATTAAGGGAAACATGAGCGGACTGGTCGATGCTATTAGTTCCCTCACTAAAAATCTGTGAGGCAGGAGCCGGTGATGTCAGAGTCAAGTCATGAACAGTGGATTTTGGTAGTCGATGACGACGACTTCTTTCGCAATTTAATTGCCGAATTGCTCACAGCCGCAGGTCATAGTGTGCTTGGCGCCCGCAACGCGCAAGAAGCCACGAGAGCATTGGCTGCAAAACGACCGGCTCTTGTTATCGTCGACTTTCGCCTTCCTGGAGAAGACGGCGTAAGCTGGATAACCAGGATGCGCGAAGCCGGCTGGGAAACTCCTGTCGTGTTTCTCTCCGGGGCGATGCTCGACGCATTTACCTTCACAAAGTTGCGCAACCTTTTGAAGGTCGCGCTCATTCTGCAAAAACCGATCGTTCCCGAACTCTTTCTCGAGCAGCTCGAGGGTCTGCTCCCCAACGTGCACAGGGGTGCCGCAGGAAGTGTAGAGCGGCGTCAAACTCTCGATGGAGTTGACGAGTACAGTCCTCAACAAAAAAGTCTGTCCGCCGAACTCGATCAGATGGATGAGGCTCTCTACGAAGCGAAACGACAATGCGCTCTTGAGCTGCCTGAGATGGTGCGAAGCCTGGCAGAAGCGATCCGCATGGCAAGAGATACCGGACACAACAAGACGCTCTTGCTTCAAGGCCGGGACATTGCCCACCGCATCAAGGGAACAGCAGGCACATGCGGTTTTGCCCGAGTCAGCGAAGACGCCGCCAGAGTCGAAAGATTGCTCCTCGATGTTGAGCCTGACGATAACACGATGCAGGAGATTATCTGGCTGGAAATCATCAGGCACATCGCCGACGCGGAGGCGGCGGCGGCGGAGCTGGCCGAGAGCGCCAGAGCCGGAATCATCGATCGTCCCATCAGTACAGCCGGCAAGCGTCGATCGGCGCACGCCGTTTTACTGATCACGAACAGCGACGATGCCATCGATATGAGTATGCATCTGAGCCTGAACATTGCCGAGGCGATTGTCGTCAATTCAATGCGTGATGCTCTGGTGACATTGCGCACACAGCCCTTCGACGCCGTGATAATCGATCAACATCTCTGCGGCGAGGAAGATGTTCTGGACTTCACCAGAAGCATGCGTACGGCAACCGGACGGGAGTCACTTCCTACTGCATTCATTGCCGGCGACAAGCAGCTTTTCGGAGCGGGCGATTTGCTTTTTCTTGGTTGCTCCATGCGCATAGAGCGACCATTGAAGTTGACCAATTTCGAAGAGTCCGTTCAAAACCTGCTTTCCCTCTATGTCCCTTGCCTGCCTCGCATTCTCACCGTCGATGATGATCCGATTTTGTCGGGATTGATCAACCGGACGCTTTCCAAAGAAAACATGATTGTGCATGAGCTGAACGATCCGATCATGATACTGGATACGGTGCAGGACTTCAAACCGGACATCATTTTGCTCGATGTAATCATGCCCGGGTTGAGCGGCTATGACGTTTGTCGATTGCTTCGTCAGGATAAACGTTATGCTCATCTGATCATTATGTTCCTCACATCGAAGAGCGATGCCCAGGGCAGAAACTCCGCCTTCCAGGCAGGCGGGAACGATTTCCTCGCCAAACCGCTCGTCACCGCGGAGCTGATCAGAAGAGTTAAGGCGCAGGTGCAATGGTCGCCCAGCATTCGCGATCGCATCGATCGAGATCCGGAAACCGGACTTTTGCGGCGCGAAAGTTTAGAGACGGCTCTTTCTCGAATGGTGGCATCGGCGAGCGAAGATCGCCATCCCCTCAGTGTCTGCGTCATTGAGCCCGTGATCGAAACAAGCGGCAATGTGGCAGTCGAGAAAGTGCTCAGCCAGCTCGGCGGACTCTTGCAAGTCCGCTTTCGCGCCGAGGATGTTCGTGGGCGACTGGAAGTTCCCGGCATGGCAGCACTTCTCATGCTCCTCATCGAACGGCAGCCGCGTGAGGCCGTTCTGGAAGCGATGCAATTGTTGATCGCGGAATTCGAGGCGGCCATGCAGAATTTGTATGACGACTCAATTACCGGAACAATCTCATTTGGTGTAGCGGAGCTCTTTAGAGATTCCGACGATTATTCCGAAGTCTTGCAGATTGCTTTATTGCGCTCGCGCAATGTGGAGACATCCAGCACCATATGAGTTCTCATCAACTTGTGATACCAGATTGCAATCAAACGAGGAAAAATGCGCGCAAACCAGTACCGAATTAGGCCAGGGACATTCAATCGAAGTGCACTGGTGGCGACCTTAATGATAGCGTGCCTGTCATCGACAGGATTGGCTCAGGAGAAGCGTCCTCACAATCAAGCCGAAGGTGACAATCCGGCACTCGATGAATTAGTCATACAGGGCATCAAAAAGCCGGATGAAAAGTCGGCGGAGAAAAACTCAGCTTCCAATAAAGGGGGCGAGAGGAAGGAAGACTCTGCTCAAGACCGGAATGCGGATCAGGCAGGCGGTCCGGCGGCCGATCCAAACTGGAGCAAGCTCGAGGGGGCGGTCGAGAAGTTGGTGATCGAATTCTATCCTAAGGCGAAAATCAAAAAGACGAAGGATCACATGCATGTCGAATACAAGTCGAGACCTTATGATGTGCCCTCCACGCACAAACAGGACATCGGTCCGGAGTGGAGTGGTATCGTATTTGATATGGAGTTGAAACAAGGGCCCTATGTAGGCGTCGATGCAGTGCCGAAAAAATTCAACGAGTATTCGTATTATGTTGTCGAGCTTTACGCGCCGTATTCAAAGAAATTCGATCGCCACCTGCTGACGAGGATTTCTTATCCTTTCGATGTTCCACCTGATTTCCTCAAGCGCTTCAAAAATCTCGTGGATGAGTTCGATCAGTGCTTGTAGACCGTAACAGTTGAACTAACGTTACCACGAATCGATTGGCCGGTTTGTAGCTTGCTAAAATGTAGGCAGTCTTTTATGGATACTCCCAACATGTCCGAGCCAGGCAGCCAGCCACCTGCAAATACGCCACCACCTGGTGAATCACTGACGCCGGCAGGCGGCCAGGTTGAGGCGAGTCAGGATCTGGCCGAGTCGCGGGCGAAAGTGATTCCGGCCGAGGACGAATCAAGAGCTGAATTGATCCCGGCTGCAGGCGAGCCGTTCCAAACGAATCTGAGAGGAAAGTCCGCTGAAGCCGACGACGACGCCGATCCCGAGTACGAAATTGGCGATGAAAGCGAAGCCCAAGTTCACGAGGACGAGGGCGAAGGCGCGATGACTTTAGTCGAGCATTTGAGCGAATTGCGCGACCGGCTATTGCGATCGATTGTTTATATCTTCATATCATTCATGGTCTCACTGACATTCGGAAAGAACATCATTGAATTTCTGGAAGTGCCGGCCGGCGACATGAAATTCCAGGCTCTTTCAATTGAAGAGCCGGTCATGGTCTATTTTAAGGTCGCCTTTTTTGCCGCCCTGGTATTGGCATCGCCGTTCATCCTCCTCGAGGTCGCACGTTTCGTCGCACCGGGATTGACCAGGCGGGAGAAACAGATCGTGACACCAGCTTTGGTGGGAGGCCCGGTGCTCTTCGTTGCCGGTGCCGGTTTTGCCTATTATTTCGTTTTGCCAGCCATGTTCAGGTTTTTCACTTCATTTGGCCAGGGCATATCGCCAATCAATCAGCGTCTCGACTTCTATGTCTCACTTGTATCGACGATAATGTTGTACATGGGACTCTGCTTCCAGCTGCCCATCGTCATCTTCGCCCTTTCATTCACCGGTCTTGTCACATCGGATCAGTTGATCAAATTTTGGCGCTACGCCGTCTTTGGTGCCTCAGTCATAGCGCTGGTGATCACGCCCGATCCGACTGCCTTCTCGATGTTCATGGTGATGGGCGCATTGATTGGGCTTTATGCAGTGTCCGTCGTTTTACTCAAACTATTTGGACGCTAATTGTATGGATCCTTTGAGCAACGTACCACTTTATGATCTGCAGTTGTTCCTTCTCATCCCTCTGGCAATCTTAACGATCAGGGACGCGAAAAAGAACTGGCGTCAGCTCTGGGACAACGATCTGAGCATGCAGGATCGGCAGCTGCTGCAGAGAATAAATGTGATTCTGCTGCTTCCTCTTGTGGTGCTACTGCATGAGTGCGGGCATGCAGTAGCGACGCTCTGGGCCGGAGCCCGAGTGCAGGAGTTCCACTTCGGGGGCTGGTGGGGCTATGTTGTTCCTGTCGGTAACCTGACGCCCGAGCAAGACCTGATCATCTTTCTGGCCGGAAATCTCGTTGAGGTGGTGATCGGTCTGATTGCGTTGATCGCCGCCTTGTTCATATCCTCACCACCTGTGGTGGCACTGCTCGTCTACCTCGGATTGTATTCGATTGCCGCAACCCTGATCATTTACACGCTCATGTCCTTCGCCGGCATGTACGGCGACTGGATTGCCATCTACACCGCACCGTTGCCCGCCTGGGTGTTCACCATCGGCGTCGTTCATGGTGCAATGGTTGTCGGTCTTCTATACCTTATCTATGGCAGCGCTCCGCGAATCTGGTTCGTCGCCAAAACTCGACCGAAGTGGGCCAAGGATTATCAGAGAGCTCAAGAGCTCGTTTCCAAGGATCCAACTGCCATAAATTATCTTAATCTGGCCTGGAATTATTACTACGTCGACCTGGAAAAACAGTGCCGGAAGGCGCTTGAGATGGTCGCCGAGAAGGACCCGAACCTGCTTGAGAGATACATGCTGGCAGGCGTCCTCCAGCAAAGCAAGGGAGACTTCACAGGGGCGGTGCACAGCTTCGAGCAAGTCGTCGAGCGGCCCGAGGCCGACCCGGTATTGAAAACTCGCTCGCTTATGGCTATCGGACACTGCCTCCTGGCCGAGGTCGAGCGCCAGCAAGGCGAAAAGGCGCTCACACCTGCTGCTGTCGCTCACGTGCTCGAGACATACGATCAGGCAGCAAAATTAACTCCTCAGATTGCTGATCCGCGATTTTACAAGGCGACTGTTCTTAATAAAGTCGGTCTTCACAAAGAAGCGGAGCAAGAATTGAAGGAGCTGAGATCCTTGAAATGGTTCGACCCAGCCTTAAGCGAGCTCTTGGGCCAGGAATTCCAGGTTGCCAGGAAGTCAGATAAAGCGCAGCAATAAAAATCTCTCAGGCTTGTCATGTTAGGCGCCCATATAATGTCAAGCTCGAATTGAAGCTGTACTAATTGAATCCTGGCATTCCGAAATACGAGTCCTTCTCATGGTTTTTCCAGATCCGAATAATTTCGCTTTGTGGTGCATTTCCGGCGTCTCTCTCCTGGTTGCACTGGACACCGCCGTGCGCCTGTGGACCGAGCGCCAGTGCATGAGCAAAGACGATCTCACCGATGAAGATCGTGCCATGGTGTGGCGCATCGTCATATTCTTGATCTTTCCGCTGCTCACATTCATCGAATTGCGCAGCACGATCATTGCTTGCGATTTCTTCGGCGGCAGCGTCGACGACTGGCGTTATGGTCTCATGTGGTTTGAAGCCACGCCGCGCGATCTGGCACCACAACTGCTGATTCCTGCTCTCTTCACCGGCGAAATCGTGCAGGGCTTGTTTGCTCTCTGCCTGCTTCCGGCGTTGATCTTCAGACCGCATCCGTTTCTAGCCACGCTCATCGGTTACACCGTCAGCTTTATATTCGCCCTCAATCTCATCGTCGAGCCGGTCTTGGCCAGCACCGGTCTGGCCGGTTCGAAATGGCAACTGGCTATGAATCAGGGCGCCGCCGATCAACTGGTGCCACTACTGCTGGTGCATGCCGTCGTGGCACTGATATTTGTCTGCCTGGTGCGGAACAATTACGTGCGCATGTGGTTCTCTCATCTTACAAGACCAGAGGCGAGCGAGCGTTTGCAAGCAGCGATCGTAGACTATCGCGTCAATCCGCAGAGCGCGCGACTGACATGCCGGCTTGGCTTGATGTATGACAGAGCCGGGCTGCGACGTCAGGCGAAACGGCAGCTGAAGCTATTGAAGAAAAACTATAGAGAATCCATCTACACATCCTTCCTTGATGCTTTGATGTCTTACAAGCGACGCCGCTTCGAGCTGTCCACCCGGCAGTTTGTCCACACATCCAACTTCCCTGAAATAGACGGCGAACTCAAAGCCAGTCTTTTAGCTGCTGCGGCTTGCTCGGCTTTTGCATCCGGCGACACCGTCGGAGCCCTCAATCTATCGGAGCGGGCGCTGGAGTTCGATGAAGCCTCGATCGTCGCCCGCATGGTGAAAGTTGACGCCTTCCTCAAATTGGGGCGCAAAGAGCAGGCGGCCGAGGAGATCCTTGTAGCGATGCACTCCGGCATGGCGCTTGATCTGGAGAACAAGATCCCGCTGGACATGGACAGAACCTTTGAGGCCATCGCCTTGATTGAAGAATCAAGACGCAATCAAAGGATGCTCGAGCTGCAAGAAGCTCATGCCGAAGCTGAACGTCTGCATTGATCTAATTAGCAAAAACTAACATTGAAATGAACAATCAAGAGACCTCATTGCACAGTCGAGCCAAACGAGCACCAATTGGCTGGCTTGAGCGGGTCAATACGTGGAAACCCCATTTAGGCATCGTATATCCAGTGATTTTGCGCATTTTGCCCATTTTGCCCGCGCGCCCAATACATCTATAATTCTGGCGCTAGAGGTTGATGTGTGCAAAGATGCTACGCGATATCACAACCAACTTGAACATTCGAACCAAGCTGGTTTTGCTTTGCCTCGGCGTAGCCTTGCCGCTTCTGGCGATCGGTTGTTTCTCGATTGTCAAACAATACTCATCGCTAAAGGATGAGGCTCACAGAGCCACCTCGTTTCAAGCCGCCATCGCCGCTCGCTCAATGAGCCAGTGGACCGAACTGCAAGTAAAAGGACTTTCGGCGCTTGCTAATCTGCCCAATATAAAGAAGGGCGATCTGGGGGCCTCCAGATCGATCTTTCAAACGGCGCTGCAAGCGCATACCGACTGGGATGAGCTCGTTCTCCTGCAGCTCAACGGCAAGCCGACCCTGGTCGTTTCTCTCGAAGAATCGAGCGCCCAGAGTCATCAAGCCAGCTTTCTCGATCATTCTATTTTGAACAACGTCAGGACCGGCAAAAAAGCAATTTTGTCGAATCTGAGCCGCTGTCCATGGACCGGCAAGCCCGAGCTCTTCGTACTGGCGCCGGTGATCGACAATGGCGAAGTAAAAGCCATTCTTCTTGCCGGTCTCAATCCCGAATCGGTCTTCCGCGTCTTCTCCGGTCTGTCGAAAAACCAGGCAGTCATCGATGTTATCGACGGAAATAATCGCATCGTCATTCGCACGCTCGACAACAAATACTGGCAGGGCAAAGATTTCTCTCATTCGCGTTCGGTCGAGGCAGCGGCAAAGAACAAAGCCGGGTCGTTTGAAGCAGTCGGGATTGCCGATCCGATCAAACGTGCCTATGCCTTCGATCATGCCGCAAACGGTTGGCTGATTGTCGTCGGCGTTCCCATAAAAGAGATCTACGGAACCGCTCATGACTGGCTGTACACCATGCTCTTGCTCACCATTATCGCCATCGCCATCTCCGTGGCACTGGCGGGCGCGGTTACCTCGCACTTTACTCGCACCATTCATGGTCTTGTGAAGGAATCACTTTCAATCGGCAAAGGCGATTTCAGCAAGCGCGTGCAGGTGCCTGCTCGCGATGAGCTCGGCATGCTCGCCCGCGCCTTCAATGAAATGGCCGACATGCTTCTTTTCGACAAAGAACACAAGGCGATGGTGCAGAAGATTTCGCATTCGATTCGCCAATCGCTCGATCTGCATGAGATTCTCAACACGACGGTGCGCGAGCTCGGAAAGCATCTCGACGCCAGCCGCTGCTGTCTTGCCTTGCTCGACACGCATGACACGCCCACTAGTAATGATGATGAGCTTATATTCAATTATGTATGGTGGAATGAGAGGCTAAACGGATCGCCTCTTTCGCACCGCTCGATCTTGATCACCGAGAATAGTGTGTTAAAAACGATTCTCGAGCAAGGCACGGTCCTTTCGCTCGATGTTATCGAAGAGTCCGGGCAAACACCACTGTTTGAAAACGCCATTACATCCCCTGATGAATGGCGCTCGATTCGCTCTTTGATCGCCTGTCCGATCTCGACCAAAGATGGTCCTCTGGGCATGATCCTCGTCCACCAGTGCGACCGGCTCAGAGTCTGGAGCGAATCGGAACTGGAGCTTGTGCAGGCAATTGCCGATCAAGTAACCATTGCCCTCGATCATGCTCGTTTGTTCGATCGAACCAAACGCATGGCGGAGCAAGAGATGCTGATCAATCATATAGTCAAATCGGTCAGAGGCTCGCTCGACCTTGATACTATATTGAATACCGTCACTCGAGAGTTGCTGAACGCTCTTGGTGTCGATCGAGTCCAGATCGCCCAACCGAAATCTGAAAACCCGCTCGAAATCACCCATGAATTTACGATCGCCGAACTGGACTCATGCGTGGGCGTCAGCATGTACGGCGACAATCTCGACTTTACGCCCAAACAGACGGCAGCCAACCAGTCCATGCTGGCACGGCTGAGCAACGGTAACCATCCGGCGCAAGGCATGTTGCGTAACACCGTCCTTGGTATCAATCTGGATGGATTGGTCGAGGCCTCGATGAGCAACGATCAGGATGCCGCCGCCAGCAAAGCGCAACGGGAAATAGATCAAGCGACGACCATGAGAGAGGCTCCCATAGCCGTTATCAATGATGTCGATGCAGACAGCCGTTGCCTTCCGTTTCAACCGTTTATCGACAAAGTGCAATCGAAATCATTGATCGCCGCACCGCTTCTGCATGAGAGTCGCCTGGTCGGCATGCTCATGGTGCATCAATGCAAGCGCGCCGGCATTAGAGGGCGCGAGTGGCGTCCGGCTGATGTGCAGTTGGTGATGGCAATTGCCGACCAGCTGGCCATCGCCATCACGCACGCGCATCTGTTCGCGCAAGTCAAACATCAGGCAATCACCGATGGTTTGACGGGCTTGTATAACCACGTTTACTTCAAGAACCGCTTGAAGGAAGAGCTGAAAACAGCAGACAGAAAGGGAACGTCCTGCTCCCTGATCATGATCGATCTGGACAAACTCAAATTCATCAACGACAACTTCGGGCATCCGGTCGGAGACGCCGCCATCCGTCAAATCGCCGGCATGCTGAGAAGCATTTTGCGAAGCGGCGACACAGCCGCGCGTTATGGCGGTGAGGAATTTGCCGTCATTCTGCCGGAAACATCACTTCTTGAAGCGGCCCTGATTGCCGATCGTTTGTGCAACCAGATTCGCAAATGCAACGTCCCCGGTCTGGGAAGAATTACAGCCTCACTTGGTGCCGCTACATATCCAAAGCAAGCTTTGAGTGCCGAAGAGCTAATCGAGAAAGCTGATCGCGCCCTTTATAAGTCGAAGCGATCGGGTCGCGATCAAGCTCGCATCTATGAGCCTGAGGATCAGCCGGTCATCGAGGCGGCGCCCTCTCAATTGAAAGAAGCGATCGTCGGCGAACGCCCCCAGGAGGCAGGCATGAGAAGCATAAACGAGCCCGCCAAGAGCCTGTCACCGGGCACGGCGGACTTCACCGCCGAGGACTTTGGAGTCGAAGCTGCACCGATCGCTGAGAACATTCATACACATGGCGATCCGGCCTGATCAAATGTCGGCGCTGGTGTTCTAAAATGACAAACGCTATGGAGCGTCTCGTCTTATTCGATATTGATGAAACTATGATCTCGTCTGATGGCGCGGGGAGACGCGCTATCGCTCGGGCTCTTGCCGATATGTACGGAATTGACCCGAGCAAAGTGACATTGAGAATGTCGGGAAAAACCGATCCGCAAATTTTGAGCGAAATTCTCAAAGCGGCCGGAATGGATGAGGCTGAGATCAAGCAGAACTTCGATGAGATGTTCGAGCTTTACATAAGCATTCTCCAGGATGAGGTGAACAAAACCAATCGCTACATCGTTCACCCGGGTGTCGTCGAGCTCCTCGACAAACTGGCCGAGCATGATCTTGCTTATCTGGGATTGCTTACTGGAAACATTGAATTAGGTGCCAGAATAAAGCTCAACCGTTTTGATTTGAACCGCTACTTTCCCCTCGGCGCATACGGGTCCGATTCGGCTGACCGCATGGACTTGCCGGCTATTGCAACGCACCGGGCCAAGGAACATTACAAAAAGGATTTTGTGCCATCACAAGTGGTGATAATCGGCGACAGCATTTACGATGTCATGTGCGCGAAAGGTTTCGGCGCTAAAAGCATCGCGGTGAACACGGGCGTAACCTCCAGATCAGATTTGGAGCGAGAAAAACCCGACTTTCTATTCCCCAATCTGGCTGATACGCACGCATTACTGCAAGCTATCTTCTCTTAAATCTCTTGACATCAAGCCTGTCTCGGATTAACGAATGTTCAGGAAACATATCGATTGCCCCGCCGTCATAGAGTTTGTAATGCGCCACCATTGTGGCTTTGAAACGAAACCGTTTCTGGAAAGACGGAAGAATAAGTCAAAAAAGCACTCATACCGATCGATTCCCCCTCGATTGGTTCTGGAAGGTTTTCTTCCCGCGTCCGACACGCGAACGTGCCACCTAGAGCGCCCGCGCACCTTGTGCAAGGGCGTTCTAGTTTTAGTAGAGATCGATCCCTAGAAAAACTCGACGCAGAAATTGGTTTTCTCGCCGGTCTGAGCAAACATGCTCAGTGGTATTACATCCGGTTTCACGCGCAAGAAACCGGTGGTCGACTGAATCAGCTCACCAGGACCAATTTTAATTTCGCCCCCGCCGCGATACTGATCGGAAAAACCGAGCGGATCATCGATTGAAAATGGGGGGGCGGCAATTCCGGTTGCTTCCATGAACGCCTTGAGATGTAGAACCCGAGCCATAATTCCCGGTTTGACGGTTATGGTTGGTTGCGGCTCGACGATACCAAATTCGAGCAGCGATGTTAGATCACTTGTCTGCCAGCGCACTTTGTCCCAGTTCAAATCGCTCATCCGCTTGAGCAGCGATATACCGTCGAGGAACGCATCGCGAGAAAGATATGCCCACTCGAAAATCTCCACCGTTCGGCTTTGTTTGTCCTTCGTGTTCCAGAGCATGTAGCCGTCGTCATGAGCGAAGCAAACAATCTGGCGCTCAGGATGGCTCAATACTCTTCGCCACTGTAAATCACCCCTTTTGAGGCTGAGATTGCTTTGCTTGATCCATTGATCGTGGAGGGGCTTCAACGGCTCATACTGATCGATATCGATGCGCCGGTAGCGGCGAGCATCTCCTGGATCGGGCAAGGCGGCGGCGTTGCATTCTACGAGATATCGCAAATCGCAAACTTCATATCCCATTCGTTTGTAAAAAGGATAGGAAAACGGCCAGAGAGCCGTGAGCGGAACTCTCTTTCTATGCGGTTCTTGAAGGGCCTCCTTGATGCACTGGCGGATCAGACCCCGCCGCCGGTGTGCCGGATCAGCCGCCACTGCGGAAACTCCAGCGCAAGGCAGCAACTGGTCCCCGAACCACATTTGAAAATTAATGATGCCGACGATCGCCACCAGATAATCGCCCAGATACGCACCAATAGCCGAATCCAAAAATGAGTCGTAAAACATAGCCCAGCGATCGCGATCAAGAAACCCAAATGAGAGCGACCAAATTTCAATCGCTCGATCGAGATCGCCCGGGTCTAGAGCTTTCACGGAGTAACTTGCGGCTGTGCCTCTGGCGGTTTTCATAAACGAACACTATAGCAAGTCAAGCTGTGTAATTCAGCGCTTGATAGATATAATTTAGGACTGCCCCTCGGGTGCTCAACTGCAATTGCACAACATGAACGGAGTTCCACTTTAGTGAGCGAGAAGAGAAGATTCAGGGGCAATCAAAGGAGCGTTACAGCCTACATCGGGCTGGGCTCCAATGTCGGCGATCGCGTCGGCTTCGTGCAGCAAGCGGTGCAACTTCTCAAGGACATCCCGCGCATAAAAGTTTTGGAATGCTCCAGCCTCTATGAAACGGAGCCGGTAGGCGACGAATATGCCGAATGGTTCGTGAATGCAGTTTTGGCAATTGAAACGGAGCTGACATGCGAGGAGCTCCTCGATGTCTTGAAGGATATTGAAGCACGGCTCAACGAGCTGAACAAAGTCGTCGACCGGCCGCGCTCACCGGGCAGAATGAGAATCATCGATCTCGACATTCTCTTCTTCGGCAATGAAGTTCATGGCACATCTTACCTGACGGTACCTCACCCGCGCGTTCATCGCCGTGCATTTGCTCTGGTCCCTCTGCTCGAGATCGCACCGGATATGGTGCATCCTTCTCTGGGAAAGACCGTCGCCCAGCTGCACGATGAGCTGCCCGAGCCCGAGCAAGTCTTGCTCTATGGTACGCGCCGCCCGGATGAATGTCATGGCTGAAAGGTCGAAAGAGACGACAAAAGGCCTGCTACTGCCCACCCTTAGAGTCGGCACCGACATTTGCGCCATCTCCAGAATCGCTGAAGCGCACGAGCGTTTCGGAGATAAATTCCTCAGCCGCATTCTCACCGAGAAAGAGATCGCCTATGTAACGAGCGCGCCCAAACATATGATCACCCGAACGGCAGCGCGTTTTGCCGCCAAAGAAGCGGTGGTGAAGGTCCTCGGAACAGGTTGGACGGGCGTCGGCTGGCGGGAAGTTGAGGTCGGTAGAAGAGCTGCCGGTGAGCCTTTCATCATTTTGCACGGTCGCGCCAAAGTGCGGGCCGAAGCGATGGGTTTGAGTCATTTCGAGCTCAGCATGAGCCATGAGCGCGAATATGCGCTGGCGTTCGTCGTGGCATACTGATGGCCATAATCACTTTTTTGAGCGATTTCGGAGACAGCGACGGCTACGTCGGCATCGTAAAAGGCGCCATTCTCGGTATCAATCCGGAGGCCAAAATTATTGATCTATGCCATAACATAGAACCATTCAACATCAGCTCGGCAGCCTGGATTATCTACAACGCCTTCAATCATTTTCCGGAAGGCACCATCCACATCGCCGTGGTCGACCCGGCCGTAGGCTCGCAGCAGAAGCGCATCCTTCTCACTAATGGCAGCGAGCATTTCATCGGACCTGATAACGGCATTTTCTCCTTAATCCTTGAGGATCCGCTCAGCAAGCGGCCATCCGCGGATGGTTTCAGAGCATACGAATTGAACAAGCCACAATGGTACAAAGAGACTCCGGGCGAGAAAACGCCTGCAGGGCACGAGGCATCGGCAAGCTTCCATGCCCGAGATATCTTCGGTCCGATTGCCGCTCGGCTCAGTCTGGGAATTGATGCCGCGCATCTGGGCAGCGAAATCGACTGCGCAGCATTGGCGGCCTTGCCGGTTCTCGAGCAGTCGTGGCGCAGTGATTCGATCAGGGTCGGCAGGGTCATGCATGTCGATCGTTTCGGAAATCTGATCACCAGCCTGCCGGCTCAAGAGGCGGCCGCGGGCGTCTTCTACATCGGCACAACCCGGATCGGCGCCCTGGTCAAAACCTATCATTCAGTCAAACCAGGTCAGTTATTGGCTTTCATCGGCAGTCATGGTTTTGTCGAGGTTGCTGTTTGTGAAGGAAACGCGCAGCGTGTCTTAGGCGCGACAAGCAACACCACCGTTGAATTGAGAGCCCAATGATGACAGCTGGTCACATTTTTGTTCTCATCACAACGACCGATAGTTTTACATGTTTCACGAAAACCTCAACGTTATGCCGTAAGACTGGGAATATTGAATTTGACAGCATGGTGCGAGGCTTCCTGTCGGATGGCAAAATCAAAAGACGAAGAAAAAAGCGCTGTTTCAGTAGTGAGCGAGGCCAATCAGCCGGAAGCTGAACGCGAAACAGAGGCGGGCTCCCAACTACAGTCAAATTCGAGCAGCGAGCCGCAGTCGAGCTCCCCGGCTGAGCCCAAGCCAGGCACGGGCGGCCAGGCGGATTCGCCTCCGGAAATTCAGCCACAACCGCCGGCAAGCAATATGAGCAAGGCGGCCCTGGAGGAATTGCAACACCCAGCTCAAATTGAGCCGATCAAAAAGCCCGAAGACGATCACGAGCTTGTTGCCATCAATGTCCTGCTTCTCTGCGCTCTGGCCGGCGGAATGTTTTATGTCGGCACAAGTTATTTCGGAAAGGACTCACTTCTGTTCTTCCTGGGCGTGTTCGTCTTCCTCTTCATGCAGCCCGGCAAATTCGTCAAAGGGAGAAATAAATACTCGCGCTTCACCAAAGAAGTATCGCTGGCATTTGTCCTTTCATTCGGGCTATTCGTTTTGCTCAAGGCAGTTCTGCCCCAGGATCTGGATCAGGCGAAGCTTTTAACGCTGATCCTTTTCGCTCTGGGTGCCAAACTGGTCTTCTTCCCCTATTACAACTTCAAAAAAGACGACTGAGGCAGCCATTCTTCGATCCGCCGGTCGTGTTCAACCGGCAGCTCGGTTAACTCGGCAGCGCGTAACCCGGCAGCGCGATGCCACCGCATGTAGTAGAACTGTCCGATTTTTTTGACGAGGCCAAAATCGACCCTTTTTGGCATCGTAGGCGAGGCCATGGACACTTATATGCTGCGATTTTGGGGCTTCTGGTATCGGCAACGAGGCCGAAAATGGGCATTTTTGGCCTCGTTAAAAATCGCGCCGCCGCCAGAGCAGTTCGTCGGCTAGATCGAATGTGGGCGGCTAGATCGATGTCGTCGGCTAGATCGATGTGGGCTGCCCGGGAGCCCCCTGATCGACCGGTCTGCCAATTGCCATGGCGATCATCAAGCATTGATCGACGCGCTCCATCACTTCTTGCGGGAAGGCACCGATTTTACTGACAAGCAAAGTCTTTGGAATCGTGGCGATGACCGTGCAGTCGATCACACTGTCCAGCCGCAAGCCGCCAAGCTTGCCCTCCGGGCTGTCCATTTTGACGACCACCTGGGTGGGCTCGCGTGCCGCACGCGTGACGTTGCTTGTAAGAGGCACCAGAAGCACGTCGTCCAGGCGAGCGTTGTTGTAGTCATTCGAGATCAACACAGCCGGACGCCGCTTCGTTTGCGTCTGTCCATCGTCAGTCGTGTATGGAAAGGAGACGAGGACGACATCGCCTTTCTTGTAATGTACAGGTTTTGATGCCTGTGGAGACTGAGACATTTAAGGAGAACGGTACTAAGGTGACCTGCAGAAATCCTGCCCCCTAATTGTACCAACGCCGGTTGCTCGGCTATTCCTTTATATCCTCATATATCCTCAACTTCGAATCTGGCGACAAATTACCCCAGCAGCACTAAATGGGCTCCTTGAGAACCCTTCCTTTAATATTGAAGACCCGTGGCCTGGCGTTTTTAGACTACGTAGTCGGCGTAAGCCGCCTCCATAGCCGCATCGCTCCTAACATTATGGGTGGACAAAGCGACTGCTTCGTCTCTCTGGAAGTTAGTGGCGATGATGAAGCTCAATGCATCCTTGATGCCCTCTTTGAAGGTCATCATCTTCTGCTCTTCAGCAGCTTGACGCTTCGAGCCATCTTGCTTTGGCCGAATCTTTGCATTGTCCGTTTTATCGAATAGTGCCATTAATCGATGGGGCCTCGTCAACAATAAATAAAAATGGCGAAATCGCAGATTCCTTGGAGAGTATAACAGGCTGACAAGAGATTATTTTCGTTTTTTAATGTTGGTTCGAAAATTTAATCTTTGCAACCATGTCCAACCAAGTAGATATACCCAAATTAAGTTATTATCTGAACCCTTCCTAACCAGATTTAATGCCTTTTCCGACAAATTTTTACGTTGCCGACGAGTTTGCCGGAGGGTTCCGAAGGAGAGGGCAAAAGCGACCTAAAATCGGTCCGGAAACTGGCCTTTGAGGAACTCAATTGTGCGCTGCGTGCCGCCGCCCGGCACGATAATCTCCTTGATGCCCTTCTTGAGAAGCTCGTTGCGGTCATCATCTGGTATGACGCCGCCGCCAAAAACGACGATGTCCTCGGCGCCCTTACTCCTCAGAATCTCGACGACCTTCGGCAAAAGCGTCATATGCGCCCCGGACAAAATCGAAAGTCCGATGGCATCGACGTCTTCTTGGATGGCAGTTTCAACAATCTCCTCAGGAGAGCGGTGCAAACCGGTATAGACAACCTCCATTCCGGCGTCGCGCAGCGCCCTGGCGATCACCTTGGCGCCGCGATCGTGCCCGTCTAAGCCGGGCTTGCCTATTAAAACTCGCAGTTTTCGTTTCGTCGTCATTGTCAAACTTGTCGTCATAAATCATAGCTCTCGCCATCTTGTATTTGCTTTGGCTGCGAAGACATTTTAGCCGTGATTACGCTTGCCAGTTCACCAAATGGACTGATGTCGCGCTTGTTAATCAAATAAAAACATCTGGCCGTTCGCAAGCAGGCAAATTTCAAAAAGGGGGGCTGGTCGAATCTGATTATCTTGTCCCAGGGAATGCGAGTCTTCCAAAATAAAGTGCTCATGCCGATTGCCTCGGCGTCGGTTTTCACCTTGTTGACCTCGAATATCACAGGCATGAACATGAATATATCGATGAATGCAACGAATGCAAAGAAGATCAGCTCACGAATCGGATCCATGGCGCGGTGATGCATGTAACGAGTAATGAAACTCATTACGATGGAAACGTTCAACATAAGCAGCGTGAAGGAGACAAAGTAGCGGATAAAGTGTTTCCATGCCGCTCTTCGATACTCTCTGGGTTCGTCCGGGTTTATCGCCGGCACCTTGGAACCGCGAGCCGGCTTGCCCGCGCCTGTGCCTTGAGACGCTTTTTGCTTGAGCTTCCGTTTGCTTTTCGACATTCTCGTACCAATTTTGCCAGGCAATCGTACTATGCTGCCCTGCGCTCAAAGCCAATTTATGCGTTATCGGGATAGAAAAAGCAATAGGAAAAAAGGTAAAACATCACTCTTAGAACCGTGCTGCTAATCTCGGCAGAACATCCCTCATATCGAACACTGGTGAATGACATGCCCAAACAAAAGCTTGCCGACTATCTTTTCAACCGAGTGAAGGAGTGCGGCGTCGATTGCACATTCGGTATACCGGGCGATTTTGTTCTGCCGCTCTACGCCGCGCAAGCGCGGGCCGGTCTCAAGACCGTAGTCATGACGCACGAACCGTCGGTCGGTTTCGCCGCCGACGCATATGCTCGACTGAAGGGATTGGGAGTAGCGCTTGTAACCTACGGCGCCGGCGGGCTCAACATGGTCAATCCCATCGGTCTTGCCTACGCAGAGGAGTCGCCGGTGCTCGTGATCAGCGGTTCACCAGAAACGCGCTACCGCACGCAGAAGCCTCATCTGCACCACTGCGTGAAAACCTTTGACACGCAATTGAATGTATACGAGCAAGTCACCGAATCGCAAGCCTTGCTGAGCAACGCCGCTGTCGCCCAGGAAGAGATCGAGCGCGTCTTCCGCACCACTTTGAGCCAATCGCGTCCCGGCTACATCGAGATACCTCGCGATATGGTCAACCTGGAGATGCCAATCTCGGACGAGCTCAGCCGTGTGCAGGAAGAGCCGAGTCCGGCCGTCGATGAGGTGGTGAAAGAAGTTATCGAACGATTGAGAAGCGCGCGCCGTCCGGTAGTGTTGGCCGGAGTGGAAGTGCGGCGCTTCGGATTGAAAGACAAAGTGGTGGCACTTGTGCAGGCCCTCAACCTGCCGGTCGTCACATCCATTCTGGGCAAAGCCTCGTTCCCCGAGAGCCATCCGAATTTCATCGGCAACTATTTCGGCCAGTTCGGCAATCCAAAGCTGAAAGAATATGTCGAAGAATCAGATTTGATCTTATCGCTGGGAACCGTGCTCACAGAGATGGAGACGGCCGGCTACACTGCCAAGCTGCCTCAGGATCACCTCATTCAAGCAACAGCCCGCGAAATTTCCGTTGCCTATCACACGTACAACGGAGTTACTCTGAAGGATTTCGTCGAATCGCTTCTGGCGAGCGTGAGCAGCAAGGCCAAGCCGGCAATGCGCTTCGAAATCCCATCGATACCAACGGAGGCATTCGCCGGCGATAAAACCAAAAAACTCACCGTCGCTGGTATCATCGAAGATTTGAACGATAGCCTCAACCAGCATTATTCAGTGGTTTCCGATGTCGGTGATTGCCTGTATGCAGGGCTCAGTTTGAAAACGGACATATTCATCGCTCCTGGTTATTACTCATCGATGGGCTTCGGAGTGCCGGCCGGCATCGGTGCTCAAATCGCCGAGCCGAAAAGACGCTCCGTGATCCTGGTTGGCGACGGCGGCTTCCAGATGACCGGAATGGAAATCAGCACGGCTGTAAAATGCGGGCTCAACCCCATAGTCATCGTCTTTAACAACGCCAGCTATGCGATGTTGCGCTTCATCGATCAAGATCGCGACTACTACGATCTCTCGCGTTGGGATTATGCTGCTCTGGCCAGGGCGGTCGGCGGCAATGGTGTGCAAGCGACGACCCGCGATGAGTTTCAGCGGGCGTTGAAAAACGCCCAGCAATCCGATGCGCTCTACCTGATTGATGCAGTGATCGACAAGGACGATATTTCACCAACCTTGAAGCGCCTCACCGATCACTTCGGCGCCAAGGTCAAAGCAGCAATCGGCTAGGCCAAACAAACTAATTGGCATTTTGTAACGCTCGTCTACGCCGCCCCTTGCAAAACGCCCAGATCATGTTAGGATAGTGCCCAAGTCGTTTTGGGCAACGCCCTCTATCTACAAGTGAGATTATGAAAACGCAATCGGCAATCAACGCGCAATACTTCTGGTGGACCTGGTGTAACCCGGATAGGCCGCGTTGGCGCTGGTGAGACCAGAATAATAATCAATCTCACATAAGTGTTTCAAACCGCAGGCCTGTCGAAGAGCCTGCGGTTTTTGCTTGCAATCTACAAACCAATCAGCCCGCCAGGCAGGATTGGCCGGCAACTGCATTGCGTACAGTCACCACATTCGATACCACATAAATTTTAGAGCATCTTTGCTTAAGGTCCGGAGGAGTTGAAAATGGAAATTCAGCGAAATTCAAACGGCACATGCATCGGACGGGTCAACTTCTTGAAGTCGATGCAAGCCGGGCTATCACAACCATCGCACGATCGCTTCATCGCCAACCTCATGGCGCGATTACAACTGAACAAAAAGCCTTCCGTCATTTTTCAAAAACGAGATCGCTCATGCAAACGAGTTTTGTATACGCTCGTCGCTCTCGAGCCTGAGGCGATTGTGACAATCGACGATCGACGGGCGAAACTGCTCCTGGCAGACGGAACGGAAAAGACGACTGAAAACATTGCCTGTCCCTTCGCTTTTCTTGAAACGATAAAGGAAAGCTACGGCGGTCTGCCTGCTGATCTGGAGCAAATGGATTTTGCCAAAAACCTCAACTTTGCCGGCGGTCTGATCGGTTATATGGGTTACGGTCTGACGAGCCGCATTGAGAACATCAGAAAGCAAGCGCAAGATCCCTTCCTTATCCCTGATGCCACCCTGATGATTCCGAACCTTATTTTGAATTTCGATCATGAGAATGACGAACTGCTAATCGTCTCGCATAAAGGGAGCGGTCCTTTAGAAGAGATTCGGCATCAACTACTGAGCGAAAGCGACAAGGCGCATGAAGCGCGGAGCACCCTGGCAAGAGATCTTTCAAAGAAGCAGGTAGTTCGGTCTCGAGAAGTTGCAAACTTGGACATCGAAGCAGCTCTGAAAACTGGTTTTCTCAGATCCTCGATGACAAAAGGCGAATTCATCAACAGAGTGTTGAAAGCCAAAGAACACATCCTCGAGGGTGACGCCTTCCAGATTGTCGTTTCGCAGAGGTTCTTCGGATCTGTAAAGTCGGATGCCGCCTCTATCTTCGCCAACCTCTGCAAGGCGGCACCCTCGGCATACAACTTCATGATCAACCTGCCCGACTTTCAATACCTGGGCGCCTCGCCTGAGACAATGCTGAGCGTCAATCTTGGCGTCGCCAGGCTCTGTGCCCTGGCGGGAACTCGTCCTCGCGGACTGACTCCTCGACAAGACGAGCTCAATGAACAGGAATTATCCAGCAACGAGAAAGAGATGGCCGAACATTTGATGCTGGTCGATCTGGCCCGCAATGATTTAGGCAAGGTGTGTGCCCCCGGTACCATAAATGTCGGTCCGGTGGCGCAGGTGCTGCGCTACTCCAACGTCATGCACCTGGGCACCGAGGTTTTCGGCACGCTGGAATCCGATCGGACAACTCTGTCGGCATTGCGTGCTTGTTTCCCACGCGGCACCGTCAGCGGTGCACCCAAGGTGCGCGCTATGCAGATCTTGTCTGAGTTGGAACCCGAGCGCCGCGGGCCCTATGCAGGCGCTGTCGGCTTTATTGACCGGCGCGGCAATCTCGATACGGCAATCGCCATTCGCTCCGCTTTGATCAAGGATGGAATCGCCCACATCAACGCGGGCGCCGGCATAGTCTATGACTCGGATCCGGAAGCTGAATACATGGAGACCATCAATAAAGCTCGGGCAATAACGCAAGCTGTATTCGGCTTGCAAGACGAACAAGAGACGAAGCAGCACTTGAGCGAACCCGAGCTCCGCAGAGGAGTCATATAATGAAGATTCTTTTGATCGACAACTACGATTCATTTTCATTCAATCTTGCCCAGGCGGTACGCGCTATCGTGGAAGTGCCTGAGGAGAAAGAGCGCAGAGCCCCATCGTCTTGCCGCGCTACAGTCGCTTATGCAGAGGCGCCGACGACTGCCTCAGTGGTCGTGCGGAGGAACGATCAGATCACGCTCGAGGAAATCATCGCTCTTCGCCCTCATGGCATAATCATCTCTCCAGGCCCTGGACATCCGGCCAACCCGGACGATTTCGGCGTCAATCAGCATGTGCTGGCCAACAGTGCTTTGCTCCAGTGCCCCATCCTTGGTGTCTGCCTCGGACACCAGGGCATTGCTCATGCCTTCGGGGGAACGGTGGAGCGGGCAGCCAAAATCATGCATGGGAAGACCAGCCGTATAAGGCAAGTTGCCGTTTCGCCACTATTTCTCGGCGTACCGTCCGAATTTGTTGCCATGCGCTACCACTCGCTTGCTGCCACTGATGAAACCTTACCATCCTGCCTTAAGGTCACCGCACGCGATACCGAAACCAATTCGATCATGGCACTCGAGCATAGAGATAAACCGATATTCGGACTGCAGTTCCATCCAGAATCCATCGGAACTCCAGAGGGACCGACGGTGTTGAAGAACTTCGTTTCACTCTGTGCTGCCACGGGAGGGCGTCATGATGCAGCCAACTAATGCAGTGCGCTTTCTGCGTCCGGCGATCAAGGGCACGCTCAACGAGATGCTTCTAACAACCATCCCCGAGAACTTTGGCGAAGTCGAGCTCAATCGTTTGCTGGCAACGCTGCGCTTGCAAGCAGACCCTGAAATTGAAAAGATCGTCGCCCCCTTTGGAGATCAGGCCATAGATGTCTGCGGCACCGGCGGCAGTGGCATAAAAAAGTTCAACACTTCGACTGCTGTGGCGTTTATCTTGAGAGCTGCCGGACTGAGCGTGATCAAATTCGGCAATCGTTCCATAACCGGCGGCAGCGGCAGTCTCGACTTTTTGTCTGCTCTGGGCTTCCCCGAAAGCGTTCCGGCTAAAAACCTCGAGCGGCTATATGTCCGAACCGGCTTGCTGTTTCTCGGCGCTCATCAATGTTATCCGGCGCTTGCAAAGTTGAGAGAGGCAAGAAAGAGGCTCGGTGTTCCCACCCTCCTGAATTATCTCGGTCCGCTGCTCAATCCGGCCAGACCGGCACTGCGATATATCGGCATAAGCCGATTGCAGATGCTGTTTCCGATAGCCAAACTGCTGAGCAGCGATGAGCGGGTCACTTCAGCAATTGCGGTTCGGTCCAGGAGCGGCATGGATGAGCTCGAGGTTGGTATCGCCTATGATGCCTTACAGGTAGCAGAAACGACAATCTCACCCCTGCGCTTCCGCTACGCTGAATGCGATCCCATTACGGACGATCAGACAGAACACACACCGTTTCTCCACACTCCGGATGGAAACGCCGGAAGATTCGCTGCCATCATATCTGGTGAGGATCGAGTTTCTGAAGCTTGCCAATCGCTCCTGTTGAATGCGGCTGTCGCTCTTCTTGCCGCTCGGCGTGCCAGCTCGATTAACGAGGGGATTGGCTTGGCCCGTGCCGTCATAGACGATGGCGCAGTTCAAAGAAACTTTGAGTTAACCAGGAGGAGCTACAATGAACTTGCTTGATACAATCGTGAACAGCAAGCGATCCGCGTTGGAAGCTATGGGCGCTTCCGCGCCGGGCGAGTCTTTGTCGCCAGCGGATCTGGTTAAACAAGTCGCCTGTGCGGCTGATTCAGCGCCTCGCTCTTCGAACCTATTTAAGAGCAAGCTTTCATCCAGCGGCATAAACATAATCGGCGAGATCAAACCAAAATCACCAGTCTCCGGTCCCCTGCTTGACCCGGCAAGGATCGACCACATAGTCAGCCTCTACAAAGAGCATTGCGCCGCCGTATCAGTCCTGACAGATGAGCAATTTTTCGGGGGCAGTTTTGCCTTGCTGGCTGAGGTGGTGGAGCGAACCGGCTTGCCCGTTTTGTGCAAAGACTTCATCATTAGCGAGCATCAAATCCGCCTGGCTAAAGAGGCTGGTGCATCTGCCGTTCTCCTGATAGTGAAAATTTTGGAAGAGGGCCAGCTGCACGCATTAGCCGAATCAGCCAGGCAGTTCGGTCTAGAACCGGTTATTGAGATAAACAACCAGGCAGAGCTGGAAATCGTAATGCACCTCGACGCCGAAGTCGTGCTCATTAACAATCGCGACCTTGACACCATGCAAATCGACCTGGAAACGACTGCGCGTTTAACTACCCGGCTGAGACAGGAGCATCCCTCGGCGGATACACTGAAGATCATCTCAGCCAGCGGCATCTCGACCAGAGACGATATCCTCAGACTGGCCGGGCATGCCAACAATTTCCTTATCGGCAGTGCTCTTATGAAGAGTGATTCGCCGGCCAAACTTCTGGCATCATTCACGGATGGCACGCAGATGACAAGCTCACCCGACGCTGTCCTAGCCGGCGATCGGACTGCATCGGCTCAACAAGGAAGGTAGAAATGAACGGCGCTGCCAGGATCAAAATTTGTGGAATTACCAGCGCGAATGATGCTCGCTTAGCCATCGCCTATGGTGCGCAATTCATCGGCTTGATCTTTGCCGAGTCATCCCCGCGACGACTGACGCTCGAGCAAGCCCGGGCAATCGTCACCGCTATTGATACCGCTCGGGGAGGCCGTCAAATTAAGATTGTCGGAGTCTTTCAAGATCAGCCGATAGAGTTTCTGAACACTGCCGCCGAACAATTTCGATTGGATCTCGTCCAACTGCACGGCTCGGAAAATCACCAGTACATTGCTGGGCTGAGCGCACCGGTGATAAAGGCATTTCAATTCGTTCCCGAGGCAGGAATATTGGCCGGAGATCTGATCGTCCAGGATCTGAGAGAGTTTGAAAATGCGCAGTACTTTCTGATTGATTCCAGGAAAGGAAGTGGCATTACCCTGGCATCGCATTGTGCAGCGCTGAAGTCGGCTCTGGGTGCCGCTCATTACCGGAGCGTGCCCTTATTCATCGCGGGCGGCATGCGGGCAGACGTGATTGCAAAGGTAGTGGGCGAGTTGAATCCTTTTGCAATAGATGTCGCATCGGGGGTGGAGTCCGAGATCGGAAAAAAATCAGAGGCGTTGATCGCCGAATTTTGTCGCACCGTCGGCGGTGCCGCGAGAGAAACCGGAGAAGCATTTAGCAATGGAGAGCCAGGGAACGCTGAAGGAGTAGCGATATGAAGTTAGCAACAAAATTTGGCCACTTCGGTGGTGTCTTTGTGCCTGAAACCTTGATTCCGGCACTCGAGGAGCTGGAAGATTCATTCTTGCGATTTCAGGACAACATCGACTGCTTAGAGGAGCTCGGGCATTTTCTCAAGCATTATGCCGGCAGGCCGACTCCTTTATACTACGCAAGTAATCTTTCGCGTCAGTGGGGCGCAGAGATCTATCTCAAACGAGAAGATCTTCTTCATGGCGGTGCCCACAAGACTAACAACGCTCTTGGTCAGGCTCTCTTAGCCAGGTTTATGGGCAAGAAACGCCTGATTGCCGAGACCGGGGCCGGGCAACATGGTGTTGCCACCGCTATGGCAGGCGCGGTTCTCGGTATACCAGTGGAAGTCTACATGGGTGCTGTTGATATCGAGCGTCAACATCAGAATGTATTGCGCATGCAACTGCTTGGAGCTCGAGTGCACCCGGTGGAGACCGGCGGACGCACTCTCAAAGATGCGATAAACGCAGCGCTTCGCGACTGGGTCTCTAATCTCGATTCCACTCACTACGTGCTCGGCACAGCGGCCGGTCCGCATCCGTTTCCGACAATCGTTAAGTACTTTCAAAGCATAATCGGCAAGGAAGCGAAGGAGCAATTCAAGCAGATGCACGGCGGATTGCCCGAAGCAGTTGTGGCATGTGTGGGCGGCGGCTCCAATGCCATAGGCATCTTCTCCGCTTTCATATCCACACCGCAGGTGGTGCTGATCGGTGTCGAGCCGGCCGGTAAGGGTCTGGAGACGAATGAGCACGGTGCCGTTTTGCAAAAAGGAGTAGATGGTTGCTTGCATGGCATGATCAGCAAGGTTTTGCAAGACACCGACGGGCAGATCAAAGAAACTCACAGCATCGCCGCCGGTCTCGACTATCCATCGGTCGGACCCGAGCATGCCCACCTGGGAAAAACCGGACGAGCCATTTATGGCTCGGCGACTGATGAAGAGGCGGTGCAAGCCTTAATAGAAGTCTCGCGTCTGGAGGGCATCATTCCGGCGCTGGAGAGTTCCCATGCTCTGGCTTACGTGCGCAAGCAGGCAATGTATAACGGCTCCTTGTCAGGCAAGGCCGTTTTAGTGAACGTATCAGGACGAGGAGATAAAGATCTTGAGAGGATTGCAGAATATGTCTAAGACAAATGAGCCGAGCACAACCGGACGGATTGAGAAAAAATTCCGGCACTTAGCGGAAACGAATAAAAAGGCTGTGATACCATTTACGGTGCTGGGCTTTCCGGATAAAGAAACATCTCTGCGCTCTATCGAGGCCTTGATCGCAGGCGGAGCGCATGTGCTTGAATTGGGCTTGCCATTCTCAGACCCGATGGCAGACGGTCCCATCATCGAGGCGGCCGCGAAACAAACGGTCGAGCAAGGTTTTTCCATAGCCGATGCACTCGAGCTCATCGCCACCGTTCGCCAACGCCATCCCGAACTGCCAATCGTCATCCTCTCGTACTTCAATCTTGCCTTTGCCCGCGGAGTCGAGCCGTTCTTACAACAGTTGAAGAAGGCAGGAGCGGACGGCATCACTTTTGTCGATCTGCCTGTCGAAGAGTGCGCAGAGACATACAAGCAGGCAGCGGCGATTGGCCTGGCGCCGGTGATGCTCGTGTCGCCGCTGACATCGCCGGAGCGCCTCGCGAAAATTCTCGAATATGCCGAGGGTTACATCTACCTGGTTTCAAGAGCAGGGATTACCGGGTTAGAAGAAACGTTTAACAGTGGACTGAAATCGCTGATCAATATGATCAAGCAATCATCCACCCTTCCGGTTTGCATCGGCTTTGGAATTTCCAGGCCGATTCACGTCCGCGGCATGATCGCACACGGAGCCGATGGAGTGATAGTGGGCTCGAAAATTGTCGCGATGATTCAGGGCTCGCAGACTTCTTTCAACCCCGATGAGCTGAGCGCTTTTGTCCAGGAGCTGGTGCTGGCGGCACAAGATGCGGTGCCGCCCAAAGAAGAAAAGGCGAAAAATTGCCTATTTGAAGTGCCGGTTAAAGACAAAGAAAAGATAGAAGTAGCCAAATAGAGCGATGAGCATCGCGATGCCGGCCATGATCGGCCCGAGCAGAGGCGCATGCCAGAACATCCCGGTAAGCGTGCATATGACTGCCATCGTCAGACCCGTGCGCAGAACGCTGCCAAAGAGGAAGCGCGCAATCTGCTTGCCATAGACGAACAGCAATATAGCCGGCGCGAAGACCGCAATCGCAATCAGGAGCGCCGAGAGCTTCGCGGTAAAGTGATCAAACTCCATAAACGCCCTGGCTCCTCGATGCCTACTCTTCGTCCATTGTACATCCGCCGATGCCTGCTTGAGAAATATTAATTTCCTGCACCCCCCTCCTAACTGCGCAAGCCTCTGCGTATTGCTTTCTAATCCACTGCTTTAGGCTTCGCGCATGAATAACACCGGCTACAGACGTTCCAGTGGCCAAATACAGAGACCAAAAGGGCGGCGATGCATGGAAATAGGTGAGTTCCAGGTCGCCTCCCTGTCGCTTTTGCTCTGGGACAGCATCACTCTTGAACCTGATTTCATCACTGAGGTGACCATCGCGCTGTGCGATCGTCTGCAAGAGGAGCATAACCGCGGTCGTCCCTATGGTGCCCTGCATCCCGACAATGTCGTCTTCAGTATTTCAAGCGGACGTATTTCTCACCTGCGGCTCGACGAACCATTGAAAGAAACCGAAGATGATGAGAAAGAAGGTGATCTTATATTTGCTCAGCGAGTCTATCGCAGCCCTGAGCAAACAAAAGGTCTTCCCGCCTGCATGCAGTCCGATGTCTACGCCATTGGACAGATCATGAACATTGCTCTCACTGGTGTTCCGTTGCAGGGAAGAAAAAAACGTTTGTACACAAGAGAAGGTGATGGAAACCCGGGGCGCAGCGAGCGTAAGCTTGCTCGGCTCGAGCGCATAATACGATTTTGTACTGCCTACAACCCCCCACACCGCTATGCCGATCTGCGCGATCTCAAAGGCGATCTGAGGCGAGTGCGCGATGATCTGCCGCCGCTCGGACCTTCCCATTTGCCTCACCGCTCCGCCCCTCGCATCCGCTGGACTCTAGCGCTGGTGCAACTGCTGGCCATTACCTCAATATTATGGATCTCATCCTGGACTAATGTCGGAATGAGCCGCGAGTCACCGCCGGTGGTGGAAACAATCTGGAGCAAAGCCGCTAAAGAATATCATTTCGGCGATCAATTCTCGCTGACTATCGTTCCTAAAGAAAAATGCTATTGCTACCTTTTCTACACCTGCAAGCTCAGAAGCAGCATCTCATTGTATCCATCCAGGAATCAGGGCTTGAACACAATTTCTCCCTCCGCTCCCTTGCCGATCTCGACGCTTGGAAGATACAGCCTCACGGTCGACGACGATCCGAGCGGAAAGCTGGTGGTCCTGTCGATTCGCGACGGCGCCAGAGGTAAATGGATCAAGGATAAAGTGCTGAGCGCCAGTGATTGGGATCAAACGGAGGAGCCGAAAGATCACTGGCTCAAGCTATCTGAAACTGCACTGCTGGATCGCATCAAGCAATTGAAAGCCGAGTATCCGAGCGACGTGTATTACTCCATCGAAACGGCGCCAACCGCTCGGCGTGAAACACAGCATTCCATCTCACGCCAGGCATCGAACGACGACGGCTGGTAAAATTATTGGCGATGCAACCACCAGACCGCCAGACATTTTCTATTTCACGATATTGTTTATACGGTGTTGTCCTGCTGCTATGCATGCAATTTCTGACTTCATGCACGAATCGTTCAGATTGGCAGTCAACTCTGAGACAGGCCGAATCGATCGAAAAGCGCGAAGACTACAAAGAATCTCGTAAACTTTATGAGCAAGCGATCGAGCAGGCGAAGTCATCCGGGGTTGCGGATCTGGAGCTGAATTCTGCATATATTGAGTTGGCTCGCGTGTGCCAATTGGAAGGCGATCATGAAACGGCCCGAAATGTAATCGATGCAGCTCTGGAGCGGTCCCGCAAAACATGTGGAGAGAACAGCCCCAGACTTGCTTCGCTCCTCAGAGCAAGCGCAGAACTGCACTATAAACAGCATGATCTCGAGCAGGCCGAGGCGCAAGCAAGACAACTTTTGACAATCGAGAAGTCAGAGCCGGACCCGGACAAAATGGCACTGATCGATACGATCAATCTCATTATCAGTGCGGCTTGTGCCCGCGATCGCTGTATCGATACGGAGCCCCTGGTGAAAGAGCAGTTAGAGCTGCGCCGGCAACTGTATGGTTCCGAGCATCCCCAGGTGGCCGTCAGCTTTGCCCTCATGGGCGAGATCGCTGAGAAGAAGGGGAGGCTGAAGGAGGCCATTTCGTACTATGAAAAGGCTCTTGCGATCAGGCAGAAGAATCAAAGGCAGTTAGTCGATGGCACCAGAAAGAAGATCGAACAACTTCGCGCCGAGATTCTCAAGTCAGGTATGCATTAGAGTGCGCCTGGTAGCGCACCGCATGCAGTATCACTGGTTTGCAGCCGGCGTTCTTTGACTGAACGCCGCCATAAAGAGAAGAGCGAAAGCCAGACTTTTCGCCAGGCAGGCCACGAACATGATAATTCCAAGACCGGTGCCTATGCCGGAAGCGCCATCACCCTGTTTCATCATGAAGCTAGGCAACCAGGCTTGCGCCAC
>JAJPJO010000121.1 GCA_021324135.1 Pseudomonadota bacterium
CGCTGCCTACGCGCGCATGATCGAATCCCCTGCAGATCGGCTGCTGAAGAAGCTTGCCTCGGCCAAGCAGATGAGGATGGAGGCAAATGTAATCAGCAGTAAGGATGCCGTTTTCCGAACCGATAAAGATTCGCTGGAGCAAGAGTTCGATGCCTCGCCCTAAACCGCAAGTCTCTCAGCTGCACTTCTATCCGATCAAGTCGTGTGCAGGTGTTGCTCTGGAGAGCGCCGAGATCGACGAGCGCGGCATCAAGGACGATCGCAGCTGGCTGATCGTCAATAAGGACGACGTTTTTCTCACTCAACGCGACCTGCCGAAGATGTGTTTGATTCAAACGAAGATTGTTCCTGCCCCTCGCATAGATCCGCTTCCTGAGCACATGGATGATGAGGGCGGTGAGACAAGTGAAAGAGCACTCCTACTCTCCGCACCAGGTATGCCGGCGCTGCTCGTGCCGGAAATAACCCTGGGCAATGAATTGAGCCGGCGGAAAGTAAGAGTTTGGCGGGACGAGTGCAGCGCCGTCGATCAGGGGCTCGGCGCTGAGGAATGGCTGAGTCAATTTCTCGAGCGCGACGTGCGTCTCATGAAGATAAGTCGCAGAGATACTCGAGTGGTCAAACCAGTCAATCGAGAGACATTGAGCAGCCAAATCGCCTTTCAGGACGGCTATCCATTTCTAATCATCTCGGAAGAATCGCTGCAGGAGCTCAACTCCAGGCTCGATGAGCCGCTGCCGATGAATCGCTTCAGACCAAATATCGTGATCAAAAACACAACGCCGTTTGCCGAGGACAACTGGAAATTGATCAGAATCGGCCGCCTGCAATTTCAAATCGACAAGCCGTGCGCCCGCTGCGTAATCACCACGATCGACCAGACATCAGCCGTTCCCGGCAGAGAGCCGCTCAAATCATTAGCTAAATTTCGCATGGTCGACCAGCATGTAATGTTCGGGCAGAACGCCGTTCACCTGAGTTCCGGTTCAATCAATCTGGCAGACGAGGTGGACATTCTCGAGGAAAAAGGCAAGGCCTAGCTTTATTTATGCGATCCATATTGATACTCACGCTTCTGCCTCTTTCAATCGTTCTCATTCTGGGCGGAATCTTGCTCTGCAATAGCGATGTTCAATATGACATCGGCAAACTTTTCATAAGCGGAGCGATTAGCAGGGACTATGGAATAGGAATGTTCTGGCTCAAGCGAGCTGCCGACTCCGGGCATCAAGAGGCGCAAGCGACTGTAGGCAGGATGCTGATGTTCGGCGTTCCCAAACAAGATCTGAAAGAGTCGATCAAATATCTCTGGATGGGCTCCAAAAAGGAAAATCCGGAGTGCATGAAGCTCATGTCCTATGCTTATGCCTACGGACAGGGCGTCGATCAGGATTACGGCGAATGCCTGAAACTGTCGGAGCGCGTGCTGGCAAAGAAACGCGACGCCAGAGAGATAATGAGCCTCTCCTTTTTGAGCTTGATTTTGCCTCCGCCATTTCGCAACTATGACAAGGCGCACAAACTGGCCCTCGAGCTGAGCAAAATCGGCTACCCTTCTGCCTGGGCCTACTGGTGCCTCGGCCTGACCAACGAGTTCGGGTTGGGAACCAAAACCGATTATACAAGTGCCTTAAGCTGGTACGAACGCGGTGCCTTGCTTGGCGATGATGACTGCCACTATGCCATTGTGCGTTTGATGCTGGAAGGGCACGTTCC
This sequence comes from Pseudomonadota bacterium, assembly GCA_021324135.1. Taxonomy (GTDB): domain Bacteria; phylum Cyanobacteriota; class Vampirovibrionia; order Obscuribacterales; family Obscuribacteraceae; genus JAJPJO01. Next base: position 1,717 of record JAJPJO010000121.1, read on the forward strand.
CTCGAAGCCGGGCTTGCTGAAGAAAAATCTGCAGGCGGCATCGCGCTCCGAATTTCTCGAAGCCCAGATTCTGCTTGCTCTGATGGATACGCTCGATCCTGGAGTGAGGTCGGATGACCAAACCTACAAAGAGTTGCTTGCCAAACTGAGCGATAGAGGATTCAAGCAATATGCCGCCCGGCTCCAAAAACTCAGTGATCTGAAGTCAAAAAACAGCGCTCACGGCTCCGGCACTGCGCCTCAAGCGAAGGTCATCTCAGAGCTCGAGCACCGGAATAAAAACTCCGATACTAAATATGATGGCAGCGATCGGTTTATCCTCAGTTTGATCAAACGTTTCGGCTTGGGTGTCAGAGCCGACAAACATGCGTTTTTGAGCGAACTGGACGCTGCCGTAAAGGAAGGCTCGATCGAGGCGATGGCCTACAAGGCGAATCTTCTCAGCGGGTTCGAATTGGGCGATCCTGATTACAAAGCAGCCTCGGAACTCTACTCAAAATGCGCCGCTGCCGGGCATGCATATGCTCAGGGACAACTCGGCATGCTCTATGCCCTTGGACTGGGCGTCAAGCATGACTGGTCAAAAGCGATCAAATTCTTGAGCCTGGCCAGCCGGCAAGGCGACAGTACGGCATCGTATTGTCTTGGTGGTTTCTATAATGACGGCCGAGGTGTGCTGCCCGATCGCAAGAAGGCCCTCGAGCTTTATCAGCTGGCAGCCAATCGCGGAAATAATGATGCCTGCGTCGAGATCGGCATCCTCTATGGCATGAGCCAGTTTCCCGACCTGGCGCACGATAGCGATCAAGCCGAGAGATGGCTGCAACGAGCAGCCAGGAACGGGCTGCAGGAGGGCAATTATTACCTGGGCAATCTCACGCGCATCAGGAAAACAGATGCGGCGAAAGCTGCCTATGGAGAAGCTGCTGATCATGGGCACCTTCTGGCCATGCTCGAATTGGCCAAGGCAGATATGGAGTCTGAGGATTTTTCGCAGGCCCAAAAGTATTTCAAACGCGCCGCGCTCGAGAAGAATATTGCCGCAGAGACCGGGTTGAGGCGCTTGAAAATAAAGCAGTCGCAGTTCAAGTACAACCAGGCAGCACGCAATCTGGTCATGGCCGCTCAAGACATTCCAGAGGGGCGCATAATCACCCGCGACATGCTGCAAGTAGAGAAACGCAGGCTGAATAACGCCACCGATGAGACCGATCAAGAGGGGGAAAACGAGGCGGCGGACAGCTCGATTTCTGATGTGATCACCGATGCCGATAGCGTGATTGGCGCAAAAACCAAGCAGCTTGTGCGCACCGGCAGCTACATCAGGGATCGTTACTTCTCACTGGACGACTCGGATTAATATTGACCCGTTGACCGATCGGCCGAAAGGATGATCGCCGCACGGTTCACAGCGGCGGCGGCCCGCTTAAAATACCAATTTCGGGCGAAGAGTCGAGGCGGCTGGATGTGACACAATTTGAGGATCGACGGCAGGCAGGCGAGCGAAATGGAATTGAAACTAGTACTGGCATTTTGGCTCTTTTGCCTTTTGTGCATCGGCTTTTTCAAGCTTGCCATTCATATCGTCGGGCATCCGAGTTTTCGAAATTCGGATGGGGATGTCTCGACCGAAGTCGGGTTCGAAGAGGACAGCGTCGGTCAGGTCAAGTCAGAGTTCCGCTACCCGACGTCCGACGAGCTTGATGATCCGCATGTAGTGCAAGAAAAGTTCACTCAATAAAGCGCTTGATTGCCTCGTGAATATCAATCAAAAGAACGATGTCCGGAGAAGGTTTCAACTGTTAATCTCGCCATGAGACGAGGGTCTCGAACAAACCGGAAGAACGGTGCTGGGTGTGTGAGGCAACCCAACACTCACCAGGCAGGAAACCAATGCTCATCACTTACAGCGATCTAAAGAAAGCGCTCTATCTGCTGCAGACAATAGTCGGATTTATTCTCATCGCCGCGGCAATTTTTCTATTTGATTCGCCCGTGGTCGTCGAATCAGTAACACACTTTATATCCGGCGCTATTGTCTTTGTATCCGGAGTCACTTGCGTGATCTTCGGCATTGAGTCGATCCTCTTGCGGGACGACCCCGACATTCTCAGATAGTTCTGTATACTTATAGTCGGCACTAGAATAATCCAGCAAGAGTTCAATAGTGCATGAACTTCGGTTATTTCGCCTCATAAGCTATGCGCATCGTTCTCATCCTCACCTTAGTGCCCATTGCAGTTGTCTGCATTCTGCTCGGCATATATGTTTGGACACCGGACATGCAATATGAAATTGGGCACGCTTACACAGAAGGAACCTGGCTGCCAAAAAATCATGAGGCCGGCTTGCCTTTCCTGGAGCGCGCCGCCGATGGTGGCAAAGTCGAGGCTCAATCGGAGCTGGGCCGAGAATACTTGCTCGGCAATCCCAAGCAGGATTTGAGCAAAGCGATAAAGTATCTCTCCCTGGCTGAGTCTAAAGAGGACAGCGGCTCCACATATTTGCTCGCCTATGCTTACGAGACTGGTCTTGGTGTATCACAGGACTATAGCAAGGCAATATCTTTATACGAAAAAGCGCTGAAGCTCGATCCGATGGCTTCCCAGCGAGCCGAACTGGCGTTTTCTCTCTTGACGCTCCCCAAGCCATATGCCGACTATAAAAAAGCCTATGACATGGCCCTGGAGAGCACCCGGGAAGCCGCACCATCGCCAATACCACAATGGTGCCTTGGCATGACCTGTGAGTACGGTCTGGGCACGGATAAGAACTTGAGCAAGGCAGAAGAGTGGTACAAGAAAGC
>JAJPJO010000136.1 GCA_021324135.1 Pseudomonadota bacterium
CAAATCCTGTCGTCCCGAAAGTTATCAGTTCGGCAGAATAACAGCGTTTCAAGACTCGTCGCCAAATTGTCTTGATTCAGCAAACTTCGCTCGTGTACTCACTTTGTACTCACTAACCGATCCGCTTACGCGTCTCTGACTTGCGCTCGGTGGGTGGTGTCTCTTTCACCAGCTCGCCATCGCGCATTACTACAACCTTCGTACGTGTCTGCCGCGCCAATTCTCTTGCGCGTCGCGCAGCCCGCTTAAGCGCGGCAGTAGCTCCGTATTTCAGTTTCTTCAGTTCGGTTTCGTGATCAGTGCTCATGGATTAGCTCCTTCCTCAAGGATCCGATCTCATTGAATTTTTTGACGAGGCCAAAAATCGTCATTTCTGGCTCCGTACACGAGGCCGCGACCGCAAAAATCGCACTGTATTAGTGTCAACGGCCTCGGCAACGATGCCAAAAAGGGCAGATTTTGGCCTCGTCAAAAAATTCGAGTAGCAACGCAACGGGTTGGTGTTCGCTATGACTACTAAGACGAATATGCCAAAGCAAGGAAGGGCTCTGAAACTAGCATTCGCTCAAAGCCATAAGCGATGGCTGCTTGTGATCTGTAACGCTCTTGCTCGCATCCACGATCTTCCTTATCGGGTGCATCGTCAAGAAGCGCATAAAGCCGTTCAGCTTGGCGCGAAAACGGAAAGAGGAACAGTTCTCCTCAAAAGAGTTTTGGTCTCTGGCGATTACGCTGTCTCTTCTAAGTGTTCCTTGCATTATCCTTTGGGCTCTTTCGAGCGCATTGCCCGGTGAAATGGACAGAGCATTTAAAGAAGTCGTTGCTGGATTAAAGAGCGCCAATCCCACTGTTGATCTGCCTCCGGCTCCTACAACTTATCCTGAAATTTTGGGTGCCTCCTACCGAGTAGCGCGGTATTGATAGCAGAGGCGATGTTTTAGATCGGAGGGAACACGATTGTCTCGCTTCGCGTTTCTGGCACAATGGAAGCAGGGGGACGATTTAATGAAGCGGAAGCGATTGAATTGGCCGATCATTGCAGCGATATGTATCTGCATCAGCATGCTAGCCGGTCTTTTGCATCTATATCCATCCATCGACTGTAATCATAGGTCGTCTTTGGTACTTCTTTGCGGTACTGTTCTTCTCGTCATCTTCGGAATCCTAAAATTGATCGTTGCAACAGTACAGGCTGGTCTCCGCCAGGAAAAACCAAACTATTTTCAGAGACGTTTAGCCAGCTTTGGAGAAGATGGAGGCGCTGAGAATAGCCCCTTGGGGTTGTTTGCAATAAATGCTCTATTAGTGATGTTTGCCATAATCGTTTTCGCACTGATCGGGTCGGTATGTTCGCCGCCTTCAAGTCCAGATAGCTTTGCACGAAATCGAGAACTTCAGGAAGCTCAGCAGACACTAAATAAAAATGATCATAGTAGCTCTCACCATCACAGAAGTTCGGGTAAATGGCGGCAGCACTACTGGTAGTGTCCGCTCGTTAACACAGACTTCAATAGTCATTGTCGATGCTGCCAGATTCCATGACCGTAGCGTTTATTGAAAATGCTGAGGGTCTGACTCTGCCCACGGTGGCAGTAAGTACCGAACCCACCGGAGAGCTGGGCACGAAAGGTCATGCTTCGAGACGATAACGACGAAAGTCTGAAAGGCATGGAATGTGTTTGAATTTTTTGACGAGGCCAAAAATCGTCATTTCTGGCCCCGTACACGAGGCCGCGACCGGAAAAATCGCACTGTATTAGTGTCAATGGCCTCGGCAACGATGCCAAAAAGGGCAGATTTTGGCCTCGTCAAAAAATTCGAGTATGCTGATCCCCTGTCTCGTTCGAAGCGAGTATTCCTCAACCGATCTTTTAGTTAAATGAAGCGTCACGTAATTTGGGCTATGACAATGGATATATGTCGATTGCGATCATCGATTAGAATTATCTTGCGCGTGCTACCGCTGCTTATGATGATGATGTCGATGATCGCAAAAGCCGATGCCAAAGCCATTGAAGATCTGCAAATGGCAAAGTTGAAATCGCAATTCAATGCCGCGAGCGATAAAGTGCGGCTCGTGACATTGTTGTCGCCGACCTGAGGAGAATGCGTGCATGGGCACAGGATTGTGCTCCGGCTTTTTTCGAAAATCGTCAGCGATGAGCTGCGTGGATTCATCATCTGGTTGCCGATGGTCAAGGGAGATTCCGCCTCAAGTGCAGCCGCACTGTTATCGGCGGACAAGCGTTTCCTAATCCAGGCTTGGGACCCAAAAGGGACAGCCGGACAGGCTTTCTCGCGGACGTTGAACCTTCCCTGCCCGGCCTGGGACGTGTATCTTCTTTATGACCGCGGCATTCAATGGACCGATAAGGATCCTCCGGCACCGTCGTTATGGATGCATCAGTTGTCCGAGCACAAAGTCGATCAAAGTCTTCGCCTTAAAGAATCGGCGCTACTGCATGCGGTGTCACAACGAATAAAAGAATAAATCAAAGCAAGATGGATTTATTCAGCAAACCCTACTCCGTGGACACTTATATTGTGCAATCTTTGGCTTTCTGGTTCGGTCAAAAAGGGCGTTGATATACTTTCGTATATCAAAATCGACTCTTTTTGATATACGAAAGTATATCAGCTACGCGGATTCGCCACCTGGAGAAGCGTTAATTGCCTTCCAAGATTGTCACAACGAATCAGAGAATGAATCAAAGCTTGTTACAACGAATCAAAGAACGAATCCATGAACGAATCAAAGGTCGAATAAAAGAATGAATCAAAGCAAGATGGATTTATTCAGCAGCGTGCACAAATCAGGTTTCGCGCACCGGATTGTACTCCTCTGCGCTCATTCTAAAAGTCCAAGCGACCGCTTGTTTTGCTGATGTCATATTTGGTGGCACGCACAGATGATACTTCTTCCGATCGCCATCGCTGCTCGGCGTTTTATTGATAACCTCCACAATGCAAATAGCCTCGCCGCCGCGAAGTGTCTTGCGGTACAGAATCCCATACTCATCCTTGTTTATTTCCTGAGCACCACTTTCGTTGATGTACCTGGCGACGCCATAGTTTTTCAGCATCACATGCCGCACTTCGGCATTAGGCTGGGCATCAATGTCCGCGGCATCGAACTCATTTCTCGCCACAAACTCCGGAACAACTACTCCGTGCACTGCCGAAAATCCCCAATCATCTCTGAAACGCACACAAGCTCCATTCTCATTGTGCAAACGCATTCGATCATCCAGATGTAGTTCAGCCGGATTATCGAATGCCAGACAGATTCCTTCAAATGGCCACCACCAGCCGCCGGCTTTGACGAGGTCCGTAAAATCGTCAAATGCAAACCCATGTTCTCGCCCCATCACTTCCAGCGCTTTTAGCCGTCCGCAAGTCGGTGCGTGTCTCATGGGACCGTAAGCGCCGATTCCCAGTGCTGTAAAGCGACGCAAGTATAATCTGATTTCATCACGACGCTCTTGCGACATGTCCTTGAACTGCGATCCAAACGCCTGCCAGTTTTCATTTCTGATCTCGTATCGTTTCCAGAGAGCTAGCCATTGCGCGTCGGAAAAAGCCTCCATCACGCTGCCAAATTGGTCGTCCATGGCTTTATCTATTAGATTGAGTATGCCAGGCAATGGCTCTCCCCAACCATCCCCTGCTATCAAACTTACAGGACGAGACCCTTCGGGCAGATGACCGCGTTCTCCGCGAAGCACGATTTGCAGCGGATCGTCTGAGATGATTCCGACGCCGGCTTGCAGCGTCCTATATAGCCTTCCGGCGTCCACATTAGGCTGAAGAAAGCTATTCCAGATTCGGCTGCTCAGGGTCTCTTGCGCATCATCCTCTGTAAAGAGCGTGGGGAATTCTCGTTTCAGTCTTTCTCTGTGTGCTACTTCCTGATCTGGAGTGCGCACTGAAACGAGACCATCTTTCCCATCATAGAGCCCAAACGGACCTCGCAGACTGAAGTGCACTCTCGGAGCAGAAATGTACGTGCACAGAGCGTTCATGAGTTTTGCATCGGACAAAGAATCCAGCCACACCACCTGTGGTGCTTCCACACCATGAAGTTGATAGACTCTGGCAATGGAATGTTGAAATCGTTCTCGATCCGCAGGAGCTGTGCTTAGCGCATAGCCCATGTATTCCTCACGCAGTCCCTGCAGCTCCTGCCAATGCTCTTCCAAAAGTCTGACTATCGGATTCATTTTAACGTCCTCGCCTCATATAAAAATGCTGTTGCTTGCGGCTAATGATTAACCCAAGACTCCACGAGTTGATTGTGTTCAGCCGTGATTTCAAATTGGGGGGAAACGGATACTGTATGTTGGTGCAAGGAGCGGTGAACTCCTAGACATGCTCCCCACGTCAACAGAGTCCAGAAACTAACGACCCAGCCGCCAACTTTTGTTGCTACGACCGAAGGCCCCGAAAAAACAGGCTTGATGCCGGCATCGTTTCTCGGCTCTACCAGGCTGTGTTGCGAGAAGGCAAATCCCTCCAACAGGGTTCCATAAAAGAACCAGGCAAGAGCGTTCGGATCGATCCGATCGAGAGCAACGCCCTCAGATTGCAGAATCTTGCGAATCGTAGCATTGCATGCAGAGCCGTTTAAATACATCAACTGGCTGCCGTCAAAGGCATATAGACCAGTCTGCTGCATTGGCATCATTCCTCTCTGTATTCGTCCAAACGCATCGGCATGAACCTCGATCAAAATATGCTTTCTCAGGAATGCAGGTTGCGCGGGGCGACGCGCGCACTGAAAGACCAAATTCTTGTTGAACTGCCGCTCCAGCCATTGGTGGATGAATTCGTTACTCGGCATCGGTGGATACACGGGATCGTCTGCATCCGCTGCGAGAGGGGCGAGGTTGATTGCTGAAACGGCAGCAAGCTGATCGTTCATGATGCGCCCGAGGAAGCCGTTCACTGCCAGGCATTTCGTGGCGCCATTGCGGATCAGCGAGCTACTATCTCGCCATAATTTTGTCAGCCCAGGCACAAGTTTATCGCATGTGCTCTTAGCATCAGCCACCGCATCCAGTGCCACTAGTTTTACTTTATCGTCGTCATTTTTAAGAAGAGACAGAATGTTTTCGAGCGCATCGGCATCGTCAGGCTTCTGCCTCAAGACGGCTGCCGCCGAATTGGCTCGAATATAAACATTGGTGCTCGCCATGCCTGCTTTAAGCGCAGGAATCAGATCGGATCGCGATGCCACAATCTCATGCGTTTTCTGACACAATTCACGACCTTCTTGGGCAAAACATTTTTCCACGAGGACGACGTACAACTCAAGCGGCAATGACATGCGGCGCGAGCTGGTCGGTCCATGCTGGAATATGTTCAATATGGCAAGGCGTTGATTTTCCGTAGTGGCTGCATCGAATGCTTCTCTGAGCGGTTGGCTTGATGCACTGCCGACGGAGGCAAGAACATCAGCAGCATTGATATATATGTAGGGGTGCGTTTTTGATCCTTGCTGGACCTGAACTCGCTTCAGGACGGCAGCAACCGCAGCGGGTCCCATTTTTCCTAACGCGTCTTCGGCTGTGTAACTTCCCAGAAATGCAGCAAGATGGGGAGCGGCACTTGCAGCCTCAGGTCCAAACGCAGCCAGATGCTCCATGATCCTGGCATCATGCTGCCTGGTTGCCCAACCCTGTGCCCCTTCTTGTGGTGGCGGTCCGAGAGCTTCGATCAACGCAGGCACAGCGTACTGTGCGCCAATTTTGGGGAGCGCTGTCGTCACTTCCCAGCCGACGTTCGCCAGCCTGCTGGTTTGGGGCGCTTGAATCATCGCTGGAACAGCAGACGACGCGATCGGACCAAGCAAGCCAAGGACATAAATGGCATTGATTCGATCGTCGTCGCGACCAGATTGCAAAACCGACATCAGCGGCTCGACTAACGATCTTTTTTCGCTCTCCGGAAGGGTGTTTACGAGCGCTGTTAGCTGCGCTTTTCCATCACAATACAATGCTTCTATGACTCTGTTTGTCGTGGTGTTCATGGTTGGTAGACTCGTTTAGGGTGCGGGGCGGACATCAGGACGAGGCAACTGCTTGGGCTGCAAGCAATTTCAACGCCGGGATATTTCTAGCTTAGCTGCCACACGTCGGACGAAGGTCTGCATCCTTCACTTAATCAGCTGTGTTCGCCCGGGCTAGTTAAACAGCGCCAAGCCGGGCTGGTGCAGGCTCCGGTGCAGGGCCCAACCATGGGTCGAGGCTCCAGCTCGTTTTGCAATTATTGGCTGCGCTCAGATGGCAGCAGTTGAAACAGAAGATCCCGCTGGGCTGGGTATTGGATGTCCATCAAGGGGAGTGCGCAATGAAAATACGTTCTCACCTATATGGACAAAATCTCGTGCTCGTCCGGCTATGCACTGAAGAAAGTTGCGGGCGTTATTGGTGCCGGGCAAAAGCCAATCGTGCAGTTCGATAATCAAGATTGGAAAGGAATCAATCCAGTCGTAGTTTTTGGAAAACAGCTCGGACTCTGCACCTTCAATGTCAATCTTTACGATAAACGGAAAAAACTGCTCGCCACCATGTTGCTCGATCAGCTCTGGTACGGTGAAGGTTTCCAGTTTTCCGCCTCCGTCAATTTCAGTCCGAAACCCCCAGGAGCCAATACCGGGATCGACAAGATTAGCTCGCCCCTTGCCCGAGGCAATTACGCCTTCTACGCAGATGCAATCGAATCCGCTCGTATTGCGACTGAGCAGCTCGCAGTTTTCTTTATCCGGCTCGACAGCGACAACTCGAGCATCGGGATAGGTCAGCATGAAGAACATCGCGGATGCGCCGATGTTAGCTCCCAAATCGACGATAAGCGGTCGCATGCCCCTGATCATTCTGGCTTTTGCATACTCGTTGATTTGAGCGTGTAATGGCAGACGCGACAATGAATAATCCTGGTTCACAAAAATCTGCTGCATCACGTGCTCATCTGAAGTACCCTCTCTGTAGTAGAACAAAGAGTTGCCCAGAGCGTGATCGAGTGTTATGTACTTCATCTGCAAGCCTCTACCTCAGGATGCTTGGACCCGATCGTAGCAGGCTCTTGAGTACCGTTGATGTACTCCGTTTAATCCAAGATTTGAAACGAGATGACCCTGATAGATGCGCAGTTAAGCACTTTGCCGGCCGAACCCGGAGGCTGAGAAGCAATGCTTTTTCAATAGTACCGTATGTGGTTGCAGCGGTATCACCAATAAATAACTGTTGGATTGTCGGCGGAGTCGTCCGGAATAAACCCGACCTGTCATATACGCAAGCTTCATGGGGAATGGTACTATAGCGGTTGCCGCGTCGCACGCTGCTTTCATTCACCAACATTTCGACAGCATTTGATCGAAAATTCGTTGTAGCGAGGAGGATTTGTTCATGCAAACAGTTGTACGCCAGAAGGTGGCTCCGTGTCTCATGTTTGACGGTCAGGCTGAAGAGGCGATGAATCTGTATGTATCCTTGTCCAATGACTCCAAGATTGTGGCGATCCAGCATCATGGACCAGGCGCTCCAGGAAAAGAAGGTTCGGTGCAGAAGGCTTTGTTCTCCTTAGGAGGGCAGGAGTTTCTGGCGTTTGATACGCCTGTGAAGCACGAATTTACCTTCACGCCGGCTGTTTCGATGTTCGTCCATTGTTATTCCGAGCAAGAGATTGACGGGTTGTACAAAGCGCTCTCTGAAAATGGAAAGGTCTTGATGCCTCTCGACGAGTATCACTTTGCGCCTAAATTCTGCTGGGTCACTGATCGATATGGTGTTTCCTGGCAAATGATCCTGATCCCGTCAACGACGTAAACCAAAGGCGGGTTCAACACGGCTAGTATCGCGAGTAGATCTGTTGTTGTTGAAAGAAATAATCATCTAATTTGCCGACAGCAGTTATGATCGAGTGTATGGATCCAGCCACGTCAACCATAGCCCTTGCAATTGGCACATTCGTCCTCGGTTTCATCCTGGGAAGGTTGAGCGCCGGCAGACAGAACTCGCCGTCCATCTCTCAAAGGCTTGTGCAAACTCAAGTATCCG
>JAJPJO010000250.1 GCA_021324135.1 Pseudomonadota bacterium
AGTCCATCACGAGCTTGGTTTGCCACAGATTAGGAGTGCTGGCTATCAGGGTAGCGGGCGGACCGGGGCGCCTGCCCAGAGGAAGTATAGCCGGTATCCAGAACATATCAGGCTTTTCGGTATGAATGACCCATCTGGCAATGCGAGGCGGCGGGAAAAGAATATCGTTGAGTGCGCTGAATTGAAGCCAGGAGATTCTATTTGCCTCGCTTCGATCGTCGATATGAGGCGGTCTGTCTATTGCATAAAAAGCGACTCGATCGTCTCCAGGCGGTTGGGGTGGTCCGTGCGATAGCTGCTCGGGGAGCTGCCCATAGGTGCGGATCAGTATCGCCTGTGGTGGCGGTCCCCGGCGAGCGAAATCCGGATTGTCGGCCGCCCCGGGTGGGGGTTCGCCCATCCCGGGCGGAGGCTCGCCGGGTCCTGGCGGAGGCATGCCGAATGGTGGAGCTTCACCCCGACTTGCTGGTGGCATCCCCAGCGGCGGAGGGTCGCCGACAATTTGACCCTGCACCACATGCGGTGCAGCATCGAGTTCGCCCGGTCCGAACGGGCGATGGCCGTCATCAGTGCGTCTAAATACGGCAAAATGCCCGCGGTGTCGAATCGTCCGCGCCGCAACCTCGGGAGGGAGTTTCACCGGTTGACCGGCAATTTGAGTTCCATCGGCGGCGAAAATATACAGCTTCATCCCATAAAACTCTTCGTATTGCGCCAGCATTTGGTCCAGCTCAGCACGGCTCATCAGGAGTGATTGAGCAGTGTTTTGCGCCCCACCGGGTGCTTCTTCGAAGCGATGACGTATGGAGAACGCCAGAGCATGAACCTTTTGCACCACATGCGAATAAAGCAGTGTTTCCCAGCCGCCGTTAAACCGTATGCAAATCAAAGAGAAACAGATGAAGATGAGCAGCAACATGTTCAGCGCGAAAACACTGATTATCTGAGCATAGAGTGGAAAAGCAAAACGGAACTTCATGGACTCTTGTAAGCAAGCATGTAGCCTGCTCCTCTAATGGTTTTTATGAACCTGGGGCTCTTCGGATCGTCTCCCAGCTTTTTGCGTAAAGCGGAGATGTGCACATCAATCGATCTATCGAAGACATCATAATTGCGATCTCTTATCTCATTGATTAGCGCCTCTCTGGTTTTAACTCGTCCGGCGGACTGTGCCAGCACCACGAGCAGATCGAATTCGACGGGCGTCAGTTGCAAGTCCTCGCCTTCCAGACTGGCCAGGCGAGCATCCAGATTGATAGTCAGCGGACCGATCGCGAGTTCCTTCGTCCCGTTTTCGCCGGACGGGGCCGATACCATATATGATGCACGGCGCAAGAGAGCACGCAAGCGCGCCAATAGCTCACGGGGTGATGCTGTCTTGGGCAGATAATCATCTGCCCCCAGCTCCAGACCGACAATTCGATCGGCCTCATCACCAAGGGCGGTCAACATAAGTACCGGAGCCGTCATGCCTGGGCGCAGCCTGCGCAAAACCTCGAACCCGTCGATACCCGGCAGCATCGCATCCAGGATGATCGCCTGCCATTGCTCCTTCGTGGCTGCCGCGACACCATCCGGTCCTGTGTGAACAGATTTAAGCTCGAAGCCGAAGGGAGACAGATAGTCGCTGATCAGCCGGCAGAACTTAGCATCGTCATCAATCAATAGAATTTGAATTTTCTCGGTCATGGCGGGGACTCTTTTGAGAAAACCCAACTAATCCGTGTATCGCGATCATACATGAAGCGCTTCAATTGTGCCTTTACAATACCTTTACAGTGCCGTCCGCTTGCACATAACCCCTTAATGAACATTGTCCATACTGGTTTCACAAGGCGTGATGATAGGGCCGTTAGTACTCAAATACCAAGCTAGCACCTGCCCACATCATCCTCTAACAGACACCTCAAGACAATCACAGGATCAAAAACATTTTTCCCAATTTATTCTCTCGACAATACTAAGCGACAAGGATGAGTCACGCCGCACCGTATTTGATATCACTCCTTGAAATCGTCTGATTATGGAGATTCGAAAATGAATTCCTTTAAGTACAATAAAACAGTTTTTTCATTTACCACACTCTCAATATTGGCGACGTTATCAGTGCCGAACGCCGCGCAAGCCGAGCCGCTCGTGAGCGACAAGGGCAGTGGCGGCAAACATGAATGCCCGGCCGGGGCAAGACCAAGCGACGAGCAACTTGAGAAATTGAGAGCCTTGAGAGATCAAGCCGCGATCGCATCTGCCTCAAAGCATGCTGAATTGCGGGCTCTCAAGCACAGAATGCAGGACGTTCTAGCCCAGCCGACAATCGACAAGCAAGAAGCAACAAACATTCAAGCTAAGATGACTGCACTGAGAGCCGACCTATCTCAAATTCACTTTAATACGATGCTTGCCTCAGCCGATGTATTCACTCCTGAGCAGCGAAAGCTGATGCACAGCAGGATGCTGCATCATGGAAAATTTCAGCATCATGGTCCGCCGCATGTCCGTTTTATGCATCGCCCTGGTGGACCATTCGGTTCCCCCAGGGGAGGATCTCCTGAAGGAGGGCCGGTAGGATTCTTGCCTGACGGCCCGCCTCCGGGGTTCGGAGCTGATTTTGCCGGCGGCATCGGTTTTGATCCAGAAGGCGCCCCCGAGTCGGAGCTTGCTCTGCTGACCGACGAGCCGCCTGGCGACATTGGCTTTGTCCAGGGACGGGTCGTGTTCCAACGTATGGCACCATTCCCGCCACCACCGGCGTTTATCACAGGAGACGATAGCGTTATCGATTTGCGAACGCCTCAACATGTTCGAGTCGAGCCGAAAAACCATAAGCCGACCGACTGACACCAATTCGTGAAACCACTGATCGACTGCCTTTTCCCGAACACCGTCACCTAGAAGCCATTGCCATGCAGTGGCTTCAGGTGCATTTGCACCCTTTCTTCTCTGCAAACAGTGTAATAAAGCAGTAGCTCGTTAGATTGAGCTAATAAAGCGCATGGCGATTGCATAATTGCTTCAGATGGCATTGTCTTTGTTGGCGGATCTGATGCTATCATTGTCCTTCAATTTCCAAGAGCAGCAGTATTAGCGCCATCTAAGCAAGTCCACACACTTCCTTAATATAGCTGAGCGATACTTTCACTTTGGATAAGACTCTCTTCGATAAACAGAAGCATTCAACCGGACCGGCGAACTAAACTGCTCAATTGGCTCATGGTGACGCGAGGTGACTGATGTTCCTAAGAAACATGATTTCTAACTCAGATTCTGCATCTGGATGGAGTCGCCGCAGCGTTGGCGGAGTATGTCTTGCCGCTCTGTTGATCATCGGAACCGCAGGCGATGTCGCATCGGCCAAACCATCGTCCGATGATGACGATGAGGGCGTTGTCTCAACATACGATGTGTTCGGCAAGGGCAAAAAGAAAATCGACTCCGGCATGCAAACGCTCGGCTCAGATTTCGCCATGCGCACAAATGATGTAAATCGTGCCATCAAGACGGCCAGGCGCGCAGTGCAGCTCGATCCCGACGACGTCGATGCCAGGGTCTCGCTGGGCGAAGCTTTGTTCGAGAAAGTGCATGATGATAAAGCGGCCTATCCTGAGCAATACAACGAATGTGTTAAGACATGGTTGACCGTTTATCGCAACCTGGTCGGCGAAGAGACGGGCATGAACTACAAAGGCATCGGAATTCCAGGATTTCGTACTCTCTTCGAAGACGAAGACCGCAGCAGACTTGCTAAAGACAGGCTCATCGATCTTTGCGGCCGGGTGCCGAAGGCATGGGAAACAAACAAGAAATTCCTTGATAAGGTCTTGATTCCTCAGGAAACGGTAAGCGGAAAGATCCTGAAAAAGGATGATAAGGATCGCAACGCCGATGCCGGTACTGCAACCAAGCGCACGCGCAAAGTTTCAAACAACGATGAATTGCTGGATGTAGACAGAGTGAGATAAAAGCGCTAAGTCCTTCATTACTTCAGCTTCTGCAGCAAGGCATGCAATTCCGCTACTGATGTTCCATGCCCGCGACCAAAAGGGAAAGGTCCGTTTCGGAAACTCTCGCCTGTCGTATGGATGGCGATTACCTCGCCCTTTGAATTAATGACGGGTCCTCCGGAGCAGCCTGAGCGCGTGTGCGCGAAATACCATTCTGTGGCGTAATATCTGCCGCGATAGAGCTCGCTTTTGATCTCGGTTCTCTTCAGTCCTAAATTGCTCAGGTCAATCAGCGTTCGTTGGCGCCGCGCACCATCATACAGACCGGGTGAGATAAACATAGTCTCCGAGCCGGCTGGATGCGCCAGGAGGAAGACATCGTTTTTGTCGGGCTTCACTGAGAGTGCAAGTCTTAGCGGCTTGAACATTTTATTTCTACTGCGGATCTGCAATATAGCCAGGTCGGCATCATAGTCGTGGATTACCAACTTGGCCGCGTGCTTGGTACCATCTGCGGTGGTAACGCTGACATGATTTCTGTCAGCAAGCGCGTGTCCGGCCGTGGCGATCTTTCCATCACCAGTTACAAAAAATCCGCTGGCGCTCCTGTCACCTGGTCCTTTGATTCGGACAACGGAATCCCTC
>JAJPJO010000408.1 GCA_021324135.1 Pseudomonadota bacterium
GCCGCCTCCGCCTGCTCGACCGCGTGCGCCCTGACCGCCGCCTCCGCCTGCTCGACCGCGTGCACCCTGACCGCCGCCTCCGCCTGCTCGACCGCGTGCGCCCTGACCTCCGCCTCCGCCTGCTCGACCGCGTCCGCCCTGACCGCCGCCTTCGCCTTGCCTGCCGCGTCCGCCTTGACCGCCCTCGCGACCGCGACCGGCACCGCCGGCGCTACCACTGCCTTCGCGCCATTCGGCACCGCGCGCGCCACCAAAATCACCTTCACGACCTTGCGATCGTCCGCCCTCCGCTCCCTGCAGTTGCTGTTTCTCCGAGTCAGCCTTCCATGTGCCAGTGCGCTTTTTCGCCTTTGAGGTAAACTCAGCGGCGTATCTATCGCGCGCTCCTACACGCCCAGCTTGAGCGAGAAGAACATACTTTATTGCCTCGACAAGATACCGCTGCGTCGGTATCCCGGCTTCGTCGGCTAGCTCTTCGGCGAGCTGCAACATTCTCGGCGAGAGGTAGAGATGAACGTTATACTTGTCGGCACTCTCATTCTTCCTGAATTGTTTTCCACCGCCAGCACGTTCCTTCGCTGGACGCTCAGGACTGGCTGTTTCTTCCTCTTCAGCCAGGCGCCGTTTTTCCTTGTAGTCGGAAGCTTCCTCATCCGACAGCCGGCGCGCCCGCCGTTCCTGATTTGATGAATGCTCTGATTTATGTTTGTCTGATTTTGTCATCCGCGTAGTATAACCGAATTCGGCCACGGGCATGAGTTCAAGCGCTATAGATGAAGCGGAAGCGATGAATAATGAATAAATGATCTCTTATTTGCCGACGCAGGCAGCGGAGGTGTGCTGTGAATGGCTCCATAGGCGGCATGCTGGTTTTAACAGGACTGATAATTGCACTTGCGGGATTACTGGTTTGGCTCAGTCCGCGACTGCCATTTTTGGGAAGGCTCCCAGGTGACCTTTCATTTCAACTCGGCAGTACGCACGTTTTCGTTCCACTTGCGACATGCCTGGTAGTAAGTATTTTGCTATCGCTTCTACTCAGCCTTTTCATGAGACATTGATCGCATCTCATTCGGACTTACCAAGCCTCGTGGCAACAAATCGGGGACAAACTCATAGTCATCAATGTAGTCCGTGTGAGATCCTTCCTCACAGGGAAGAAACAAGAGAAGAAACGAGAAAGGAACAAATGATCCAGAGCACGAACTTTCCGTTTCCTCAAACAAATTTAGCGTCCGCCGAGCCAGATGTCACACCACACGATCAATAACGTCGCTCTCAAAGTAGCAGCTGTGCTGCTCACCCTCACAAGTTTCGCCACTTGCCAGGCAGCACCGGCAACGCAGAGGAGGACGGAGAAAAGCGACAGCGACCATAGCAAATCCGGTGAGTCTACTCAACATAAAAAATCCGGCATGGATGCCGCGATTGAAAGGGTAATGGATCCTTTTTATCGCAAGCATTATGCCGATGGTAAGGCAAGCATATTTAAGAGCAAGGTGCGCCAGCTCAGCGGTCAGGCAGACACATTAGCAAAACAAGGCAAATTCAAAGAAGCGAAAGAGGCATGCACTAAAGCGATAGAAGCATTCAACACGCCAGAAGAGCAAGCGCTGTACAAAACCAAGGAAATGAAAAACTTCATTCTCTCGCAAACTTATAGTGCTCGCGGCATCTTAGAGCTGAAGATGAAAGAAGATGCGCCGGCAACCGCCGACTTCACAAAAGCAATCGCACTTTGTCCTGATTACGCGACTCCCTATATTTTGAGAGCAGAGGCTTATCAGCGAGCCGGGAACAAAGATGGCTCTGCACAAGATCTCAACGCAGCCAGCAAGTTGGAAAAGTTGCCCAAGTTCTTCGCGGCTGACATTGCCAATTCACAGTCGGTCAAAGCGGCAGGCAAAATGGTTGATAAGAAATTCGCCGCTCTGCATGCAAAACATGCCGAGAAATACTACACCGGAGGCATCAAGGGCGAGAAAGCCAGCACTATGCATAATCTCGGCATGAAAGGACAGAAGGACCTCGAGGAGGGCAACTTCGAGCAGGCAGCAGATCATTTTAGAGCGGCGATAAAGTCATACGATACACCTGAGGAACAGAAACTCTTCAAGAGTAAACCGTACGCAGATTTCATGCTGGCACGCAACTATCAGTTTCTTGCCTACGCAGAGTGCATGATGAAGGACTACAAAACCGCGGTTGGGCATCTAGATCAGGCAATCAAACTCAATCCAAACAATCGCGAAAATTATTTAAACAGAGCCAAGGCCTTAATGTTGCTCGGAAAAGACAAAGAGGCGAAAGCTGATTTTGAAAAAGCCAGCCATATGCAACCTGGGGAATTACCAAAATTTCTGCACGATTGAAGCATCTGGAATCAGGCGTCGGATCTGAACGGCGCTCTTGCAGCCGCTATAGCAGCAACAAATGCCGCACCACCGGCGGTGAGCAGTGAAGCACACTCGCTCAATGTAGCGCCGGATGTGAAAACATCGTCAACTAAAATAATCGGTCCAAGCTCACCCGCACTCCTCAATGACAGGGCAAAAGCCTCCTTCACATTTTCTTGCCTCTCCAGCTTGCTCAGTCCAAATTGTGGACGAGTGCGCTTCGTTCTTCTCAATAGTGTTGCATCGAAACGGGCACCGATTTCTGTTGCCAGTTGCTCAGCCATGAGCGCCGCTTGATTGTAGCCGCGCTTCCGTTCTCTATCCGGATGCAATGGAACGGGAACGAAGATAGCATGCTCGATGGAGGCTCCGTCCAGCCAGACTGACTGGAGAACTTCTTTCGTTTTCAAAAGCAGAGGAAAGATATCACGAACAACGAGGCGATCGTTGTCATATTTCAATCTTCGGATGAGCTTGCGCAGCGGTCCTTGATAAATCCCGGCAGTGACGACCGGAAATATTGTGGTACTGCTTCTGGTGCCCTGTTTCGGCGGGGACACAGGCAGCCACCATAAAGTCTGGCAGTTCTCATGCAGCCTTTGCGTGCACTCGCTACACAGACAAGCGTTTCTGAAGGAACCATTCATAAGCTTTGAATCATCGCGGCTGTGCAATAAGGCTGACTCCACCGAGCCACCACAATAACGGCAACGCTCCTCACACAAGAACAAGCTGATCATGTCGAGGCATATCCCGGCTTGACGCGTCATTCTTGCTGGTTGCAATTGTTCGGTGATCGCCACCAAATCCCTGCTGAATTTTCGCCACATACGATTGCTCCTTCGCACTCGTTCTTTATTACTTGACGATCAT
Source organism: Pseudomonadota bacterium (assembly GCA_021324135.1). GTDB lineage: Bacteria > Cyanobacteriota > Vampirovibrionia > Obscuribacterales > Obscuribacteraceae > JAJPJO01. The sequence goes on from JAJPJO010000408.1 coordinate 3,270, forward strand.
GCAGACAACTTGGTTCAATTGAGCTTCTGCAATTCATATAATTTGCAAGAGGCGCGTGCAGATCGCGCCCGAATACACTGTTTAATCATTAAAATGCATGGCGATCAGAACGACAGCTAAAGATATAATCGCAACAGCCGAAGCGAAGCTGGCTGATGTATTCATTACCATTGACGAGATTGCCCAGGCCAATCAACTCAAGGTGCTGACTGCTTTTCGAGATGCGCGCATCACCGAGGAGCATTTTGCCGAGAAGACAGGTTATGCAATTGACAATGCCGGCAGAGAAGCTCTTGATGCCGTTTTTGCTCAGATCTTCAGATGCGAGTCGGCATGTATGCGCATGCAATTCGTCTCCGGTACTCATGCTCTGGCCTGCGCCATATTAGGCAACATCGGACAGCGCGAACGCCTCGTCTGCCTTACCGGCGAGCCTTACGACTCGTTGCAACCGGTGCTTGGCATTACCGGTGACGAGCCCGGCTCACTGAAGAAAATCGGCGGCGTTTATGAGGAGATCGATCTCGGCCCTGTGATTGACGACTGCAATGTCGAGGAGCTGGCTCGCCTCATCGCACCGCACGCACCAGCCACCATCTACTACATTCAGAAATCGCGCGGATACAGCATGACGCGCCGAACATACAGCAACAGCGACATCAAAAAAATGGCGGATGCAGCACGAATGATGTATCCGGAGGCAATCGTCATGGTTGACAATTGCTATGGTGAATTCGTCGAGGCGCTCGAGCCGACTCAAGTCGGGGCGGATCTGGTTGCCGGCTCGATGATCAAGAACCCGGGCGGCGGGCTGTGTGTAACGGGCGGCTACATCGCCGGGAAGAAAAAATATGTCGAGGCGGCTTTGAACCGTTTGACAGCACCGGGCGTCGGAGGTCATTTGGGTCACAGTTTCAATCAGAGCCGCCTCATTTTTCAGGGACTCTTCCTGGCGCCTTCAGTTGTCGCTTCCGCGCTGAAGAGCGCTCATCTGGTGGCCGGGGTGTTCGATGAATTGGGTTTCAAAGTAAGCCCAAAGCCGCTTGAGCAGCGCTTCGACATAATTCAATCCATTGAGTTCGGGGAGAAGGACAAGCTCGTCAACTTCCTGCGGGCATTGCAAAGATTTTCACCGATCAACGCCCATGTCGAGCCCGAGCCGGCGCACATGCCAGGTTATGAGGACCAGATCATCATGGCGGGGGGAACCTTTGTAGAAGGCTCCACTATCGAATTCTCCGCCGATGGGCCTCTCCGTCCGCCGTTTGCCGCTTTCGTGCAGGGCGGTCTCTCATATCTGCATGTTAAGTGCTGCCTCGAGGGTGCGCTTTCCCTTTCGCTGTCGAAAGAATTGCCGTTTCATAAGTAATAATCAGGCTTAAAAGATTTGATCGTTCCTTTATATAAAGCGATCATTCATCTACAATGACTTCGGTTCTTCATCAGGGCACTCGGCTAAGCCGATCCGCTTCGCAGGGGGGTACGCACTTGGTTGCACAAATGCCGGCGCGGCAGAGGATATGGACTGGCGGCAAGACTGACTTGCGCATTTTGTCGGGAACCGCCAATCCCGAACTGGCCAAAGAAGTGGCCGAGTACATGGGTTTGACGGTTACGCCGATCAGAATCTCGCCCTTTTCAGATGGTGAGATATACGTTCAGGTCCAGGAGAGTGTGCGCGGTCTGGACTGCTTTGTGATTCAGCCGACCAGCACTCCGGTAAACGAGAATTTGATGGAGTTGCTCATTCTGCTCGATGCGTTGAAACGGGCATCGGCAGGCAGAATCACCGTAGTCATGCCCTACTACGGCTACGGTCGTCAGGACAGGAAAGCCGCCGGACGCGAGGCGATCACCGCCAAGCTGGTGGCAGACTTGTTGACCACAGCCGGTGCACAGCGTGTCGTGGCGCTCGATTTGCATGCCCCGCAGATTATGGGATTCTTCAACATACTGGTAGATCACCTCTATGCCAGCCCGGTTTTGTTGGACTATATCAGAAGTTTGGATCTTGAAGACGTCGTTCTCGTCAGCCCCGACGTCGGTGGTGTATCTCGTACCAGAGCCTTTGCAAAGAAATTGGATGACGCTCCGATCGCCATTATCGACAAGCGTCGCAATCCCAGCCAGCATAACGTCGCCGAAGTCATGACCGTGGTCGGTGATGTTAAGGATAAAACGGCGATCATGGTTGATGACATGGTCGACACGGCTGGAACGCTCGTCAAAGGCGCCGACCTGCTCAAGAAGGAAGGAGCGCGCGAAATCTACGCTTGCGCTACCCATGCCGTTCTTTCCGGTCCGGCCAATGAGCGCATCGACAAGTCGTGCATCAAGAAGCTGATCGTCACCAATTCAATTCCGCACGAACGAGATCAGATATCGGACAAAATTGTTCAGCTCAGCGTGGCACGGTTGCTTGGCGAAGCGATTGCTAGAATACATGACGATACATCCGTGAGCGAGATGTTCGAATAACAGATCAGGCAGGCGTTTACCGACAGCGCAGACAGAGACGAGTTGAACGCCAACGAGAAGAGGTTGCGGTGCTAGTTTTAGAAAGTTTTCCAGTTGGACCACTCGGTTGCAATTGTTCGATAATTGGTTGCAAGGAAACAGGCGAGGCAGCGGTCGTCGATCCGGGCGGCGATGCAGAAATGATCATCGAGCTGGCCGAGAAGCATGGTCTGAAGATCAAATACTTGTTGCACACGCACGCTCACTTCGATCACGTTCTGGGCAGTCGCAATGTGAAAGAAAAAACGGGCGCGGAGATCTGTTTGCACAAAGGCGATCAGTGGCTCTACGACAATCTTTTGAAACAGTGCACCATGTTTGGTTTCTCTGCCACCGATCCACTCCCTGTGGATCATTACCTTGACGATGAGGAAGAAGTGAAAGTCGGAAACCTGAAGGCATCAGTCATTCACACACCCGGTCACACTCCCGGCAGTCTCTGCTTCGCGCTCCAGGATAAAGACAGCATTCTCTTTGCCGGCGATACTCTATTCAAACACGGCATCGGGAGAACGGACTTGTGGGGCGGTTCGTTCGACGACATCATCGAATCAATCTCAAACCGGCTCTACACTCTGGATGACAGCACGCGCGTCATTCCCGGACATGGCGGCGAAACGAGCATCTGGCAAGAAAAGAAAGGCAATCCTTTCGTGAGCGCCTGATGGAACGCTAAGGGAACCGGCCATGCCACTTTTTCCTGCTTCAACGCCCATGGCAAAAAACCGTTTGGTTGCGACTATCTCGATGGTAATAACGCTCTCCTTGATCGCGTTTCTCTCTGCGATGGAAGTCGCCTCGGCAACAGGCGGCACAGATGTGCACCCACCGCCGCTGTCGCTGAATGTCGATCGTTTCTACAAAAAGTATTGCAATGCAAACGGCTTGCCGGTTCTCGGTTCTGCAAAAGTGTCCGATGAGGCGATGATGGCTGCTCGTGATATCGTCGTGGCCATGCTGAGTAAACGCGGCGACGTCTTAGAAACACTGAAGGGGCAGAATGTACGCATCGCCGTGATGGCACCAGATGAGGTGACAACAGACATTCCGGAGCACAGCGATTTGAATCGGGTCTTTCCGCAGACGAATTGGAACACGCGCTGCCGGGGCGTTGGTGCAACAGTAGCTCGTCCGGTGTGCAGCTGCGCTCAAGAGAACATCTTGCAATACCCAGATGATCGTTATCGCGGCGAGAATATTCTGATCCACGAGTTCGGCCATACTCTTCTGAATATGGGTGTTGCGGTCCTCGATCCGGATTTTCCAAAGCGAGTGCAAAGCGCGTACAAGGAAGCCCGGCAGCGCGGGCTGTGGAACAACACTTATGCCGCCTCAAATTGGGAGGAATATTGGGCGGAGGGAGTTCAAGATTGGTTCGACGCGAACATGCACTCATCGCCTGCCAATGGAATCCACAACGAGATCTACACTCAAGCGCAATTGTGGAAGTACGATCCGGCGCTGGCCCGGCTCCTTTCAGAAGTGCTGCCGGCCGATCTCAAATGGGATGGACGAACGCGACTGGTGCCTAGATAGCCGCTCAGCTCAATGGCGCGAGTTTGTGAGAGCATCAATGAAGAACCGCAACCCACAAGCGCTGTCACAAAGCAGCCACGCAGAACCTTGTCACAAAGCAGCGACGCCCCACTTTCGAACCAGGTGCTGACCAACCTCCAGCATGCTCAGATCGAATGAGTCAATGTATTCATGCAAACTCTCGAGATCCCGGCAGTGCAGCAATTTGCTTTTGACTTCCTCGGCGTTTCCTGATTCAGCAAGAGCATCAAGAAGCGTCGATTGATATCGCTCGAGATCGCCCCTGCTAATGAGATCGCAGGGTTGCTCAGCCTGCAAAGGCAGGCGATCGGCCGCACCGCCCCCGGTATCAATCTCGCCGCACTGCCCGGCAATCTGGTCGCTTGCCATTCTAATCGCCGATCTCATTCTTCGAAACTCATCCGCGAAAGACCGATTCACGTCGTCATCGCTAAACGTTCCGCCGAGCCGCTCTAAAATAACGGTCTCGACTCGAGGGCAGAGGCTCAAAACCTGTGGAAGATAATCGTACAAAGCGAGCGGGACCGGTCCATCATGAGTGTCCCGGCGAATCTCTTTCTCTGTGTAACCATTTACGGATTTGCTGTTTGAGCCGCCCGAGATATGAATTTCAACAACTCTTTGGAGTGGATAGGTTTTTATCAGATCGATAAACGGTACATCAAAATTGATCGACTGACAATAAATATTGTGGAGATCGAGAAGCAGAAAGCCGTTTGTCGGAGCCAGAAGCGATTCAAGAAAGGCTCCCTGACTGAGAACATCCTTGATGCTGAACGCAAGAGCCAGGTTTTCCAGTCCGACGGGAGACTGGGCCGCTTCGGCCATTTTTGCCAGATTCTCCTGCCCGATTGAGATCGACTCACAACAGAGTGGCACCGGCAGCGGTGCCGTAAAGGCAAAGGAACCAGCCCTGCAATA
>JAJPJO010000214.1 GCA_021324135.1 Pseudomonadota bacterium
AGCATGATCAGGATAGGCATGTCGGGTCAGACCAAATTTTCGATTGAAGAGCCAGTCGATCCTTTATTGGGTCAGACCGTTTCCGACTACGAGATAATGGAACTCATTGGCGCGGGCGGTTGGAGCCGTGTTTATAAGGCACGGCATAAGAAAGATGATGACATCTATGCCATAAAGGTTCTTCACTCTCATTTGTTGTTCGACAAGGAGAGCCTGATCCGCTTCGAGCGTGAGGCAAATTCCGGTGTCAGCTTGTCGCATGCGAATATCTGCCGGGTATTCGATTATGACCGCCTTGCGACGGGGCAACCCTACATAGTTATGGAGTATCTCAAGGGCGAGAGCCTTGCCAGTATTTTGAAACGGCGCGGCAAACTGGCGGAAGCTGCAGCTGTTCCTACATTCGCCGCCTGTCTGGATGGCTTGCAGGCGGCGCACGATAAGGGCATTGTTCACCGTGACGTCAAGCCGGCCAACATATTTATATTGGATGCGCCCGACTCAAGCGTGAAACTGCTTGATTTCGGCATGGCAAAAATCATTGTTGGAACACAGCCTGATCTGACTTTGACTGGCACCGCATTTGGTACCGTTCAATACATGAGCCCAGAACAAGTTCTCGGCCAAGCTATCGATGGTCGAAGCGATTTGTACTCTCTGGGTTGTGTAATGTATGAGGCGCTTACAGGGAAAAAGGTCTTCGAAGGCGCCACCGCATTTGGAGTCATGGATCAACATGTCCGAGCGGCGGCAAAAGTTTTCCGTGATGTCGATCCAAATACTCGGATTTCGCCTGCGGTCGAGCAGCTGGTCATGAAGGCATTGAGTAAAGAGGCGACCGACCGATTTCAATCGGCAGGCGAGATGCGGGCATCGCTCGTGAAGTGCGCCGGCGATGACGTGGCGCAAGTCGGCTCAGCGGCTTCAATCGGCGGCGCCCTTCAAGGTTTACCAGAGACGGCCGACGGACACAATGCCACTGCTGGGAAGCGGCAGATTGACGGCGGCGGCATCATCGGGACGCGATTGCAGCCACACTTCAGTTGGATTTTACTGGTTGCGGTTCTGGCACTGGCTATAGTGTCAGTGTTCATTGCAACCGGACCATTGAAATAAAAGAAGCGCGAACGCCGACGACGAAATGTGCTCGCCGACGATTGGCGACGCGGTCGCCAGGGTCGGACAAGTACGTCACATAGAGCTTGGCTCGACCTTTAGGGTGTGCGGCTTCGGCACTCCCGGTTTTTGCTGAACCAGCCGCAAGTCCGGCTTCTTATTGCTTTCCTCAGCACCGGGCTTCACTGACTTTCTCGTTTCCGCTGATAGCCTCAGCGCCTCGATGATGCAAAGATCGTTGAGCCCTTCCTGCCCAGACGGCTCCGGCTCCCGATCATCGATGATGCACTGCGAGAAATAAATAAGCTCCGGGGCGAATTGATCGCGTTTGGGCGTCTTGTGCTCCTTCTCGTCATCGCCAATTGCTAGCATGTAACGCAGCTCAACTGCATAATCATAAGCAGGCTCAAGCGTGATACTACCCTTGGTGCCGATAACTTGATAGCGTGAGATATCTTTCGAGCCAAAGCCGCATACAAATGTGGCCAGCCTCTCGCCCGGGAATTTGAGGACGGCGCCTACCGATTCTTCAACTTCTTCAAATCGCGGGTCATTGCCCTGCGCCATCAAGCTCATCACTTCGATAGGTTCGGATTGAAACAGATAGCGGGCCGCATTTATGCAATAGACGCCGATGTCGTAGAGCGGGCCCCCGCCGTGCTCTTTCTGGGTCCGAATGTTACCTTCGCGGACCTGTAAGGTGAAGCTCGAGTTGAAAAGCCGAGGCTCACCAATCTTTCCTTCTTTGATGAACTGAACCGCCTTCATATTCGTTTCTTCAAAATGCAATCGATAAGCAATCATGAGTTTGACCTTGTTGTCATCAGCTGCATCGATCATGTCTAAGCATTCTGCAACGTTCATCGCCATAGGTTTTTCGCAGAGAACATGGATGCCGTTGTTGCATGCCGCAACTGTAAAATCTCTATGCATATCGTTTGGAAGAGCGATGTAGAGCGCGTCGAAGACACCGCTCTTACACGCCTCGTCGAGCTGATCGTAGCTCCAGGAATTTTTGACGTTGTATTCCCTCGACATCGCCTCCACCTTTTCCCGGTCATCGGAAATGAGCGCCACCAGTTCGCTGTTCTCGCCGGCATGCTTGAAAGCGGGCAGTACGGCTGCTTGTGCAATATGACCTAATCCAGCTACGGCATATCGAATTTTTCTGTTCATGGGGCTTGCTCCTCTGCATCTTTCAATTTTCGGTCCAGGTGCCTGACGCTTGTCGGACACGACGGTTCCTCCTGAGAAAGAACAGCGAGCATTAATTGAAGAAAATTTTTCCGCCGGCTCACTGTGCATCCCATTGATAAATTTTCCAGAATGAGTAGAAACTATTGGAGCCCGCTCCTGTCGCAATGAAGAAAAGTTGTAACGGAGATCGGATCATGAATGAATCAAGACGAGATATCGAAAACGAACAGCTTGACGCCGAAGAGCCGAAGAACGAGCAAGAAATCGGCAAGCAGAGAAAAAGTGCCGCACGCGAGGCGATGCATACTGAGTCGCCAAACATTCAGGACTTGGGCACAGATGCAAGAAAGCCCGACAAGGATCGACCGAAATTCCGGGTCGAGCCCCAATCGGAAGAAACGGAAGCGGCGGCAAATGCCAAAAGAGCTCAAGAAAAGGCGAGCAAAAGAAGCAGAGCGCAAAGAGGATTAATCGGGGCAGACGATGACCGCATCGATCGCTCGCCTGAGGCTCAAGACAGTGACCTTATGCAAACAAAGAGCACGCCGAAGAAGTGAGGTCTTGTGACAATGATGAAACGCAAACATAGAGATGCAGGCCCACGAGTTGCACATCGCACTCTAGGAAGAATCAGAATTCTCTTGCCCGAATCGCTCAGCGAAGAAGAGTCGGATCTGTTATTGAAAGATCTGAAACTGTCGCCAAAAGTAAACAAGGTGACGATGCGCGGCTCGTCCTTAATCGTCGAGCATTACGATGAATGCGAAGCGCTGACGACTATTGGACGAGCCTTAAACCGCATGTTCCCTGATTTCCCTGGCTGGTCGGATGAATTCGATGCCACTTTCGATAAATACGCAGCCGACCCATGGGTGAACAAAATGGTTCCGCTCAGCTTTCTCTCACTGGCTCTTTACCGAGGAGTAAGAGATGGGGCGTTCCTGGCTGGTGAGAGCGCGTTTGCTCTGGCTTACATTGCATTTGACCTCTACTGGAAATTCCAGCAAGAGAATCTAATGCGCAAGCTTAAACACGGCATGTCCAATCAAGAAGTTGGTGCCACGATGCAGGGCGGCTGAGTCGGAAGTTGATCCTAAACCGCGACTGCCCGGTCTTCATTCGGTGTTTCGAATTTAAGGACCCGCAAGCACTCCGTGCAATATACCGGTCTGGCACTCTGCGGCTTGAAAGGAAGCTTTGTGGTGGCACCACACTCGGTGCACTGCCCTTCGAAGATCGAATCAATGCTCTGACCGCTCCGTTTTACTCTCGCGACGAGCCGGCAGTTGCCACAGCGTTTGGGTTGATTGACCAATCCTTTTGTTTGAAAGAATTCTTGCTCTCCACTGGAGAATAAGAAATCCGCTCCGCAGTCCTGGCACTTGAGTGTTCTATCTGTAAACATGTCTCCCCTCCATTGGTTTCGCTGCCATTTAGTCCGTAATCGTTTGATCTCAACCTCATCAGTCAATCAATCTCATGCTGAGCTGGTGTTGGCCGAACTCAGCATGCTAAACGGCAATTGAGTACTCGTTTTGCTTGTCCGATCTGTTTTTCAATTGAGCAAGCGCTACCTTCTCCAAGCTTTCAATCGCGTCCGGATGATGTGCACCAAGAACTTTTTCGGTAAGCTCAACAAGTCTGGAATAAAGAGCTTCTGCCTGTCCTTCCAATTCAGAGGAACAATAAAGCGAAGCCAGGCTGTGGGTTGCCCAGATCAATCGAGCATCCAACTCTCGATAATCTTCAGCATCTGAAAATGCTGAATTGAGAATTTTCTCGGCCACCTCACGATCCTTTTTATTGCAGGCGGCTCGAAAGCTCTCTATATAGGCTTCCCATAGTTGTTCTTGTCTGGGCATCTCAGCAGTTACTCCGCAATTTGATTTTGCACTTTCCATTCGGACACATACATCGGTGAGTGAATTATCAAGCAAGATTTCTTGAAAGATTCCTCTAACCTGATGGGACTCTTCTGTGACGCAGCCTCTGATATTATCGGGCAAAGATCGAATCTTGTTCCCTGGGCTGTCGCACCTCATGCGGTGGCATGGAAATGGTTCAGCGGATCGCGTCCATATATCCAAAGTACCAGTTTGCTATAGCAGGTGAAAAGTCACTTACCGGGCTCTTGCCACACTTACCTTGCTTATAGGATTCGCAATACTCCGTAATTATATGGCGATCGTTTGCTCTATTAAATTTTGCTTTCAAGTTGACAACAGGTTCGCAATGTATGCTGGTGCACAAAAGTAATGGCACCATATATGATACCACGCAGTTTGGCTCCTGCTGCTGCCTGCAAAAAGCAGTGTGCTCAAATTTCACGAGACGATCTGTAAATGGCCGGTCAAAGGCTGCCGACTTACTTGTCAGATAGCTTAACTGCTCTTCTTTCGTGCCGAACTGCTTTTCTTTCGTCCCGAGCTGCTTTTGCTGGTAGAGCCACCCTTCTTTGTGCCGGAACTGCTCTTTCTTCCACCAGAGCTGCTTTTTTTGCTGCTCGAGCTGCTCTTGCTTCCGCCGGAGCTGCTTTTTTTGCTGCTCGAGCTGCTCTTTCTTCCGCCGGAGCTGCTTTTTTTGCTGCCCGAGCTGTTCTTTCTTCCGCCGGAGCTGCTCTTCTTGTTGCCCCGGTTCGTACCTCTTTTCTTGCGCGTCTCTGCCGCTCGCCGCGCTGAATCCGAGCGCGCCTCTTTCTTGCTTTTTTCAGACTTCTTCGATGCCGATCCACCTTTTTCTCCGCCGCCGGTTTGTTTGTTTACCGTGGCCCAGGCACGTCGTTCGGCTTCTTTCTCGCCAAGACCCTTGTCTTCGTATCCTTCCTCTATATGCTCTGCCATTCTCTTTTGCTTGTCGCTGTATTTGTCTTTGCTTCCTCGAGCCATTGCAAGCACCTCCAAAAAGACTAGCTCTCCGAGGCTTCGACGGATTGAGATACCGCTGGTTCCACTGCGATTGAAACAGCATGATCCAAAAGCCCGCCAATCTGACCACTCGGGGCACGTTTTGTAATATGATCCAGCCTTATCAGTCCGCAAGACACCACCGCGGCGGAGGAGAAGATCATGGCCAAGAAATTAGATGGCATAAAAGTAGTACTTGTCATTGCTCCCGACCAGTTTCGCGATGAAGAATTGTTCGTTCCCAAGGCAGAGCTTGAAAAGGCTGGAGCTGAAACCATTGTCGCCTCGACCCGAACCGGTCAAGCAAAAGGAATGCTCGGCGGAGCGGCCCATGCCGAAACATCTATAAAGGATCTCCGCGAAAAGGACTACGATGCCATCGTTGTTGTCGGTGGCATGGGTTCGCCGGAATACTTGTGGGAAGACAAGGAGCTTCATGCTCTTTTGAGGGGCTTCCAGAAAGCTTCTAAAGTGTATGCCGCTATCTGTCTTTCTGGTGCCGTTCTTGCCAAAGCTGGAGTGCTTGAGGGGAAACAAGCCACAGTATGGGAGACACCGGAGTCACGCAAGGCTCTGGAGGAAGGCAAAGCGAAGTTTGTCAATCAGCCTGTCGTGCATGACGGAAAGGTTGTGACAGCCAATGGACCGGAGGCGGCAGCCGACTTCGCCGGTACAATCATCAATGAGTTGAGTAAGGTTGCCGCAGCCAAGTAAGCGCGGCGTGAGTGACTGACAAGGGAAGAGTCTATGATTAAAGAGCGCCTGAAGGATATGGTGGCGCGAGCGTTCGATCAAGCCTGCAAAGACGGCAAAATGGGTGCGCTCAGCGATTGTCCGGAGCCCATTGTTATCGAGCGCCCCAAGCTGGCCGAGCATGGCGACCTGGCGTGCGGCGTAGCGCTCAAACTGGCCAGGCATGCCAAGTCTGCGCCCATCAAGATTGCCGAGACTTTGGCTGGCTACATCAAAACGGCACCAGAAGCCAAAAATGGTGCCTTCGTTAAATTCGAGGTCGCCAATCCTGGCTTCATAAATTTCGAGCTCGGGCGCAGCTGGCTGCTCGAGGTTCTCCATCACATTCATCGCGAGAAAGAGAACTACGGCAGGCAGACTGTTGGACAAAACCAAAGAGTGCTCGTCGAGTACGTTTCGGCAAATCCGACTGGCAGCCTGCATATCGGGCACGGACGCAATGCGGTTTTCGGCAGTTGCCTTTCCAACCTGTTTGATTTTGCCGGTTATGCTGTGGAGCAGGAGTTTTATATCAACGACACCGGCGCTCAAATCGCTCAGCTCGGGATCTGTGCTCTGGCTTGCTACAAACGCAAGCTCGGTCAGCAAGTCGAATATCCGAGCGAAGGCTATCCGGAGGAATACATCCAGGAGTTCGTCGATGAAGTGATAAAGCAGCACGGCAGTAGGTTTCTCGATCTGCCTGAAGCTGATGCCCCGGCTCAGATAGGCGATGTTACGAAGAGCATTATTCGCCAACATCAGGAAGAGCTGCTGGAGCGCCTCCGCATTCGTTTCGATCGCTGGTATTCTGAAGAATCGCTGCATATAAACAAAAAGGTCGACGAAGCGATTGAGTTGTTAAAAGCCAACGACTTTACCTATGAATCCGAAGGAGCTCTTTGGCTGAAGGCGCAGCAACTGGGCGACGAGCGCGATCGAGTTTTGCGCAAGTCGAGCGGCGATTACACCTATCTTGCTTGCGACGCCGCATATCATCTGGACAAATACTTGCGCGGCTACGATCTGATGATCAACATCTGGGGCGCCGATCATCACGGTCAAGTGCCCGGACTCAAGGCAATTGCCGAAGCGCTTGGACAGGACCGAAACAAATTACACGTCATCCTCACGCAGATAGTGAACCTCAGTCGCGACGGCAAGACTGTTCGCATGTCGAAGCGCCGAGGAACAGTCGTGATGCTCGATGAGGTCATGGACGAGGTGGGCGTGGATGCGGTTCGCTACTACCTGGCTGAGTCGAACCCGCAGAATCCGATTAACTTCGATCTGGAGCTGGCGAAAAAGTCGAGCCGTGATAATCCCGCCTTTTACATTCAATACGCGCATGCCCGCTGCTCGTCGATTTTACGCCGCGCCGTCGAGCCGTACAAAAACAGCGAAACAGGAAAGGAGGAGCCGGCGCCGCTTACAGTCGAGATGCTGGAGCAATTCAAAGGCGAATATGAAACTGATCCGTCGGTTTTTCTTGCCGCCTTTGAGGATGATCCGGAGGTCTTCGTTCATCAAAAGAGCCTGGTCATGAAGCTGGAAGCTTTTCCCGATGAGGTGGCTGATGCCGCTCTGAGCTGGCAGCCCGGCAAGCTGGCGCGCTACGCCTATGAAGTGGCCAATGATCTGCAGAAGTTCTACGAGGTCTCTCGCGTAATCACGGACGATTTATCAGTAACGAAAGCCAGACTGGGACTGATAATGGCGACGCGGCAGGTCCTGGCGAACGTGCTCAAAATAATAGGCATTTCGGCACCGGAGCGAATGTAAATTCGGAAAAACTAGCCGAAGTGCTACACGAATGACTAAACCAGTGCTAGGCTAGAGCTAGAGGCACTGTTTTAGGACTTTAGCTAATCGGTTCGAATTTCATTGGATTGCGGAGATTTGCCGTCGCCGGCTCATGGTCCGCAAACAAACAGCGCGCTAGAGCAAGCGGCTTAATACGCCTGTCTCACGCACTGTCCGAGATTAACAATGCAGGTACTGTTATGCAAGATGAATTCAACCTCCGCTTGACCCAGGAAGAAGGGTTTTTGCTTCTTACTGGAGCCCGGCTCTTCGACAAACTGGTAGCCGGCGTCACGATCCATGCTCAGGAAAAGGACGAGCTTATTCGTGATGTGATTAACAAGCTTGCGAAGATTATCAGTCCGCAGATGAACGCCATGTCCAATGAGCTGGCCGATGCCATCGTTGATTCCGTGCTCGGGTGCGCTGAGCTGGACGAAAGCGAATTGGAAGAGCTCGAGCTGGCCTGCCTTGAGTCCGATCTCGAAGAGATGCTGATCAACGAATTCTTCAGCAATCCTCCGCCTCGACAATTGTCCATCGAGGGTTTGGGTGAGAACACCAAGACTTTTGAAAAGCTCGAGCCCATGGATATCGATGATGACGATCGCAAACGCGTTCGCAGCACCGACTCTTACTCGAGCAAGAACACGAAGTCATCCAACAAGCCCGGGAACAAATCGAACAACAAACCAGGCAACGGTACCTGCAATCATCCGAACACGCCGCCTTTCTACAATGATGAAGATGAGGACAGGCATCGGACGCCGGCCTTTGGAGACAGCGCCACGCGCAAGAAATTCGAGAGCTTCCTGGCTGATGAGACCTTCAGTTATCCGATGTACTCGATTGAGGACAAGCTGCCGATTCTGGAGAAGGCTCTATTGAAGCACCTCGCTGTAAAGGTCAACTACTACTGTATTGAGCGTGAGGTAGTAGATTCCGTTAAAATCGATCCGCTCGTTTTACTACAGCAGGATGGACTCTGGCTTGCCGTGGCTTACTGCCATGAGCGCGATGATATTTTGATATTCAGAGTTGACCGCATGAAGGATGTGGCGGAAACGGCGCATCGTTTTGAAACGCCGCGCAACATCAATGAATTGCGTTGCCAGATGTTGACCACGTACAAGTAGCGTGTTGAACACACGCAAGCGCGTTGAGCACACGCGAGCACGTTGAGCACACGCAAGGCGTCGCCCGAGAGCAGCTTACGGGCCTGCTGTTGGGTCGTAAGTCTCGTGATGTTTGAACCGTCCTGTAGCGAGTCTTGTCTCTTCTGAAGGTTCATCCGGCCCCTGATTCGATGTCTCGGTTTGTCCCTGATCCGATGTCTCGGTTTGCGCTCGATTCGCTGTCTCGGTTTGCGCTCGATTCGCTGTCTCAGTTTGTGCCCGATTCGATTCGTCGGTTTGTGCCTGATTCGAAGGTTCATCCGAGCATTCTTGCGGACTCTTCCTCGTTCTATGTGCCGCGCCTTCAGTTTTGTTTCCTCTGCGATTCTCGTCCATTGTCGTGCTTACTTCCTCGTACTTCCTCGGTTGCTTATGAACTACAAGTTCCTTTCAGTTTCGTGACTCAGTTTGGTGAAAGCAGGCGTAGTCGTCACGTATTTGTTCCAAGCTGACGCTAAGCTATTACATCAAGCAACGAAACGGTCTGGTTTGAATTAAAATGAGTGAGCTTGTGCATGCAGTCGGGCACCAGCAACAGAAGAGGGTGGAGGAGATGGCGCAGAAGGTTGCGATTGGCAGCGATCATGCCGGCTTTGAGGTAAAGGAACAGATTAAGAGGCATCTTGGGTCGTGTGGTATCGAATATGAGGACCTGGGCACATTCTCCAAGGACTCATGCGACTATCCCGACTATGCACGAAAGGTCGGCGAAGCCGTGGCTAACGGAGAGTGCGCACGCGGGGTGCTCGTTTGTGGTTCAGGCATAGGCGTGTCAATCGTGGCTAATAAAGTACGCGGTGTTAGGGCCGCTCTCTGCCATGATGAGGAAACGGCGAAATTGTCTAGGCAGCACAACGATGCGAATGTGCTTTGCCTGGCTGGGCGAACGACGCCACCAGAAGCGGTGCCAGGAATTGTTGATGCCTGGTTGGCGACTCAGTTCGAGGGTGGCCGCCATAAGCTGCGGGTGGACAAAATTGAAAAGGTGCGCGATGGCGAGGCTGCCGAAGTGGGCTCGTG
>JAJPJO010000152.1 GCA_021324135.1 Pseudomonadota bacterium
TCAGGGAGCGATGAACCGCGACGCGGATCAAAGCGATCTGAACATCGGCTGCTGAGCATGGGTAGGAGGTTGACGAAGCATCAACCAAAACCGCCGAGACGGTCCAAGGAGGTCGCCTTCCTGTCGATTGCAGCATGAAAACATGACGGCCCGTCACCAGGCGATCATCTCTTCGATGCATATGCTGAATATCATGATCTAAATCCAGCCAAGAAGGAATGTCAACGTCGCCTGCGTTTTGTGAGAGGATCTTACGAAGCGAGATATACAGTCACCCCGGATGACATATCGCACAAGATCAAATCGGGAATTTTCTCTCTATACTTCCAGCTTAAATTCAGCTTCAGCAAACTCTCTAAATGCCCCGGTTCTTTCTTTGAAGCATATCTTCCAGATGGCTTTTATGCTCAAAGCAATCCGCCCATAAGTCGCCCAGCTTTCTCAGGCGATCCGGTGCACTCGACATGGTGATGTCTATCGGATATATCGCCCCGAGCTCCTGCCATTGCAACGGCATAGATACGGTTTGCTCTTGAACCAGCCGAGGCGAATACGGCGCAATCAAAGTCTTGCCTTTGCAGTTGGGACTGCAATCAAGCAACACCTTGTCACTGTGTTTAGCACTCAGGGCATCCAGAGTAATCTTATCTTTGTGCTGCCCTGCTACGAACCGGCTGATTGTCTCAGCAAGAACGCGCACTTCATCATGTAAGAGCGTGCGGACGATCGGAACGAAAACATGAAGTCCGTTGCGCCCGGATGTTTTTAGATAGGGTTTCAAGCGAGCCGATACAAGAGCTTCCTTCAACCAATGTGCGGCTTCGCAAGCCCGAAGATACGAGTCCTTCTTGTAGACACGATTGTCCTTGCCTTCCTCGCTCGAATGACAATCTACATCGAAGACAAGGAAATCCGGATAGTCACCCTTTGAATCTTGATTCTCGCGGGCTCCGGCAAGTGTGCCGCCATGCGCATCCGACTCCCCTTCGATCCGCGATAGCCAGACGTGATATTCCATCACCCCGTGCTGTGCGTACCAGAGCAAGGAAGCAACGTTATTGCACATCGCTGCTTCATCGGCACCGTCATTGAGAAAGATTGTTTCCACGAAATCCGGCACAGGGAAATTCCAGTGTTTTTGATAGAACCTCTTGCCTTTCATGCCATCGGGCGAGCGCACCACCGATAGTGGTCTGTCCTTGAGGTAGTGGAGCAAAAAGGGTGACACGCTGGCAATGTAAATGAGAAATTCTCTTTTCGTCAGCTTCGACAGATCGCCATGGTTCATCCACATTATCTTGTCCAGATGCGAGAGCTGCACCGTATCGCCTTCGACGATGATGTCTGCTTTGTCGCCTTTGCTTGCCGCTATCTGCGCTGCCAGATCGCCGGCGGAGCTCAGGTGCTCATGCGCCTTTTTCTCAGGAGCCGGCAATGAAGACATCTTATCGGCAATGACGATGCTCTGCGGAGCAACCGGCTCGGGTCCGCGCCTTTGCAATTTAACTTCTTGAGGATCCTTATCGTCACGGAATCTCAGAAATACCGGAGTGCGCAGGTGAAAATCACGAGTCCAATCCATGAATTTTACTTCTACCACCACCTGCGGTTTCAGCCAGGTGACGATCTTCTTCTCGTCCGGACGCTTCAGGAACGGATGCTTGGCTTGCTTGAGCGGCTCGACTCTCCGCATGGTCTCTCGGAGAAGGCGCTCGTCGAAGCCGGTTCCGACAGATCCACAGTAAATGAAATGCCCCGATTGATCGTATGAGCCAAGTAAGAGGGCACCAAATGCGGAGGCACGCGAGCCCTGACCCTGCGTAAAGCCACCGACGACAAACTCGTCGGTCTGCTGCGCCTTGACTTTTATCCAATCGGGCGAGCGACGCCCCGGTTCGTAGATACTGTCCAGCCGCTTAGCTACAATACCCTCAAATCCATTTTCAACGCAGGCCTGGTAAGCGGCCATTCCATCATCCTTGAAGAAGGATAGAATATTGACGTTGTGAGAGCTTGTGAGAACCTTCGCTAAGACTGCTTTGCGATCCGCCAGTTTCGCTCCGCAAAGGTCAAACCCATCAGCATAAAGCACATCGAAGACGAAGTAATAGACAGGAATGGCAGTCTCCGCTCTTATGATATCCGGGGCATGAATCAAGTTGATGCGCTGTTGCAGATGTTGAAACGACGGCCGGCCCTGCTCATTTAAGGCGACAATCTCTCCATCGAGCAGCACATCGCATGCCACCATATCCGGTAGCGCGCGCGCCAATGACGGATACTGATGGGTGATGTCCAGAGCTCGCCTGGATAACAGAGTACATGCTTCTCGCGTCACCAGAGACAGGGCGCGCATGCCGTCCATCTTCGGCTCATATATCCACCCCGGACGCAGGAAATCTGCTTCAGGCAAGGCTGCCAGCATGGGGACAAACTTGGCCGGCAGAGTGCGTCGCCGTGCACCAGCAACTCCTGCGATACCAAGCAAGTCAGCGCTCATCCAGTCTTGCGCTTCCTGCTCTTCTTACCTTCATCGCCGGCAACAGCCGCGACCGGCTCTTCAGCTCTTTTGGCGGCGCTCTTCCTGACCTTCTCGGCTCCGTTGCCGGTAGCGCCGGCGGTGCCGCCTTCCTGCTTCTTAGCCTTGATGCTTTCCATGCTCGCCTGCAACGCATCCATCAAATCGATGACATTGGCAGCGGCAACCTGAGGAGCCTCGTGCACCTCCTTGCCCTCGAGCTTGGCTTCGATTAGCTGCAGAAGCGCTTCTCTATACTGATCCTTATGTGCCTCAGGAACGAAATCCTGGGTCATAAGGTCGATCAGGCTCGAGGCCATCATTAGCTCTTTATCCGAGATTTGCACATCAGGCAGCTCTTTATTCTTATCGACGCGAATTTCATCGGGATACAAAAGCGTGTGCATCATCAAAGTGCCACCATATGCTCTCAAACAGCAGAGGCGCTGCTTGCTGCGAATCGCCACCGTGGCCACTGCCACCATACCCTTTTCTGTCATCGCTTTCATGAAAAGTGCAAACGGTTTGCGCGCTGCTTCATCCGCTTCGATGTAGTATGCTTTGTCGTAGCAAACAGCATCGATTTCGTCTTCATGCACAAACGATGTGATCTCAATGGCGTTCTTGTTCGGCAGTGGCAGTTTTTCGAAATCGTCCTTCGTCAAGACGACGTACTGGCCCTTGCTGTATTCATATCCTTTCTCAATCTCTTCGTATTCAATCTTGCGGTCGCAAACGGGGCACATCCTCTGTTCTTTTATGCGCGACTTGCAGTCCTTGTGCAGTTGGTTGAATGAAATATCCTTGTTTTCAGTAGCAGAGTACAACTTGACCGGAATGCTCACCATTCCGAATGTGACAATGCCGCTCCATATTGCTCTTGCTGCCATAATTTCACCTGCGAGTTACTTGTCCCCGACAATTCAAAATCACGCGGACCACCGATATATCCTTCCACTTTGTAATATGTATTATGCAGACATGCATCAGTCATACATATGGATGGTGTCGGCATGTAAAGCCGGTCTTGCGAGGATTCGATGAGAGCTTCCAGCGCCGCAGGCTAGATTAAATCTGCCTTTAGGCGACCGATAACTTGCTAGAAAGGACGTTCTGAAGCCAAATGAGCATCACATTGAATAAGCCAAACGACGGTCAAAATCCAGTCACCCCTGATTTTGTCTGGTCGCTCAAGCCGAGAGACAAAGAGGTATTTTTGATCTTGGACCGCGACGGCACGCTCGTCGAACATGCCCGTCGCCCGGACCTGGCCATCATCAGACCGGATCAGGCTCAGCTGCTTTATCGCGTCAATGAACTTTTGAGCCGACGGGTGGCCATCGTCAGCGCTCGTGGTCTCATGTATCTCAACCATGATTTTGATTCCGGCCGTTTCATTCTAGCCGGCAATTATGGACTGGCAGTCTCGCTCCCGAACGGCTTGCAGCATGTCCATCCCAAAGCACGTGCCGATCAATCGACGATCAGCAAAATATTCGAGGCCATGCAGAAACAGGCACCGGAGGGCGCCGTTTTTGATTACCATTACTATTCCTTTTCGATTCACTTCAACGAATTGCCCGAAGAACGGCGTCCGGCTATCCATGAGATGCTGGCGCGATTCATAGCGGACTATCCCGAGATTCGATTCAGACCTGATGCCACCAGCTATGATGTCCTTCCGAACCTCGTCTGGAACAAAGCCGATGCACTCGATCAAATTACCAAGTTGGCCAAGCTCTCCGCCGAGGAATCTTTCTTCGCGGTATTTGGTGATTCTCATTATGACGAGCCCATGTTCAAATGGGTCAACGAGCGAAATGGACTCTCGATAAAAGTGGGGCGCAGCCATCGCGAATCACAGGCCACTGCCATCGTGGACAATACCACTGACGTGTATATGATTCTCGAGGATCTCTTGATCAAAAAAGGCCAGCAATCGCAGCGCGGCTTTTAATCAAGCTAATCCACCGGACTGATCCACCTAAAAAGTTTGGATATAAACTGCACGCCGGCACATGAAGCGCTTGCGTAAACCCGCATTTTTTTATCGCCACGGTCAAATATGCGCCTCGAGCGCATAGATGCTCATAGGCACGCACCGGACAAGACCCCGTCCCCAGATGCCTTTTGCAATCCGCTCGATTCACGAGCGTGAACCCCGACCATATGCCCAACAAGAAGAGCCCAGCTCAAATGACCCGAACGACAATTTCAGCCCAGAAACATACTTCATTTGGCGCCCTGCGACCACCTGCATCGCCCATTGCGTTTTTACGTATGGCTGGCAGTCGTCTGCGGTTTTAGTATGCAGGCAGGTTGGAGACAGCCAGCTTGCCGGAAATACTGCAAGTATCGAACAGAGCCAAGAGGTGTCAGAGATGACTTTTATGTATAACATCGATCCGAGCAAGCCTTACGACGGTCCGGAATTCGAAGAATATTGCATCAGCGAAGGCAAGTATCTTCCCGCCAGTCGAGACCGGACTCCATGCATGACCTGTCCTCTCTTCAGCCTGTGCCAGCCGGGATTTGAGGAACAGGTGCGCCGGCTCCAAAACGGCGAGAATCCCAGCCTTACTGAAGGCTGTGCCTTTCCTGATGGAAGCCTGGATTCCGACAACCTTTTCGTTGGTCTTACTCAAGAACAAATCGACTTCGTCAAATCAAAAATCCCCGGCATGTGAAACGACGATCACTGCCCCGCTAATTCAAAGGAGAAGACAACATGAACAACAAAATAGCAGCCAATCAAAGTGGTATCACACCTGGTTTCGACGGTGCCCTCATCGGAAAGCAGCAACTCCTCATTAAGGCGAAGCTCAAAAAAGAATCAGCCCTGGTTGCAAAACAACAGCTGCATGTGAAAGCGGCATTGGCATCTCAGCGCAAAACCGGCGGGTCGGGAAAATGATCGGCAAGCCCGAACTTGAGCTTTGCAGCTTGAGCAACGAGGCACCCGACCAGAGAGCGGCAATGAACCCGGACTCGACAGTAGAGGACACACCTCAGCTTGTCACTATGCCTGCGCCTGTGCAGTTGCCGGCGGAGCTGTTGAGAAAAAGACCGCGCTTGTTCTGTCTTCGAATCGGTATCGCCTCGGCAATCATAGCGGCGACATCGACTTGCATGATGAGCGGTTCGGTGCTTCTGTTCGCTCTGGGAGCGGCCGTGCAGGGAGCCATGTACGTTCATCTCATAGAGCTTCAGCACTCAATCCTGCACAGGCAAGTTTTCGAATCTTCAAAGATCAACCGCATCCTCGGCTTCCTGCTGGGATTGCCCATGCTGATCAGTTATTCCGACTTTCAATACAAACATTTGAAGCACCACAAATACTTGGGCACCATGCGTAATACCGAAACATTTGTCTATCAGCGCCAAGAGTTGAACTCGATAGAAGGGTTTGTCAAATCGATGCTCGACTACTCGAGACTGATTACCGTGGCTAAGCGCATATCAGCTTCCTTCCTCGGCAGCGATTGTGAACCCTGGCGATCCCAGATCTTCTGCGGAAATGCCGAGAGTGCGGATGAATATTCCTATACCAAAACAGGCGAAAAAATCAGGCGAGAGTATCAACTGTTTGGATTGACCCTGGCAACCATCATTGCAATTTCAATCGTTTTTTCCAAACCCATGCTTTTGATACTGTGGATGGTGCCGCTCTTGATTGCGGAGCCCGTGCACTTCTTGCTTGAGCTTCCCGAGCATCTCGGGCTGCCGGCGCACTCCAACATCAACATATTTGAGAATACCCGCACCTGGGGCGGTTCCTGGTTTGCCCGCTGGTTCACTCACTACACAAATTTCCATATCGCCCATCATTATTGTCAATACGCGCCGATGGATAATCTGCCCCGCCTGCAGCCATTGATCGACGGGAAGATACCGGCAACGTCGCGGAGCAGATCGTACCCCCATTTTTTCATGCAAGTAATCAGAGGTGAGATCGAGCCATGAAGCAGAACAACAGCCTGCATGCAGAAAAGCAGCGCAAACTTCAGGAATTGAAAGACCAGGGTGTGGTTACTTATGCTCATCGATTTCAAAGAACGCATACAGCTGCAGATGTCCTTGATCGATACGATCATCTGGTCGCCGACGAGCAAGCCGCCGATCGAGTGAGAGTATGCGGGCGCATCATGCGCAAACGCTACAGCTGGAGGTTTGTTGATCTGGAAGATCAGTCAGGATCGATTCAGCTCATCTTTGAGGAAAACGTGATTGGCGCCCAGGCAGCCAAACGGCTGCGGCTGATGGATCGCGGCGATATTATCGGTGTTTGCGGCCGGCCGATGCGAACTCGCCAGGGACCGCCCTCCATCCTTGTTGAGGAGTGGGAAATCCTGGCCAAATCGATGCAACCAATTCCAGATGATCCTGGCTTTCTTGCCGACCAGGAAGCTCGTTTTCGCCAGCGGCACCTCGATTTCATGCTCAACAAGCAGGCTCGGGAGATGCTGCTCAAGCGCGCCATGACTGTGAAAACCATTCGCGCTTTCCTGGACGAGCGTGATTTCCTCGAGGCGGAAACGCCGATTCTCCACGAGCAAGCCGGTGGTGCCGAGGCAAGACCGTTTGTAACCCACCACAATGCCATGGATCGCGACATGTATATGCGCATCGCACCGGAATATTATCTCAGGCGCCTGCTCGTGGGCGGGTTTGAAAGGGTCTATGAGATCGGACGCAATTTCCGCAACGAAGGCATGAGCCCTCGCCACAATCCAGAATTTACTTCCCTGGAGATGTTTCAAGCATATGGCGACTACAACGACTTGATGGAGCTGACTGAGATGATGCTGAATCAGGTCGTCAATCGAGTCTGCAAGTCGAGCAAGGTTATGCATCAAGGAATCGAGCTTGATTTCAGCTTGCCGTTTGCCCGCTGCACGATGACAGCTGCGATAAAAGATACCTGCGGATTGGATGTTGATGCGTATGAGACCGTTGATCAGTTGCGTCTCGCCGCCACCGCCGTCGGTGCCGAGCTGGACGATCAGAAAACTCGCGGAGAAATAATCAATGCCATCTTCGAGCAGAAAGTGCAGGAGACTTTGATGCAACCTACATTCATCATCGATTATCCGGTCGAGGTTTCTGTGTGCCAGCACCGCCACCCCAACAAACCCGGCTTTGTCGAGCGCTTCGAGCTGTTTGTCTATGGCCGTGAGTTAGCCAACGGCTGCAGCGAATTGAATGATCCCGAAGAACAAAGACGGCGCTTTGCTTACCAGCAAGAAAAACGCGCTGAGGGTCATGATGAGCTGCCCGGACCGGACGCCGATTTCGTTTATGCCATGGAATTTGGCATGCCGCCAATGATGGGTCTGGGTGTCGGCATCGACCGTCTAGTCATGTTGCTCGTCGATGCAGCCAGCATCAAGGACGTGATCGCATTCCCAAGCATGAAACCAATTGCAAACTCGCGAGGCAGCACCGCTCGTGGTGCGCTCAAAGAAGTCACAGGCGCACCTGCCTCGAGCGACATGATCACCAGCGAGGCTGAGCAAAAAATGTCCTTTACACCAGTTATTCCGATCCAAGCCGGATCACCCATTTACTCAAAAGGAGGAAAATAAAAACCATGGTAGAACTCGTACAACCCAATGAAATAACAAAGCCAAGTGCGGCTCAGAGCACTGATGCCCTGACCAAGTTTCTGCAGCAGGATTGCTATGGGTAGGTAGACCGAACAAACCGCCCGTCCGACAACATGACAGTTACCTCAGACAGGCAGGGATCACTTCAACTCAATACCGGCGATACCTTCACACGTGCCAACGGCACTGAAAGCATCGTCACACCGCGAGGTGATGCAGGTGTTCTGCTCACCACCAGAGATGGACGAAGTACATTAATGCCTTTCGGCAATGCCAGAGTCGAAGTCGACGACGGCGACGGACAATTCAAACCGGTGAGCCCAAAGGACTATCCATGCGGATTCACGTAGATAGAAAGATATCGCGTCAGCCTACCGGATGGAACGGTAGTGACTGCCCAAGCATACAACGGAGGCAATGGCGTGCTGGGACGCTTTGAATCCGCATCATCCGGCAACCGAATCACCAGGTTCTCCGAGGCCCAGAAAGCCGTGCCCGAGAAATTGAAATCTCCAGGTAAGGGCTTTTAGACGAGCGCTAAGAAATAAATATCAGCGGCTGGTTGCAAGCCATTCCAGCCGCAAAAGGGTCATTAGCTCAACGGCAGAGCAGCTGCCTCTAAAGCAGAGGGATAAGAGTTCGAATCTCTTATGACCTACCAATTTACTTCCCGACATATGCCTCAGCCTTGACCCAAGTAAGAGTCAGGCGGCATCACAAGCCGGAGATTGCGCTACTTCAGTGCTCGGTAAACAAAACCCGAACGGCGCACGCAGAGCATCCCTGAGGCACTACCATGAATAATCGAGAGCGACGGTTTTGTCCGTTATTTTTTATTTTACTCGTTTGCGCGGCTTGTTCTCTGCCACCAAAGGCAGTGGCAATCCGAAACCAAACCGCCGATACTACTCTGCAGAGCACTTTGATCCAAAGCGATGATCACAACCTGGCCCGACTTTTGCGAACCCGAAAAGACGAGGTCGCCATAATGATCGACTCTGCCGCTCGCTCAGGCAAATTGAAGGAGAGCGAAGCGGCGAAATTCAACGAGCGACTGAACGCCATCGGCATTGAAAGCGAATCGGGCATCGCTATGAGCAAAGAGAAAGCGATTATGGTGGCACACGACCTGGACTCGCTGGGCAGGAAGATTTGTTCGGTGTGGAATATCAATTCCATAGCCGATGTGGTCGAATTGGATACACTTACCGGACAGGATCTCTTTTATGTCGAGCGCCCGAGAGAGAGCCTCGAGATTCAGATTACTACAGCCAATCAGCTTTTGCGTTCGATGGAATCACGAAGACTGGCTATTCAAAGAGCTCTTCTGGCGGAGACCAATCCTAAAACCGCCAGCGAAATGAGAAATGAGATGAACTCGATTGCCGCCATGGAAAGCACGGTCAATGAGACATTGAATCCAGGAGCGGTTGTGGCGGTTGGTTATAGACAGGATCGTTTCGGCAAACGCATCGCCGGCATAGTCAAATCTTATGAGTTTCGCCCTCTCACGCAAGGCTCATCGCTTGCCACGAAAGAGAGTATTATCAGATAACGGCAGGCGCCGGTTTTAAGAATGATCGAGCCAGCGGCAGGCTCATTTGCTACACTTGCTGATTAGCGCGATTACATCCGCTTAGAACGAGTTTATCCAAAGGAACCGTTTATGGACAGTATATTAGCGCCGGATGGTTATATTCCGCTCGGGCTCTGCTTTCGATGGAACGTGCCGCTTCTGGTCCTGATGGTCGTCGGCAATGTCCTTCTCTCCTCTGCATTCTTTGCCATGGCCGCCGCCCTTGTCTCTTTTGTCAGACGCAGCCGGCACAAAGCGCACGATTGGATGTTCAACCTCTTCATCGTTTCCTTCCTGATCTGTGGTACTGCCCATGCCATCAGAATATGGACGGTTTGGCACACGACATTCTGGCTGCAATCGAGCCTCGAGTTTCTGGCCGGCATAACTTTTCTTGCCACATCGGCATTACTATGGCCACTGATTCCGCAGATCCTGGCACTGCCAGGACCGGCTCAACTTCAAGGCGCATTCGAGGAACTGAAGGCCGAGATGGGCAGACGCGAGAAGGCGGAGTATCGAAATCGCCAGCTGGCCTCGATCGTCGAATCATCCAATGACGCCATCATCAGCTTCATGCTGAATGGAACCGTCTTGAGCTGGAACAGAGGCGCGCAAGATCTCTTCGGTTATTCCGTCGAATCAACGATGGGCAAAACGTTGCGCCATCTGATCGGACCCGATATGGATACGGTTGTCGAAGTGCTTCGCGAAGGTCGCAAGCTTGATACCATCGAACTGACATTCCAAAGAGCGGATGGCAAAACCGTCTATCTTTCATTATGCGTATCGCCGATTAAGAACGAGAAAGGCGAGGTCGTTAATGGTGCCGCTATATTTCGAGATATAACCGAGAGCAAAGAAGCACAGAAACAATTGCTGAGAACCTCGGAACAACTTTCAAAATCAAACAAGGAATTGGAAGAATTCGCCTGGGTAGCTGCCCATGACTTGAAGGAGCCGGTGCGCACTATGGCCACATATTCAAAACTCCTCGGTCAAGAATACGCCGATCGATTGGAGGAGTCCGGGCGGCAGTACCTTTCCTTCATTAACACATCGGCAGCCAAGGCGATGGCACGCATTGATGATGTACTGGAATTCAGCGCCGTTGGCAAGGGAAAGTTGGCGCTGCAGCCAATCGATCTGAACTTGCTCGTCGAATCGGTAATTCAAGACCTTCGTCTTGCGATCGACGAGGCGCACGCTACTATAAATTTCGAGAATTTGCCTCTCATCCAGGGAAAGAGCGAGTACATCTCGTCTCTCTTTCAAAACATTTTGAGCAATGCCATAAAATACAGAGGCAAAGAGGCACCGGTCATCAATGTAAGCGCATCACGAGAAGGTGACTTTTGGTGCCTTGCCGTGAGCGACAACGGCATCGGCTTCGACATGCAGCAGGCAAACAAGATCTTTCAAATGTTTCAAAGACTGCATCATGAAGATGAATATCCAGGCAGCGGGCTGGGGCTGGCAATGTGCAAAAAAATTGTCGAGTTGCACGGCGGAAAGATTTGGGCCGAATCAAAAGAAGGACAAGGCGCTACGTTTTTGTTTACTTTGCCGGCACTGGCTCAAGATGAGCATTGATCGGCGACATTTTGCAAAATCATGTTAAGCAGTCCTGAGCGGGCGGCATCACTTGAGGCTGAGTGCGCTAAATCTGCATAGCAAGTTGGCGCCCGGGGAGTTCCAGATGACAAAAGTGCCTGCGTCGGTGATGCTATGCGGTTTCACGCTCATGGTCCTCATGCTCGTCTATCCACCCTGGGTTCTTCAAGACAGTGCCGGTGAGAAATACCCGATGGGATATGGCTTCATCTGGGATCCGCCGATCAGACGAGTGGAGGTGCCGGGGCTGGTGACAAAATGGTTTGATGTCAATCTCAGTGAAGTAAAACCGGCAAATTCGATAGATATCAACCGATTGCTCGTTCAGGAGGGCATTGTTCTGGTAATCATGCTGGCCATGGTGGCAATAACACGAAACATGCCGCGCCAAAAGAGCTCAGAAACCTAGGATAAGCGATTGAGCTCGGCAGGCTCAGTCCGAACAGGAAGCAGCAAGCACGCCGTAACCGCCAAAAGGGAGAGCACGACATGATAAGTAATGATCTCGAATTTGATGATCGCAGGGTCATCATAATTGAAAAGGACTCAGGAGTGGGTTGGGCGGTAGCTTTTATTGTGCTGGCACTTGCCATTGGATTCGGTATCATCATTTTCATGGATCAGCAATCTATGGTTGAGTACAAAATCGAGCAAGCTCTCGATCGCATGCAAGAGAATCGCTTCAAACGAACGGCCACGGCAAAATCAATTCAAAGCGATGAGCCGCTTATGATGCAATCGCGCAGTCTCGCTTCTCATGTGCCGCTGTACGGGCACGACCAAAGCGAGCCCAAGCTCCACTGAAGGACGACCTATTTGCCAGGCAAGGCACTGGTTGCAAACCAGTAGGTGAGAACGTTGTTGATGGCGCGTTCGTAATCGCTCGGATCGACCGGCTTGGTGAGAAACGAATTGGCAAAGTGAGCATAAGTCTTTCGCACGTCTTCTTGATTGGAAGACGTGGTCAAGATGATCACCGGAATATGACGCAAAGGCTCAGCTCCCTTGATCTCGACCAGCAAATCGTAGCCGTTGGTGCCGGGCAGGTTCAAATCCAGGAAGATGATCTCGGGCAGGTCATCCTCTCCTTTTATATAGCGCTCGATTTGCTCTTGAGCTTTCTTGCCGTTTTCAATTACATCGACTGAAGTGGGCAGTGCATTTTGCTTTACACAACGCTTGAACATAAATATGTCGGCCGGGTTGTCTTCAATTAGAAGTATTTTGATGGGCTGACCGGCTTCGCGTGACGATTCCTCGGCTTTTGAAATCAAATCGGAAACGGTCGTGTCCAATGCATCGGCGATATTCTTCAGGCTGTCGATGCTGATGTTTTTGGTTCCGCACTCAATACTATTAATATACGTGCGATGCAAACCCGAACGCTCAGCCAGCTCAGTCTGCGACATCCCGAGTTGCTCGCGACGTTTTCTTATCAGTTTGGCTATGGCGCCCAGAAGATATTGGGAATCGGACATGGAAGACCTCGGTCGCTGTATTAAATTCTCTACAGTAGATTCTACCCTACAGCACTGCCGCCGGGAACCCCGCATTCGACCAAACAGCAGAAAGCCCGTATCATGCGACATTCCGGATGGGATGCTAATCGGCCGTCAAATAATGACAAGTTGCTTTACAATTTTTCGAAACGCTTAAAGCCAACAAAATTCAATATTTCAGGCAATTTGTAGGGTGCAGTCTACAGTTTCCTTGACGACTGCGCCCAAACTGTAGTATATTGTGTACAGTATATGGTCATTCCATAACGAGACCCAAATTTATTCAGCTTGAGCCGGCACACGGATGGGCGTTCCATCCGGAATGATTTGCCGCATATTTTGGGAGGTCAACCATGTTTGCCTATAGCGGAAGTGTCTATCACGACGAGGAGCAAAAGTGGCCCTCCGATCGTGAAAATACAGTTCCATTCAAGCGGAAAGTGAGTGGACTTGACGAGATTGAACACATTTCTCAAATCCGGCTTTTTGATGCCAGAAAAAGTTATCAGCCGGTAAAAAGTTATCTTGATACCATAGGTGATATCAAGACCCTGACCGTTCAAGAAGAGCGGGACCTTGTCAACAGAGCAAAGAAAGGGGATCGCCGAGCTCGCAATGTGCTCACCCTGGCAAATTTGAAATTGGTAGCCACGATTGCCAAACGTTATGAAGATCGTGGATTACCAATGATCGATCTGCTGCAGGAAGGCAGCATCGGTCTGATGACAGCCGTTAAGAAATTCGATCCGAAAATGGGTCACCGTTTTTCCACTTATGCCGCCTGGTGGATTCGTGAAGCAATCACCCGCGCGCTCTCCAATAAATCACGCATCGTCAGACTGCCGGTGCACTTAAATGAATTGATGACAAAGATTCGCCGGGTGCGATCACAATTGTCCGTCAAGCTCGGACGTCAGCCCAGCACAATCGAAATTGCCGATGAGCTCCAGGAGCATCTCGACAAAGTCGAGCGGGCGCTCAATTGCTCTCAACCATGTCTTTCGCTCGACCAGAAAGTATCGACCACCGAGGACGAAGGCTGCACCTTGGGCGATACCATAGTCGACGACGAGCATGAGAGCCCGGTTGAAAGTGTTGACGCTCATTACGTCAGCAAACAAATTGAAAGCCTTCTCAACGTCCTCAATGAGCGCGAGCGCAAAGTTGTTCAGTTGCGCTTCGGATTGGGAACGGGCAAAGAGAAGAGCCTCAGGGAAATCAGCAAGGAGATGGGTTTGACCCGAGATCAAGTCGGCAAGCTCTCCTGCATCGCTATGCGCAAACTAAAGAGGGTCGCAAAAATAGAGGAATTCGAGGGCTATTTGGCCTGAAACTTACCTGCAGGCCGACCTGTGCCCGACAGATGCTTAAGAGCGCGCCAACGCATCAGCAGACCTGTCGGGCGCTGCGCTTTAAGCTCTTGAAGCCGAGTACCACATAACTATAGATGTCCTGCCCTTTCAGATCGGCTTGCGCTGCCAGGCATTGTCATTATCTTTGCCGGGCTGCGCTATGTTCAATCTGGATAATCAAGAGACCTAGGGAGGGCCTATGAATTTTCTGATCAGACTGGTGCTGCTTGCACTGGCTTTTGAATTCGTAATGCCGATGATCGGCGGAATCAGAGTGCACGGCGGCTTTCTTACATCGCTGTGTCTGGCTTTGCTCTTCTCAATACTGGGCGTCGTCGTCAGCTGGGTCGCGGTTGCTCTTTCGGCATTCTTAGCGATAACCAGCCTGGGGATGGCATTGATCGTTTTAATTCCGCTGTGGATCCTGGGATTCTGGCTTTTGCCTGCCTACACGCTCATGTTGACGGCAAGTATTATGCCGCAGTATCTGACAGTGGCCGGATGGTGGCCTGCGATTTTAGGCGGTCTAATAACGCTTGTAATCGGCGTTATCACAGACTCGCATCATATATCGCGCTGGCGTTCGGTGTGATCGCTGGGACGGAAGAGAGACATGCACCGAATATGGTGCCTGGGGTAAGAGGGAGGAGTGCTCATTTTTCCCTCTTATCGTTACAAGAGACCTACGAAAATTGGCTCAGACACAAAATCTGCGAAACTGTCAGTCAGAATCTGTAATTACCCTGATTGAACTTCTCCATGTTTCGCGCTTTTTCCTTGTCTCGGCGTTTGCGCAAATCAGAAATTATGTCGGGGTCTCGCCTGAGCTCGGGCGGCAGTTTCATCAAGGCCGTGTTGTAAGCATCATCATTAATCTTGGTCACATAGCCCGAACTCACATCCGGTCCCTGCCAAACCGGATCGAATTGATCCTTGAGAATATTGAACTTCTTTCTTCCGGCCATCGATCTAACCGGTCGAGTCGTCTTATAAACGACGCTCGATTTGACTTGCTCATTTATGGCTTTCAATATTGCATCAAGCTGGGGCTTGACCTTGTCTTGCGGCGCACCGGAGCGCACGGAAGCCTCCAGGCTTTCATAGGCTTTGGCATAAGTGCTGACGCCGACACCGCGACCCTGTGCCGCCACCAACCATGCCCGCAAATGTTTACGGTCGGTATCGAAGGGTCCCGGGCTAACCTCACTGAGCGCAATTGTCG
This sequence comes from Pseudomonadota bacterium, assembly GCA_021324135.1. Classification (GTDB taxonomy): domain Bacteria; phylum Cyanobacteriota; class Vampirovibrionia; order Obscuribacterales; family Obscuribacteraceae; genus JAJPJO01. Next base: position 15,388 of record JAJPJO010000152.1, read on the forward strand.
GAGCAGGCGCCGCTTTGGCTGGCGCTTTTCCTGTTGCCGGCTTTGCTAAATCCACTTTGCCCGCCGGTGCAAGATCAGGTTGTTTGGCAGTAGCCGCCGGGCTTGATTTCGCTGGATCAGCCTGGACTGGACTGGCTGTGCCCGGCTGCGGCGCTGTTGGCACCGCTCCTTTGCTCGCCTCGGCTGCCGGCTCGGCTTGCCCGGGCGCCGACAGCGACAAGAAGGACAGATATAGGACTATGTATGGTGCCGCGCGTCTAGCCATCGCTTTTCTCCGCTACCTGATTGATCTGAAATCGTCTCAAACACATGAGTATTAAGCCAGCTTCCAAGCTTAATTTACCCATTTCTGTAAAGCTCTCTCGCTCAGGCGGGATGATCCAGTGAATGCCGAACCCGAGTTAAAAAGCGATAAACGGTCAAAGATGTGCAATTGCCCACCAGAATTCCTGCTACTTTGCCGCCTCTATCGACGATAACCAGGGTAGGGAAAGCGAAGACGTGAAACTTTTTCTGGAGATCGGAAACCAGCCGCGGATTGCGCCCACCCGTCTCCTTGAACTTATCGGTGACCCGCACGGGCATGAAATTCGCACTGATGACGTTTTGAATCTCGGCATTAGAAAGAGCCGTTCGCTCCATGGTTTTGCAAGGATCGGACCAGTCAGCGCCGAATTCGTATAAGACGAATTTGCCTTGAGCCTGGCTGGCAGCCATGATCTCGTCCACCTGCTTCTGCGACTCAGGAGAGATCTCCGGCGTCGTGCGCGCGGCAGGCTGAGCGGCCTGGAGAGGAAGAGCATCGCACTGCTCGGGAATTTGTTTCCAGACCGGCGCCTTGAGCGAGGCTTCATGCAAGCTTGGCGATTCTGATGAGGCGACCAGATGAACACCGAGATCGATGATGCGGGCGAATAGAAATAGAGATGCCACCACAATCAGTACCAGCGGTATTTTGGCCGTCGATCTTTCCTTAATTAGTTCCATAGAAGAACTCCCTCTTGCTCGTCGCCGCAATAGCAAACAACAGGTAAAGGCTGACCGCCGAAATATACGCGATCAAAGGGGACCAGTTGAATGAGGCGGCGCTGATCAGGTCGTAAACGTTAACCGTCGGCAGTATCAAAGTCGAAATGTACTGCGACATCGAGAGCATCAATTTTGTCGCTTCGATGGACAAATCTCCGGTTGCCCCGGCACTGACTCCGGCGACGCTCACAGGTGGGATGGTTTGACCGGCCAGCCAGATGTAAAAACCGAGAATGGCCGTGATCTGAAAGGCCGGGTTACGATTCAACATCGTCAAGATCATGGCCGCGGAAATAAGCGCCGCGTCAAGAAAACGTTCTGCCACCATACTCAGTACCGCTTGCCCGCTGATCGTCTCACCAAAGAAAATGCCGATTACCGCTATGATCATGTTCTGCAATGCCGTCAAACAGCCGCCCATAGCCGCGATCACGACCCACTTGCTGATCACGTACTCGGCTCTGCTTATCGGTCGGGTAAAGATTAGCGGCAGATATTCACCGCCGCGACCGCTCTGGGTGGAAGTATTGCCTGCCAGCCCAAGACACAAGACCATGAGAACGAAGGCGACACCAACTTTTCCGGTCAGCATTTCAAAGGTTTGCGAATCGGCCGCGCCATGGACCATAGATGCCACCTTCATGCCGATCGGCATAACGAAGCCGAGCAGAGCCACGTAGAGCAGCTTGAGCGGATCAAGGCAGGCCGACATGATGGTGAACTTCATGATCGTCTTATTCATTAGTCTCGCCTCCGGTTTTGTCCGCGAAGAGCTGCTCGAGACGCACGCGCTCGGGAACGGCCTCCTCCACCGGCAAACCGCGGGCCACCAGTTCTCGAATCAGGGAGGCGGCCGCACCACCGTCGCTGACCAGGAAACGACCCCACTCGTGGTGGCATTCGCGCACCAGAGTACTCGACTCGAGCGCGGCCGTTTTCACCACGGAATCGAGAGTGCCGTTTAACTGATTAGCGCTCCAGCGTACGAACAGCATATAGTCGCATATACTGCCGCTCTTTATGTTTTCAATCGAGGCAATTTTTCCCTGCCGTATGAATGCCACTCGATCGCAAAGTCGCTCAATCTCATCAAGCTGATGCGAATTAATGATCGCAGTCACACCCTGATCGCGCATATTCTTGATGGCGTTCCGCACCATCGCCACGCCTGTCGGATCCAGCCCCAGGGTCGGCTCGTCCAGCAAAGCCAGTTGCGGCTTGCCGATCAAGAGCTGCGCCAGGTTGAGCCGCTGGAGCATGCCGCGTGAATAAGTCTTCAAACGCCGATTCCAAGCCGATGGAGCAATGTCGACAAATTCAAGCGCTTCAGTTATGTCATGCTCCGCCGAGCCCTTGTCCCGGCCGGCAAGCCCGTGATGATAGCGTAGAAACTGACGAGCCGTCATCCAATGCTCGAACTCCGCCCTCTCAGGCAGATAACCGGTGATTTTCCTGACGGACATCAGGTCAGGTGATTTGCCGAAAATCTTTATGCTGCCCGAATCCGGCTGCAGAAGCGCGAGCAGGCAGCCGATCAGCGTCGTCTTGCCGGCGCCGTTTGGTCCAATCAATCCGAAGATCTCGCCTCTTGCGATGCGAAGATCGATTCCATCCAGGGCAAGAACATTGCCACCTTTGTATGTCTTGCGAAGCTCTTTGACTTCAACAGCGGTTTCTGTTTCCATATTCAGCTGGCGTGTGCGAATGTGTGGTACGTATTTGAAGGATGCTACTACGATAAGCTCGGGGGCGAATTTAATCACTGGGGTGAACCCTGAACAAGGACCAGGAGACTTGGAATTGGACAGCACTTTCTTGATGGTATGCGGCGTGCTTGCTGTGTTGGCGCTGGCATTACTGATTGCCTGGCTCGGGCAAAAGGCGATCCAGCGAGTGCGCTTCTGGCAGGATGAAACGAAAAAAGTGCAAGCGGGCGGCTATGTACCGCCCAGACCAAATTTTATTCACGCGCTCCTGATGCGCTCTTTTTGCATTTGCTTCGGCTTCATCGAGGTCGGTCCAATCAAAATAATCGGCAAAGAGCGAATGCCTAAAAAGGGACCGACTATCATCGCTCCTTTTCATATGGATGCAGGCGACGCCTCGATCGTTTCGCACTTGCTGGGCATCAGGCCGATGTACTATCTGATTAGAACTACCGAGGTGCAGGGCTGGCGAGGCTATATGGCTGCCGCCACCGGCGCCATCGCCGTCGATGAGGAGACGCAAGAAGGTCGCTCGAAAGCGTTCAAAGCCGCTATAAATGCGCTTGCCAACGGCGGACCCAACGTCTGCATGGTAATCTTTCCGCAAGGACAGCTGGTCCCGGACCAGGTCGTGCGCCGCCTCGACTTTAAGTCGGGCACGATGGCGATTGCCAAAATTGCTGCCAGAAAAAGAAAGGAGCCAATCTGGATCGTCCCGGTCGGCACATATTACAAAACTGATCCGCAAAACTCGACAATGTTTCAACGTTTAATAGAAAGCATGGGCTTCTCCAAGTTCAGGAACCTCTTCGCTCAGAAGAATTACGGTGCGGTCGCCATCGTCGGAAAGCCATTCAAAGTCAGTCACCAGGCGGCAAATCTCGATGACGTCCTGAAGGGTATCACTCTTGCAGATGATGCCGAGAAAGCCACCGATATGTATGTAGAGCGCTTGCGTATCTTACAGAAGGCCGTCAGGAAGCGCATTTGATCGGATATCTCCTTTAACGCCATCGCGGCAAGAGCACTATGCTACGTCTCTCTTGCCAATGCTTTCGAGGGAGAGACAATGACCACAACTTTCAGGGAAAATGAATCCGTTGCCGCTGCATTGGAACAATCGACGCCCGAAGCACGGCTTGGGCGGCTTGTTACAATCTGCGCGCTCACGGCAATGTTATTGTCGTTTGTGGCGATTTATAACTTAAACGCTGATGTAAACGACCTGGCCAAAAACAAAATTCAATACATTCAGGCGCGCCTGGCCGATTTGAGCTTCAAGCTCCACAAATAAATCATTGCAGGAGTAAATCAAGTCTATGAACGTCAGTGATTTTCTCGTCGAGCGCCTGCTGCACTGGGGCGTCAAGCGCATCTACGGCTATCCTGGTGATGGCATCAATCCTTTCCTGGGGGCTGTGCAGCGCAAGAGCGACGATATCAGCTTCATTCAAGTAAGGCACGAAGAAATGGCTTCCTTCATGGCTTGCGCTCATGCTAAATTCACGGGCGAACTCGGCGTCTGCTGCGCCACTTCCGGGCCTGGAGCAATCCAGCTGCTCAATGGGCTTTATGACGCCAAACTGGACAACCAGCCGGTACTTGCTATAGTCGGACATGTTTACCGCGGCGCCCAGGGCGGCAGTTACATTCAGGATGTAAATTTGCCCGCGCTTTTTCAAGATGTGGCCAGCCCGTATGTAAATGTGGCAATGGTACCATCGCAGGTGCGGCATCTGATCGATCGCTCCATTCGCATTGCGCTTGCAGAGCGGACCGTGACCTGCATTATACTGCCTCACGACGTGCAGCGTTTGGCGGCTGTGGAAGAGCCTGATCCGCAGGACGACAAAGGCGCCTCCGTATCCGGGATCGGTTATTCGCCGCCACGGGTGGTGCCCAACGAAGTGGACCTCCACAGAGCCGCAGATATTTTGAACCAGGGTCAAAGAGTGGCAATTCTGGCCGGCGCCGGTGCCCTGTCAGCATCCGAGCCGCTCATCCAGGTAGCGGACGTCCTGGCTGCCGGAGTCGCCAAGGCGCTTCTGGGCAAAGCAGTCCTGCCCGATGAACTGCCCTATGTCACAGGCTCAATCGGCTTTCTGGGAACGGAAGCAACTGCAAAGATGATGCAGGAATGCGACACTCTTCTTGTGGTCGGCTCCAACTTTCCCTATGGGGAATACTTGCCCAAGCCCGGCACAGCCAAAGGCGTGCAGATCGATATTGCCGGTCGAAACTTGAGCGTGCACTATCCAATGGATGTGACAATTCAAGCTGACAGCTCCGAAGCACTGATTGCCCTTTTGCCGCTTCTGGAGCCAAAAACCGATAGATCCTGGCGAGATAAGATTGAAAAGTATACTCAAGAATGGTGGCAAACAGCCGAGGCTCGCGCCCGCGATCAGGCCGATCCGCTCAATCCCCAATTAGTCGTCTGGGAGCTCTCTAATTTGCTTCCGGAAGGTTCGATCATAAGCGCCGATTCGGGAACGTCCACGGTATGGTTTGCGCGTGATTTAAAAATCAGGAGCGGAATGATGGCTTCTGCCTCCGGCGCTCTCGCCTCCATGGGCAATGCGGTACCATATGCAGTGGCAGCCAAATTCGCCTTTCCCGAGCGCCCAGCTTTTGCTCTGGTCGGCGACGGCGCCATGCAGATGGGTGGAAACGCAGAGCTTCTCACGGTGGCAAAATATTGGAAAGAGTGGAGCGATCCGCGTTTGATCGTAATCGTGTTCAATAACAAAGAGCTCAGCTTTGTCACCTGGGAAATGCGGGTCATGGAAGGTGATCCGAAGTTCAAAGCTTCACAAGACATACCGGATTTCTCTTATGCAAACTATGCTGAGTCACTCGGTTTGCGCGGCATCGTCATTCAGTCGGTTGATGATATCGGACCGGCTCTCAATGCGGCAATTGTGGCCAATAGGCCGTGCATTATCGATGTTCATTGCGATCCGAACGTGCCACCCTTGCCGCCCAATATCAGCTTCGAGCAGGCTAAAGCAATGGCTTCATCCATGCTCAAAGAAGGGGGCGCTACCGCCCAGAAGACATTTGCCGGCTCGATCAGTCAGATCATAAAAGGCATATTCGCCAGTCATCAACACCATGGCCCTAAATAGGCTCTGTTCTTTTGCAGACCAGGCTCATCAAGGCAACAAAAGCTGGAAGCTTAGCTATAGATGATCTTGGCAGGAACAGAGGTGGCCAGGCGGTGCAGAAAGGTTTTGAAGAGCGACGCGGCGGAAACTTGTTGTCATGGCTGTCTCCGCTCGGGCAGGCGACACGGCTGTTCTGCCTCTCCTTATCATACGACTCGTGGCGCACCTTCTCCTGGAGAGATTTCAAACGATACTGCGGCTGGCTCGGACCGCGTTCCTTCCACTTCATAGCTCTGGCAGGAGTGGCAATCTCGCTGGCCATGACCATTGAATGTGTGCTTGAGCTGCAGAAATATCGGGCGCAAGACTTAGCCGGGGCAGTAATCTCGATAGGGCTCTTGCGAGAGCTGGCGCCCCTGACGCTCAGCACCGCCTGGTGTGCGAGTGTGGCGGCGCTGATTGCCGGCGAATGCAAATGGTATCGCTGGCAATACCAGGATGATGGCGAGCTGGCCGCTTCTTTCGTGCTGCCGCGTTATTTGGCCGCCCTCTGCATGTCGCTGCCGCTCTCCGGATATGGTCTGATCATCGGCTTCGTGACCGGAGCGCTTTTTGCACCGCTCTTAGGTGTAACCTCGATCAATGACTTCTTTGAAGCAGCGCGGCAAGCTACACATGACACCGACATCATTGTCTTCTTTATCAAACTGGTGGCCGTAAATCCGACCGTCGGCGTCTTCGCCGGTTGTGCAGCCGGTATGGCGGCCACCTCCACGAAAGACCCGGTCGAGGCAAAGGCAGTGGTGGCAACGGCGCTGGCCTGTTACCTTATCAACCTGGGCATAACTGCCGTGTTTTATCTCGTCGGAGGTTCAAGCTGATGACCGCTACAGCAAGACAAAGGCGCATCGAAGACTCAGAAAGATACGACATTCCGCCTTATTCCGACGGGGCGCTCGGCATATTCACGGCGGTGGCAATAGTACTCCTGCTCTGGGCCTGGTTTTGGTTTCGAAATTTTGCATCGCTGCAACCGCCGCAATTCATCAATGTCCGCTTTCATGAGGTGGCCGGCTTGAATGAAAATGCGGCGGTGTTTGTCGATGGAGTGCGCCTGGGCATCGTAGATAAAATCGAATGGCAGGGGATGCACAATGTTGTGGTTCGCATCCGAGTCACATCAAGCAAGCTGTCTGTGCCGTTTGGCTCGCGTTTCTCCATATTGAGCAACGGCGTCGTCGGTGCAAAGTATATAGATATAAATCTTCCTGAGGTAACAGGCAGCACAAAACTACGAACGATCGATGCAAAAACCATAGTTACAGGCGAGGATCCGGTCCGCCCGGAGCTGGCTATCAATCATGTTGCAGCCGGACTGGACAAAGTCGATATAGACAAGATTCGCCAGCATCTTCTCATTGATGAGGAGCGGCTGACGCGTGCGGCTGAGGACCTCTCCCAGCTCGCCCGCAAGGCTTCGCCGGCAATGGAGCGGGCAGTTCCGCTTGAGTCTGAACTTACCGGGCTGAGCAGGGATCTTCGTGGCGTCTCACGGCGCGTCACAACAACCCTCGATAAGGCTGGTCCACTGGAGTCAGAGCTGACCGGTCTTACCAAAGATCTCAGAGGAGTTTCACAGCGCCTGACAAAAACAGTGGACAATCAAACTTATCGAAGCGATCTAAGGTATGTGCTCACGAAAACGCGAGACACTCTCGATCATGTCGATCTTGCCGCCAGGCAGATGAATCAGATTCTCGATAAAAAACATCCGCTCTTCCATATGATGGTGGGCAGGCCCGGTCATGTGAAGGACAGCGACGACAAAGAGAAAGCAAAGGACAAGGATAAAGAAGAGAAAGGCGACGCCTCAAATTTCTGAGGTTGCACCGTATGCAATACCATGCAAAAACCGGGTCAATGAATGGCTGCGTTTATGCCGAATCTCATGGCATTAGTGACTGCCGCGCGAAACACTGATTTACCCTGGCGTTTCACTTCAGTCTTTATTGGATGAGCACGCGGATCGTTTCCAATCATTGGAGCGTCGGAAATGTTGGCTCCAGGAGCGATCTGTCCATCTGACAAACGGAAATCTTCCTCCTTGTCGTACATAGGCTTGCCATAATCGCTGAACTCAGGCCAATCAAAGTTCTTATAGGCTACGAACGGGCGCGCCGCCATTCGCTCATGCATGATCACGTCCGTTGTCTTCACGGCATTATTGGGTACTTCCCTGGTTGCGGGATTGATCGCATTGCGATAAAACACATCGCTTGTCCCGAGACGATGTTCCTTTTCATAGGCTATATCAAAGCCCTGCATGTGGCTTCGAGCTTTTTCGTCCTTGGGATGCTGAGCGATGTGCCCCAGTTGCATCTGGCTGAAAGTTGCTTTTTTCTGCGCCAGGCTGAGCATGGGATCTTGCCAGACCTTGTATAAATCCTTGGCGAAATCAAGCTCGCGAGCGAGGTCGTCGGACCGCCAGTATCCGGGCAGGCAAGTCAGGACGATACCATCCGGGGTAAGCACGAAAATCTGAATGTTGTGCGGACCCGAGCCGTTGCTCGTTTCAATCGACTGACCACCGGGCATGTGCTTGCGCGACGAGCCTGCATGGCTGGAATTCTCGATGTCCCTGTAACCGCAAACGAATTCATTTCTCAAAATATCGAATGAAGGCTGCGAGGAGAGCGACACGGCTCTCAAACTATTTCCCGCGCTTCAAGTGGCGCCGTCAATTTTACCGACCATGTGCACCCAGACAATTAACTTTCCTTGCTCTTGGGCAGCTTCCTCGGCCTTCTTCAGATTGTTGTACCAGTGAATATCACAGGTAAGTTTGTCCACCTGCTGCCGGCTTATGTAGCCTGAGTAAACCTCGGGCGCGGCGTCAGCCGCCGGGCTCAATAGCATGAAAAGAACGGCGGCAGCCACCGAAGAGAGGACGGACTGCGCCAGGGACGAGCGATTTGATTTCCTCATGCATCTACCTCTGGTAAAAGAGAGAACTTGCGTTTTGAATAAATTTGCGATTAGTAGAAACTTCGCCAGGCAGACCGAAAACCCGCGAGTAATTGGAATAAGACGGCGAGAGGCGGATAATGTTCCTCAAACGCTTAGACAGGGAATAATTTTAAGGCCAGATGAACGCTCGATATGGCTGGATAAAGGTTAGTAAATGAATTGCAGCGAAGCCAAACCCTTGCTGGAAGCTATTCTCCAAGATAACGGAGAACCGGCGGACACGGCAAAAGTGTTGCAGCATCTAAATAAATGCTCATCCTGCCAGTCGACATGGAAGGACAATCCGGCATTGGACGCCCATCTGCATAGCTACAAAGAATACGCGGCCGAGCCAAACAAACGACCGGATCCGAGCAAACGTGCTCCGCGCCAGGCCGGCAAAGCTGGAGCAAGCCCGGCGGGCGAGAACAAGGAAGAGGACTCAGCCTCGAGCACTGTTTTGGACAGCGATGATGATTTAGAGGAACCACTCGTTGACGACATCATTCATCTGGTTGATGAGGAAGATGATGTCACATCACCTGAGCAATTGGTACAGGAGAGCATTCGCGGACTGTCAGATGGCGATCCTATCCGCATGTATTTACGAGAGATCGGCTCCATTCCCCTTCTTACTCCCGATCAGGAGATCGCCTACGCCAGACGCATAGAGCGTGGTGGCGCAGATGGTGCCATGGCCAAACGCCAGCTCGTGCAAGCAAACCTTCGTCTTGTCGTCTCAATTGCAAAGAAATATTTGAATCGCGGCATTCAATTCCTTGATTTGATCCAGGAGGGCAACCTCGGGTTGATCAGAGCGGCAGAAAAATTCGATCACTCCCGGGGCTACAAATTCAGCACCTATGCGACATGGTGGATCAGGCAGGCGATAACGCGCGCCATCGCGGATCAAGCACGCACGATTCGCATTCCTGTGCACATGGTAGAAACGATTAACAAAATCAGGCGGGTAAGCCGCCTGCTCGCCCAGGAGAAAAACCGCAAGCCTACTGATGAAGAGATTGCCAAAGAATTGCAGATTAGCGTCAGTAAGCTGCGCGACATTTTGAAGATGGCGCAGGAGCCGGTCTCGCTCGAAACGCCGGTTGGCAAGGAAGAGGACAGCCGCCTGGTCGATTTCATCGAAGACAACGTTTCTCAATCGCCAGGAGAACAAATTACGCGCGAGCTTTTGCGCGAAGATATCCTTGCGGTGATGGCGGCACTGTCGCCGCGAGAACGCGACGTCTTGCGCTTGCGCTTTGGCCTGGACGACGGGCGGACCCGCACGCTCGAGGAAGTAGGACAATTGTTTGGTGTAACGCGTGAGCGGATTCGGCAAATCGAAGCAAAGGCTCTCCGCAAGCTTCGGCACCCTCAGCGCTCGAAGAAACTCCGCGATTACATGGACAACTAAAATGCTCTTGCGCCGGCGCTGATAGACTATAATCTGATCTCTTCAACCACTTGTCCGGTGGTTGCCAGCCTTGAAATGGCATAACATGTTAGTCGTATTGGTATCCGGTACTAAGAGTGAAGTTTGCTCGAAATTTAGGAACGATTCTCGCCCTCTCCTCGACCCTGCTCTATTTAAGTTGGGCCCGAGCGGAGTCCCTTGTGGCGAGGGAAGACACCGCCCGGTACAGGACGCTGCTCGAGCACTGCGTCGACCTCAGCAAGCCCTTCGACAACAAACGGCAATCATTCTATTTCCTGCTGGACAAATCCGGTGCCCTCGCCAAGCCGCTTGACTATTATTTCGTCTCTCAATTTCATGATGGTCTGGCTGCAGTCACAGAGCCAAAAGAGGGTGAGTACAGAACCGGTTTTATCAATAGTAGCGGCGAGCTGGCCATACCGCTCAAGTTCACCAATGCCGGGATCTTTTCCGAGGGGTTAGCCTGGGTTTGGAGCGGCTCGGGCGAAAACGGTTATATAGATAGAACCGGACAGCAAGTGATTAAGAGCCGAGACTATGCCGAAGGGCGACCTTTTTCAGAAGGATTGTCGGCTGTGCAAATCAAAGCGAATGACGATGCCAACACGGCCCATGGCAAATGGGGATTCATCGATAGAAACGGAAATATAGTCATTAAGCCGCAATATGAAGGCGCTGGGGACTTTGTGCAGGGTCGCGCCGCTGTGGAAGTAATTGGCAAATGGCGATACATAGACAAATCGGGTGCCACCATAGGCGATGAATACGATGGAGCAAAACCATTCTCGGAGGGTTTCGCTGCCGTATGCAATGAAGGTAAGTGGGGATTTGTCTCGACAGACGGTAAAGTAGCCATTCCGCTCGTTTATGAAGCAGCAGGGCATTTCTCAGAGGGACGAGCCGCCATCAAATCCGGTGGCAAGTTCGGTTTCATCGACAAGAAAGGCAATGTCGTTATTGCGCCACACTTCATCGAAGTCGGTTGGTTCAGCAACCGTCTCTGCCCGGCAACACTGGGCGGCAGATGGGGCTTCGTCGATGATTCCGGCAAATTCAAAATAGCACCGCGCTTCGATCACTGCGATAGCTTCTGCGATGGGAGAGCTCGAGTTCGCATCGGCTTCTCCTTTGGATTTGTAGATGAGCATGGAGACTTCATAGTCAAACCGCAATATGAATTTGCCTATCCTTATTCCGATCAGATGGCAATCGCCCGCAAACGAAATTGGGATCATCCTATTGCCCGCGAGGAACTGATGAATCTGCATCTGGCAGGCTGGAAAGCGCGCCTCGATCAGCATGGCAAATCAGCCGCTTCTTCCAGCAACCACAATAATCACATCTACATACCGGCCAACTTGGATGAAGCGCTCAACGAATTGACTGAGACATTGCCGACCAAGGCTCAGCAGGATATAAAAACGGTGACCGAACATGAGATGGTCTGCTACCACGATGGGCTCGGCGCCTGGCTGCGTGACAATTGGGGTCTGACGAATGACAGCCGATTGGCAAAGTATTTTAACGGCATCGGCATTATTCATCCCGATGACATGTCGGCAATCATCCTGCATTCATTGTGGCGCAAACTGCATGGCCAGCCGATAGAGCTGGATAAACAGGTGGTGACATATCAGGATTATTGGCTTAAATTGAGACCGATTGTAGATTTATCTGCACAGCTACCAAGCGATATTCTCAATGCCGAATTGAAGGAAACGTCGGGTGAGCAACTATCTCTGAAAGGACTTCTAGAGCAACAAGATGTGACGGTTCTGGCATTATGCGGTAGAGGAGACAGCAACTCAAAGCGCCTTATATCGGAACTTGATCATATGAGTGCAAAACTATCACAAAGGAAAGCGGCGTGCATCGCAGCAATTGACGGGGAGCTTGAACCGGAAGCGAATGGAGCGCGCGCTCACGTACCCTGTCGACACTTCTATGTCCCGAAACAATTTTTTGCCCAGGTTAGCTCCGCGCTGCAGCTGGAACCGATGGTAATGCCGCAAACACTTTTGATAAGGCGCGGCGGCATGGTCCTGAAACGATTCAACGGTTTGGACAGTGATACGCCCGCGTCCATTGAAACGGCGGTAAGAGCTATCTCTGCAGCCTCAGCCAATGACTAGCATCAAGCAAAATTACTGATTCAATCAGCGATCGAGATTGGCGCAGAAAAGTTCAAGACGTCTTCTTATACTTTTTTCGCACGGTACGAAAGGTAATCGCATAACGCAACTGCTTCACAGGTGCGATGCTGTGCTGCCAGACCGATCGAGACGCACCGCGGAGCACGTACAGCGAACGGCGAGCGATAGGCTGCTTGTACAACTCGAAGACATCGTCTTTGAGCCGGCGAAAACGCATCGTGTCGTCAGACGCGAGCGAGATACCGACCACCTCCGGACCAAATGCGGGCGCATCTCGATGCCAGCCGATGCCCGCACCTGGAGCATAACGCGCTACGAGGGCTTGCTCCATCTCCTCGGCTGGCAAGCCTGCAAAGGGAGCGGCTTTATCGCGCAATTCAATCAGCCAGTTCGGAAAAGGATCTTGCTCATGCACGGCTTCACTGTAAAACTCATAGCCATAGCCGAAGTGATGGATCTTTCTTTTGGCGGCCACCCCCTGCAGAACAAAATCGTAAAACTCCACGCCTTGCTCGATTTCAGCAAGTATCCTTTGCTCATCGGCTGGCGAGATGAAATCGGGCACGTACAGCAATCCCTGAGGAGCATCATCAATGCGTTTTATTTTGCGAGGCATCGTTCGATCAAAGAGTATGCAGGCTGACAGTCTTGATTCTAACATTACCTCCACTGCCCTAACGCAACGACCAACCGCCGTCGACAACTAGAACTTCGCCTGTGACTCCATCGGCTACAGACAGGTAAAGGAAAGCATCGGCAATCTCATCCACATTGAGCCAGCGTTTGATCAGAGCGCCTTCGGCAAGCATGTCCTTTGTCTCCTGGGGAACCCCATCAAAAGCCGATGTGAGCGTGTATCCAGGTGCCACTGCATTAACGTTAATATGAGGTGCGAGATCTTTAGCCAGCGTTCTGGTAAAGCTGATCAGTGCCGCTTTGGCAGCTGAATACGGCATGATGCCCTGCCTCCCGGCATAATCGAGTCCTCGAATCGACGCGTTATTGATGATTTTGCCGCTGCCGTTTTTTACCATTATTTTGGCTGCCGCCTGCGAGCACAGGACACTGGTGAAGAAATTAGCATCGAATGCTTGAAGCCAGTCATTCTTGCTTAGATTGAGGAATGGTTTTTCATGGACCACGCCGGCGTTGTTGATTAAAACGTCAATCGTTCCAAAATTCGCGACAATTGCATCAAACAGGCTTGCCACCGCATCTGGTTGCGACACATCAGCTTGAACATAGATCGCCTCGGCACCAAGTGACTCGATCTCATCAACAACCTTTTTGCCGCCCTCGACGTTTGATCGCGAATTTATGACAAGCCTGGCACCATGCTCGGCAAAGCGCAATGCAATAGCGCGTCCAATGTTGTCAGACGCTCCTGTAACGAGGACGACCTTCGATTTCAGCGTGGCGAAGTTCAAAATTAATACCTCTTGCACAACAGATCAGTACAGCAAAAGATATTACTATTTTTGTCCGGGCTTTTTATAGCCCGCCGGCGGTGTCAAGGAACCATCAATCCGATTTGGCTGATATGCAGCTCGCATAATCAAATCATCCAGCTGCGGAATCCTGAATTGCTCTACTTCATCGGCAGCCGGCGGCAGTGGAAAATCTGATCCGCCGCCCTGACTCATTATTGTTTGTGGTTTCGGCTTTGTCGGCTCCGGCATGCGATTGAGCGTCGGCATACTGCCCCAGCCGGCACCATGTACGGTGCCGGATTGCAAACTTCTGGGCGCGACCGGCTGACGCGAATATAAATTTGGATTGCTCATGGAGCGAGGTTGTTCTTTTCTCGATATATGAGAGCCGGGCGAGCTGGAACCTTGTGGTTGATATAAACCTGGGCTTATCTGGTTTATAGTTGGCGATGGATCCGATTGGGAAAAAATAGTGCTTCCCGGGGTCAAATCAATGCGGACATTTGATTTACTACTGCTCGGACCATCAGGCGCGGAACTGTTTTTTGCACCGTCTCCCGAATTCCCCCATCTCTTGTAGGAGGGCTCATCTAAAAAATCGGCTGAGGCGCGGGCAGCAAAAAATACATATGTGAAAGCTGCTGCAATCAGCAGTAAGCGAGCATTGAAAAGGCACGGCACCGAATCCATCTTCACACTACGGTCCTCCGTAACGACGCCAATCAGAATCACTGCCGCGCCCCTGCATGAAGCGATAAACCGCATCACCATCACCGGCTTGACGCGCTCTGCTTGCAGCATCCTGCTCGTATTGCGAAGGCGAACTGCTCGTTGGCGCTTTTGTATGAATCTTTGCATTAAGCATTGCATAACCGAGCTTGCGATCGAATTTCACTCGCTGCACAACGATCGGATTGATCTGGGCCAGGAGCGCTTTGCACTTCTGGCGCACCGAGTCCGGTCCACCGGTCGTATTGAGGGCATTGCGAAGCGTGTGGTCCGCATCGACATATTTGTCCTTCGCACAATAATAAACAGCCTGGAGATACATCCATGATGGATTGTTCGGCTCAAGACCGACCAGAGTGTTGTAAGCCTCGCCCAGCGAAAGATAGGCAGTGCAGTGTCGGAAATCGCCGGGGTGCTCACTCAAGTAATCGCGAGTCGCTCTTGTCAGACATGCCAGAGCTCTGCGAGCTACCTGACGTTGTTGCTCCTCGCTCATGGTATTCGAGGATCCACCACTCTGAAAACTCCTCGGTACCATGCCACCATAGCTCGTCGATTTGAGCATGGTTAAATAGGTTCGCCCCGCGGATGTATAGTCGCCCTGTGCCTCCTGACGCCTTCCTTGCTGTTCCAGCGATGAAATATCCATCTGCGCAAAGGAAGGCAAACACTGCGATACGGCCGCCACAACAATACAGACGAGCTGAATCAATCGCAACATCTTCGGCTTACCCAAGGTTGGTTTACAAACTGTTCCCTGACGTCAAAGTCTAGACCAGTGTATGCGCTGATGTCAACGAAGCATTCTTGTTTGCTAACTCACCAGTGTTTCCCGCAACTTACGGTTGCGCAATCGCCATATAAGTCCATCGGTAATGATGTGGAAGAAATTGAAAGCGGCAAAAATTGAAGCCGTTGCCGTAGCGTACGCAAAACCGCAGGTCTGAAGAATTCCCGGAGCTACAAAATAGATTGCCGATGTAATCAGACTGATTGTAGCGATCAATCGAACGATTGGGTTTCTCACCCAGAGCAACAGAGATGGCAACTTCTGGTTGTGCAAATTATCTTTTTTCTGGCACAACCAGGCATGGTCGAGCGACTGGCTCTGTTGCAAGTGCTTTGAGAAAACAATCATAAGATATTGCGATCCATGCATGAAGGCCGAGACGTAGAGCCAATATATAGTGTTGGCAAATGGGTCGAGGACAAAAGCGGTGATAGCGCTAGCCAGCGTGAGCTGCGCGGCGAATGGAAACATTTGCCTGTTCTGCAAGAGCCTGATCAGGATCAGGGCGCAAAACGACAGCGCCGATCCTGTCAGGCACATCTGCGCCACGTCCACAAACATTTGCGGCAGCGGTCCCCAAAACGGCACAGGCTGCATCAGGAAAGTGGCGCCGCTGAATTCCTTGAATGTCAGCTGCCGCAAAACAGCAAAAACCGTTACGCTTCTCACCAGGCACAGGAGAACGCGGCGCTCCCAGGGATTGAGACTATAACCGGCTTTCATACAATAGAGCACCGCCACACCGTAGCTCTGAGACATGAAATGATGAGGAATGATCAACAAATATACTTTCACCAGAATTGAGGCCGCACCAGGCAGAGCGATGCCGAATACGGCAAGCGCCAGACTCAGAGCCGCCATCAAATAAAGCGCCGATCTTAGTAATCCCGGAGATTTGGCATGGCGGAAACCCGCTACCAACGTGGCTGCCGTGTGAGTCTCACTGAGGCACACTGCACCCAATGATGAAGTTATAATCAGGGCTTCAGCAATAGTTCCAGTGCCCGATCCGTTCAAAAAATAGTAATGCAGTAAGAACAGAATCCAGACCAGACCACCACAGCCAAACAGAAAGTCGATCACCGGACTGACGATCCATGCAGATCGTGGAGCAGGCGATGCCGCGATGCTGGTATTGTATACGGTATCACCTCCCGGCCGGGAAGAGGCGATCTCTTGAACGGTCACAGCGGCGCTGGCAGGCACCAGAGGCGGTGCAAAGGATTTAAGCATGATCAGGGTCTGGGCAGAACGATTGCAGACGCTCTGGTTCGAACAGTAGTCATTCTTTCACTTGGCTTGATCATCTCATCGCCCGGTGAAAGCAAGATTGTTCTTCCCACTGATCGAGATCTCCATTCCTTATTCTCATCAGCTGATTTTGACAAAACGATCTCGTTCCTCCACACCAAACCGGCCAGAATGAACACGGCCGTGGCAACGCCCCCAATAACCCATATTGGCGCTCTTTTTTGTTTGTACATGAATCGAAGTCCCCAGATGAGAAGACTGGCGATCAAAGTAGAAAAGAGAATCACGGTGACAAGGGGAAGCTGCTTCGGCTTGCTCGTCGACGGAGTACCGACCGTCGCGATTGGTGTCGTCACTATGCCCGGCGGACCGATTGTTCCGTTAGTTGCCCCAGGCAGGATCGGGGCGTTCCCACTGGGCGGGTACTGTTGGGTGGCGGGAGGGGCTTCATGAGCGCGGACAACGCCGCGCCTGATTAAATTAGATCGCTCAGGACTTCCCTGATTCTGCGCCAGGACAGGCAGACCGCAGGTCATTGAAAGAAAGAGCGCCATGGCGAACGATAAGTACCGGGCAGTGCAGCTCATAACTACTCCGTCTAAATCACTATGCCTGTCGATATCCTACAGGTTGTCCATGAAATTGCGCAGTAAGCTCACACTGAAGAAAGATCAGGGTTTTCACTATGATCGGAAAGTTTGGATGGCAGCCAGATCGGCTTATTGTCGGTCACTCTTGCTCGAATCCACACTCTTGTCCGCCTCATTCTTGGCTGATTTAGCGCGCCAATACGTGAGCTTCCAATTGTCGCCTTCCTTGACAAACATCTCGGTCACAAAGGTTTGCTCATCCTCGAGCAGTTTGCCCTGAATTGATTTGACTGCCTTGTATGTCACTACGGCAGTGCCGCCGAGAACCTTTATATAAGGCGAATCGATCGTGTATGCAACAATCTGCCTGCCGCCTGCCGTATCGCGCTGAAAGTCGAGTTTCAACCGTTTCAAAATTGCCTCACGGCCGCTCACGGTCTTTCCCTCATGTTCGTCATAGAGTGAGCAATCATCTGAAATTAAATCGCCGTACCGATCAAGCTTCCCTCGGCCATAGGCGGAGGCAAGTGCAACTGCCGCCTTTAGTACATCCGGGGCTTCCGGCTTGGGTGAATGCATCTCCAGTGCTTCATGCGGATTGATGCATCGAACCAGGTTATCTGATTCTGATTCTTGTTGCTGCTCAGTTGTTTTTGAAGAGACGACTGTCTCAGCAGAGGTGTTTGACTTGACGGGCAGATCCGCCGGCTTTATTTCTCTGGTCATGCCGGGTATACCGCGAATCGACTTGTCGTCTTCTGCGCGCGCCATGTCCGCCCATGAGGCAATGCCACCGCAAGTGGTGAGGAGGCAGAGGCAAGGCAACATATGTTTCAGCTTTTGCGAAACGATGCGGTTCTTCATCAGCAGCTACCTCCTGATCAGCGCAGAGCATCCATGGCGCGATCAACGTCTCGTATGGATTGATCGAGCTGCCCCAGGTAATTTTCCAAAAGAGCCTGTTGATGGCGGAGCTGATCGATTTGCGACCGCACCTCGCTATACGAGCGCATCACTTCTCTCTGCTGCGCCCGAAGCGCGTCGCTGGAGGCCTTCAGCTTGTTGTAACTCTCCGGATCGGAAGCCGGACTTGGCCTCATTATCATGGAACAAAATACAGAGATCAGAAATGAGAGACTCAAAAGAATTCTCCTGCTCCTGTTCATGTTGCATCGCTCCGTTGTCCCAAATAACAATATTCTGCGAGCCAGGTCGTCAACCGTCCACAACGAATCGCATCGTCTAGAGGTGGACTGCCGGCTTGGTTATATTATAATGACAGTTCCTCATACAGGTTAAAGGTATCTATAGTGCTTAACCTGTACGAGATGCTGCACGAATCAGGAGCTGACCGCAAAACAACAGCGGAGGACGGGCATGAATTATAGAGCAAAACTATTCAAGCAAGGCAGTGCCTTATCGGCAGCCCTCGCCCTCGCCATAGCGCTGCAGGCGAATCTGTGCCTGCCGGCTTCCAGTGCGGCAAACGGGCAATCGGCATTCGATGCCCTCAAGGCGCTCGAAGGTGACTGGTCCGGGAAAGACGACGATGGACAGCCGGCTGTCGCCAACTATGAGGTATCATCCGGCGGCACCATAGTTATCGAAAAACTTACGCCCGGCAAACATCCATGCATGACCAGCGTCTATCATCGAGATAAGGATTCACTGATGATGACCCACTATTGCAATATGGACAATCAGCCGCGCATGCGCCTGAGTGCTTATGATGCCGAGAAAGGCACGATGCAATTTGAGTTTGTCGATATAACCAATCTGAAAAATGACAAAGAAGGGCACATAAACGGCTTGAAAATATCAATGCCGGATAAGAATCATCTCGAGCACGATTGGACGTTTTCCCAGGAGGGCAAACAAGCGCATGCCGTGTTTATCTTCCAAAGGAAGGCCCCGGCCAGCGAAAGTCAACGGGAATCGGACAAATCAAAAAAGAGCTCCAGTTTAATTCACAGGCACCAGGAGATCAGCAAAGCTTGCTGCAGCAGGAAGATCTAGCTGCCTGAGCTGACACTGAATGCGGTGGCATAGGGGCGTTTATCCTTAAAGAAAAATTGCAGTCTCCTCGCCGGGGATTGAATATTAAGGCCGGATCGCCTGCGGGAACCAAATCGGGCAAGAACCGTCGAATCCCGAAATTTCACATACCGGGGCGAATCAAGCCGATCAATGACTTTCAGCTTGCTGAAAGGAGAACCACTATGAGTAAAAAAGCATTTCTGCTGATGCTGACAGCATTAAGCATCTCCATTATTAATCACACGCCTGCCGGCGCAGAAAACTGGGCGGCCAGGCAGAGAGCGCATGCCGAGGGCGGGGTAGCCGGCGATTACAATACAATCAACAACAACATGCGCAACGGCATAAACAACATCTCAAACCAGATTCAGACAAATCAGGCATCGGGCAAACTGACACCGCAACAAGCACAGATGCTCCGCTCCCAGTTGCGCGACCTTGAGGCGCAGAGCCGGAGCATGGGCAGTGATGGTATATACACGACAGCGGAGGTGTCGAACTGGCTATCGCAATTGAGTGATTTGTCATCGCAAGTCAACTCGGCGATCAATGGTTCTCCTGTTGTCGTGAGAAATAATCCCGGTGCATACAACCGATCCAGACATGGATACGATCGAGGAAATTCTTATAACAGGTTCGCCAACTCCCGCTATAACTTCCGGCGTAATTACGGAGACAACGGCTATAGTGGAAGCGAAGGTTACGCCAACCGGATTGGCTATCGTGATCGTTATTCAACGGCGCCCTTCTCGGACTACAGCTCCTACAACGAGTTTCGACGCCAGCTCTGGCGCGAGATAAATGATGCGTCCGTTCCTGAGGATCGAAGACAGGCATGGCTGAGCGAGTTTAGAGATATAAGCAGCGGCTTTGCCCCCAATCAGGATAACTGGAGTGCTTATCGAGATGACGATCGGCTCAATCGGCTGATGAGATTGCACGAGCGCGTGCGCGAGCAAACCGCAAATGAGGGCAACCGGCCCTGGTATTAGGCTTGGCTGCAGATTGCCTGGCGGCTCCGAGTTAAGCTTCATCAGGCTGGGTATAGACAGCGAAGAAGGAACTGCCTGGTTCCCCCATCCAAATTTGCTGTCCAGTTATGCCGTCTTTCGTTCAAAAGAAGTGCCTTGAATGCCAGCAGTCGTTTGCTCGCGATGCGATCAATTGTCCAAGCGACGGCTCTCCGCTTTCCGTGGTGCTCAGCGGCTCACCTATAGGCCTTGTGCTGGGTGGGCGTTACAGCATCGAGGAAGAGCTTGGTCGCGGCGGCATGGGTTTGGTTTGCCGGGCTGTCGATTTGAAGGAGAATCAACGAGTGGCGGTGAAATTCCTCCTGCATGATACGGAGGAAAACGACATTATGCGCAAACGTTTCATTGCAGAAGCGCGCGCCGTGAGCTTGTTGAACCATCCTAATATAGTTCAACTTTTTGAATTCAGTTTCTCTGATGAGGGGCTACCATATGTGGTGCTGCAATATCTCGAAGGACAATCACTCGAGCAGATACTCGATGAAGATGACGAACTGACAATCGAGCTCTTGCTCTGGTTCATCATCGACCTTTGTGACGCGCTGGCGCACGCCCATCGCCGCAATGTCATACATCGAGATATCAAGCCGAGCAATATAATGATTGTGCCTGATGGCGAGGGCGCTGAAAAAGCAGTGCTGGTGGACTTTGGCATTGCCAAAATTTTCGCGCAACCGGGCCACAGCAGCATGCATCTAACCCAAACCGGCGAAGTGTTCGGCTCGCCGCTGTACATGAGCCCTGAGCAATGCATGGGCCAAAAGCTCGATGCTCGCTCGGATATCTACAGCCTGGGGTGCCTCTTGTACGAATGCCTGACCGGGGCGCCACCATTTACCGGCGACAATTTTCTCAACATCATCTACCGGCACATAAACGATAGTCCGGACCGATTTGCCAAACGCAAAGCCGACCGGCAGCTCGAGTCGATCGTTCTAAAAGCGCTCAGCAAGAATCCGCAGGATCGATTTGCATCGATGATCGATCTCCGCCAACATCTCGAGCATTGTCTCAAATCGCTTGCCGATGGAAGCGATGACGAACAGGAGTTTGACGTTGGAGATTACGAGGAGCGCAGCGGCGATGAGTTCAGTTACTACGAAGATCTTGCCGAAAGAGGCGATGCCAACGCGCAGTTCGAAGTAGCTCTCTTCTACAGAGATGGTCTCTATGTCGAGCAAGATGATGAAATGGCCTTTGAATGGTGCCTCAAATCTGCCGAGCAAGGGCTTGCCGAAGCCGAGGCAATGTTAGGCGACATGTACTATGACGGCATCGGCGTCGAGCAAGACTACAAAGAATCATTGAGGTGGTATATGCGCGCCGCCGAACAAGCCAACCCGAGCGCTCAGGTACGCGCCGCCGACATGCTCGAAAAAGGCATGGGCGCGCCTGTCGATTCGATCAAAGCGCGGCAATTGGTCAAGCTTGCCGCAGAGGCAGGAAACATATGGGCGCAGCTGCGATTCGGCGACATTCATGCATTTGGCGAGGGTGTCCCCGTCGACCAATTTGAAGCAGCGCATTGGTACAGGCAAGCAGCCGAGCAAGGTGACGCCGAAGGGCAAATCTCATTGGCCCTGTGCTACCGTGATGGCAAAGGCGTAGAGCAGGATTACAAGGAGCAGGTGGGATGGCTCACTCTGGCTGCCGACCAGGGGCATTGTGAGGCACAAAGAATGCTTGCTGAGTGTTACTGTGACGGACTGGGAGTTGCTCAAGACGACGATGAAGCGCTGAGGTGGATGAGCGAGGCGGCGCTAAACGGAGACGCGCGTGCTCTTGTTTCATTAGGCTATTGGAGCGCCGTCGGCCTTTATGGTTTGCCAAAGGATCAGAAACAGGCGATCCGTTACTACAGAGAGGCAGCAGAGCTGGATGATCCGGAGGCAAAGTACTATCTCGGATCTCACTATCGCACCGGTGATGGTGTCGTCTGCAATTTGAAAACCGCATTCCACTGGTTCAAAGCATCAGCAAAAGGCGGCTCACCTCGAGGTCAACACGAGCTCGCCCTTTGTTATCGTGATGGATTGGGGACCAATAAGGACGAAGCCAGTTTTATCAAATGGCTGAAGGAGGCTGCCGAAAATGGTCTTGATGCCGCTCAGTACGATATCGGTCTGCACTACAGCAAGAAGGGCGATCGGGCTCAAGCGGAATACTGGCTAGCACAAGCAGCCGAGCAAGGGCACAGCAAAGCGAAACGAAAGTTGGATGAGCTCAGGGGTAATACATCCTCGGCAATGGTTGGCAGCGACAATAAACCGCGCTTATCGCAACGGCTGAGACCTGCCAATCCAGGCAGTGCAGATAGCCCTGATCAAGAGGCGCTCCCCATCGAAAAAGGAAAGACCGTTCTTCGCAGACCAAAGCGTATGCGAGCCGCTGAGACCATATTGCAGAATGAGACTCAAAGCTCTAGCGGAACGAAAAAAATCAATATGAATCGACAGCAAGAAGATCAAAAGGAAGATTCATTCAGGCATGAACATGATCTCGATGATACGATCAATGAGACTTAATACAGCGACTCTGCTCATAAAATCGGTTCGCTTCCGGGAAAGGAACTTCTGAATGGCTCAAGTGGAAGAAAAATTGATTGCCGCCAATGCCGCATTGGATTTGATCGAAAATGGTATGACTGTGGGGCTGGGAAGCGGAACGACGGCTGCCATGTTTTTAAGACTGCTCGGCGAACGAGTCAGATCCGGGCTGAAGATCAAGGGCGTTCCGACATCAGAAAGTACAGCGCAGCTAGCAAGAGAACTCGGCATTCTTTTGGTATCACTCGATGATCAGCCACATCCCGACATAGATATCGACGGCGCCGATGAAGCCACCGAATCGATGTGCCTCATAAAAGGCGGCGGTGGTGCACTTTTGAGGGAAAAAATTGTCGCATTTGCCTCGCGGCGCTTTGTCGCGATTATCGACTCCAGCAAACTGGTAAAGAAGCTGGGCAAATTTCCTTTGCCAGTTGAGATAGTTCCCTTCGCCCGCAGTCTTGTCGCTGACGCCGTCGTGGATCTGGGCGGCAAGCCGGTCTTGCGCCAGGCGAATGACGGCACCGCCTTCCTTACCGATCAGGGAAACTGGATCTTGGACTGCAGTTTCGGGGCCATCGAAGATCCCTCGTCGCTGGCATCCAAGCTCGCTGATATACCAGGTATAGTCGAGCACGGCTTATTCATTGGTCTAGCCGACCAGATCATTGTCGGGCGAAACGGAAGCGCCGTTCGGCTTGGCAATTGAGCAACTTTAGTGATACTACATACGGTGCGGATGCTGGCGCAGGACGACTTCCTTCACTATAGCGTCGACGTGATCCATCAGCTCGATATCCTTTTCTTTATCGTTGGGAAAGAGGTTATCGTTGAGCTGGCGCAAGCGCTTGAGCAGGTGCATGTCCGGATAGGTCCGGCCGAACGTGTGCATTTCGCACCAGGCAACACGGTTGACCAGCCTGGCCCCCGCCTGTGGTGGCTCATCCTTAAGAACTTCTTGCCCTTCAGCAGGCTCTTCTGGAAAAGCATTGAACCCGTGGAACTTGGGACGATGTTGCATCGGACCACCAAGAACAGCCTCGGCCGGCACATTCATCGGTGAGACCAGTCCGGCATCATCCATATAATCGCTGTGATCGCGCGTTCCGATAAATGCTTTTTTGTGCAGGTTGCTCTCAGCGTATCTCTCGAGCGCGTCCGTGCGATCGCTCAGATCGGCGCTGCGCGATGGTGAGCCAAACGCTTTAGTCTCCATCCTCTGCAGACGGGTCGACAGCGACTGGCCGGCATAAGTCTGACCGAGAATTTCGTTCTCCAGGTACGAGATATGCGGGTAGTCGGTGTCGTCTGCAGGCTCGGATGCCGTTCTGGCAGTTTTCGCATTGCCGTCCAGAGAGTCGTTGGGATTGCTCATGCGAGAGGCAGAGTTTGGTTTCGGAACCGACACTTTGCTGTCCAGATCCATTACATCGCTGATCAACGCCGACGGCGAATGAGTTTGCAATGTGCCTGCCACTCGTGCCAGGCGCTGAGCCGGCGTACCGGCATGGGTAGCGCCAAAGGTGAACTTTTCCAGTCGCGTTATGCGCTCGTCAATCGTATCGCGAGCAAAGTCATGCAGAAAGAACCGCGTCTCCAGATCAGACAGTTGCTTATCCATGGATGGCTGAGTCTGCGCAATCGTCTCACGCGCTCCCTTGACGCCATCAAGTGAAGCAATCAGTCCAGGTTTGCTGCCGCCGGGCTCTGAGGCGGCTTTGTTCCAGACGACTGCCAGGGCATTTTGTCCGCTAGCTGATACGGCTAGCGCTGTGGTGGCCAAAACCACCAGAGGTGAAATGGGCCTCATTTTTTCTCTCCGACACCGTGCGTCTGCATATTATAAGATATGCAAGCTCAATATAAGATCAGATCAAAGGTATAAGTTGACCTGAGATATAGATCATCGTATCTTATCGAATCGATAATTCAGAAACCTCTAATTTCAGATAGTGAACTCGGATCGGATTAAGGAGCCTACTATCGATGGCGCATGTTATTGAAGCAGCAAAAACAGGGCGAGCCAGTTGCCGAACTTGCAAATCACCAATCGCTAAGGGTGAATTGCGCTTCGGAGAAGAAGTGCCGAATGCATTTGCACCCGGAGAAATGACTTATTTCTGGCATCACCTGGGATGCGCAGCCAAGAAGAAACCAGCAGCGCTCAAACAAGCCTTAGAGACGACCGAGCAAGACATTCCAAACAAAGAAGAGCTCTTGCAGACAATCGATGCCTCAGCGAAAACAGAAAAGCCCACGACGTTTCCTTATGCCGAGCATGCACCGACTTCCAGATCCTCCTGCGTCGAATGTGGTGAGAAAATCGAGAAGGGTGAGCTGCGAGTGGCCATCGAGCAAGAAATCAGCACCGGCGGTTTCTCGCGCAGGGGCGCAGGCTATCTTCATCCGGGTTGTGTAGCCGAGCATACCGATGGCGATTCAGAAGAGTTGTACTCTAAGATCAAAGCCAACAGCTTGAATTTAAACAGCAGCGAACTCCAGGCCTTGCAGGCGCAAATGCAATAGCGCTATTTCGTGCCGTCTTATTGAGGGCATTTTAAGGACATGTAAGATCGCTCCGTAAATGGCGCGTATACCCGGGGTTTCGCGTCGATCATTGATGGTTTTTCTCTGCCATGCGCACCACCGGTCATACCACCGTCTTGATGCGGCGCAGTGTTGGTGCTGACCGGGCGATTTTACGGAAGTGTAACAACGTCTGTAGTGCCCATGATGCCGAGGTTGAGCCGGCTCGATGCGGTGCCGATGCGGCTGTTCAATTAGCCCCGGGGAATGACGCGGCAACCTTTCGATGTATGCTGGTCTAAGACAGGTTGGAAGCGCGATTAAATCATATTCGGCCGGCACGACACCGGCCGCGGTGCCTTCGTTTGCAAAGATTGTAACCATGTAGAGGTCTCGCGTGATCTCCTGTTTCTGCGCGAGGATTTTGATAAATGAAAATTGCAACCACAATTCTGCTGTCAGCGGCATCATTAGCCGTTTTAGCCGACCTTCTCTTTCATGACTCAATCTTTCACTCGGTACCCTGGGGCTTGAGTGTCCTTGCCTGGGTATCAACGATCGTTCTGGCCGCTGCCCTGCTTGCTCGCCGGTTCAAGCCCCGCTCCAGTTGGGGAAGCTTATGGTTCACTGCACCATCTATAGTTCTAGCAATAGCATGTTGCTGGAGAGATTCCAGTATTCTGAGATGGCTCGACATCTGCCTTATTGCCTTTTTTCTTTTTGCTGCATCGATGTCTATGCGAGGAGTCCGCATGCTCGTGTCGGGACTGACAAAATACTTGTTGATACCTGTACAGGCAATCGAATCGCTCGTGGCGAAACCTCTTGAGCTTCTCTTTCTTGAATTGGAGTGGTCAAGCATGCTGTCCGATGCGATGAAAGGGCATGCACGATCCGTGCTCAGAGGAGCGGCAATCGCCTTGCCGTTGCTGCTCATATTCGGATCATTATTCTGGGCTGCTGATGCCGCTTTTGCCGCCATTGTCAAAAACAGCTTGCAGTTCGATGGAGTGCAAATCTGGCAGCACGCTCTACTGGCCGGCGGAACATTTTGGTGTGCATGCGGATTCTTGCAGAGCATGCATGGTAAGGGCAAAGAGCAGGCCTTGCATTTGCAAGAGGCTCTTGAGACGCCGATAGAAACGGCTTATCCCACAGCTCATGGAGATGGGAAGCAAAAGGAATTCTCGCTTGGAATTGTCGAGGTAAGCGTCGTTCTAGGCATGATGAACTTGATGTTTCTCACTTTTGTTTTCGTGCAGGCGCAGTACTTTTTCGGCGGATCGAACCTGGTTGAAGCGACAACCGGTCTCACCTATGCAGACTATGCCAGACGTGGATTTTTCGAGCTTGTAACAGTGGCGGCACTGCTACTGCCTGTTTTGCTCAGTCTTGATTTTCTTTTCAAGGCTTCTACGAGAAACCAGCTGCTGATCTTCCGTTCGCTAAACCTCCTGCAATTAGGTTTGCTCTTCGTGGTCATGATCTCCGCCGTGCAACGCATGCGTCTGTATCAATTCGAGTACGGGATGACTGAGCTGCGATTTTATACAACGGCATTCATGGGCTGGATATTTGTTGTCTGCCTGGTCTTCATTGCCACGGTTTTGCGCGGCAAACGGCACCGATTCGCCTTCGCCTCAGTGTCGTCAGGATTGCTTGTGGTTATCGCTCTGCATGCAATCAATCCGGATGCTCTGATCGTGCAGGCTAACGTCAATCATGCCAGAGCCGGCAAAACATTCGATGTTCAATATGCGCTCAGCCTGAGCAATGATGCCGTTCCCGACTTGATCGCACTGGCGCCGCAATTGAGCCGAGAAAATCAAAAGATTATCTGGGACAGTCTTAAGGGCGAGTATAAACAGGCCTGGAAAACGGATTGGCGGAGCTGGAACCTATCACGCGCGCGAGCGTACGAAGTGGTAAGAAGTTACCTGAGCACAGCACAAGACAATCAGATGCTCAGGTAAAGCCAGCTTCACAATTTGCTTCTTGTTCCCCATCCAACAAATTTGAGGAGTGGTCCTGCAAATGCAGGCCACTTCTTCTTTTAGGGAACCACTTAGAGGCAGTTCCTTCAAAAAAGATGATAATTTCTGCCGCCAGAGCTGCTTATGGGATAAACATCATTGACAATGCTCCAGCTTGCCATTAATTTTTTTGCTATTCATATGTCATCAGACTAAATTATTGCGGTACCGAGGATTGATTTTTCGTCTCTTATCTCTGCTTCTCGTAACATCATTGTGTATTTCGACACAAGCGATTTTGTGCGAGCGAGCAACAGCCAAATCGAGCAGCGATTTTGAGCGGGCCAACCAGCTTTATAGCAAGGGTGATTATGTTCAAGCGCGCCAAATGTTTGAGTCATTATTGCGCCTCAATCCAAATAGCTGGGCCGTCATATACCAAATGGGAAACTGCGATCTCAAGCTCAACAATTTGAACCGTGCCGAGCAAGAGTATTTCCAGTGTATCGCCCATGAGCCTGCCGGAGATATTGCCCAACGCTGCAATTCAGCATTGAAGTTCATCAGAGCGAACAAAGAAAGAATAGAGAAGAAACAGAACGCCGCATCGATGGAGACTAAAAAGATCGCCGGCACCGCATCTGGTGGCAACGCCCCAGCCGCCGATCGCGAACAGCTCGCCGACAAACTGTCCAACCAGGCGGAGGATCAGTTTGCGAAACGTAGAGCCGCAGCCGTTGAGCTGAAGAGGAAAATAATGGATGATGCCGTGAAAGAGGCCAAACTGGTTCGAGACAGGGCAAAGGATTCTCTCGAGTCCTATAAGATGACGGTGCGTAATACTGGAACCGGTGAGTACTCATACGACGTGCCCACGATACTGAAAAATCAGATCCTCGATAGTGCCGAAGCGGAAGCAGAACGGATAATGAAATGCGCGGAAATCCGCTCGAGAGGTGTAGAAGTTCCCGAGGCGGATAGCACCGCCAGTGGTATCAAAAGTCAATTAATGGATCAGCGGAAAGGGGCAGTCAGGTTAGACCATCACGGCACGAACTTATACGTTCGCAACTACGTCCAGACCGCCCCGAGAAACATTTCCAGCCGCTCAAATGCGCCTGCCTCAGCAAATGCTTCGCAAGCGAAGTCGCCTGCGCGCAATCCTGCGACTGGCAGCAGCGGCGGTCCCTTGATCGGCACCAAATGAGATATCACTTCGATTTGCGTGCTTCGATCAGTTCGACATCATCGTACTTGCCATTGCGCTCTTCCTTCACTTCCTCAATGATTGAATTGAGCTCGTCGGAAACCGCATAGCCCACATGCAAGGCCTTGTTTACACCGCGCCTTACCAGCTTTCTGCCATCCGGAAGAACACTTAGCAGTACGACAACGACCGCCCAGGGACTGAGCACAACCTCTAAAAGATCTTCGAGCATTGTTGTTACCTCAAATACTCAGCACTTGTTCTTATTTACCTTCACATTCTCAAATTGTATCAGCTTTCGCCCTTTGATCCTTGCAAATGACATTCAGCGGAGCCCAGACAATCCTTTGCTTCGCGCAGCCTTTGCATCGATGCCGATCAGCAAACTGTACAGTGAGCAAACTGATCGGATGAGAGCCGCCTGCGCTCTTTATGTCCAGTAAAGTGTGATTGTTGCAATCAGGAGGAATCACTATGAACCGAAAAGCATTGCCAATCTTTGCCGTCGTTTTGACCGCACTTTCCCTTCCCACTGCCGCTTTTTGCCAGGAGACACAAGATCAGGATCAGACGGCGCAGGCTGCTTCCAGTCCGACGAAATATGATAATACGGCTCGCCGAACCGAGTCGAACAAGGAGCTGAAAGAGACAGCAATGGTACCAATCAGGGCGCTGTCATCAGCTACCTCCCTGGTGATCGGAACACCTGTCCTGCTGGCGCGCCATGAGGCTAAGAACCTGGGACGTTACACGAATGCGCTGAGCGAGGAATTCAATTCAAATGATGGACCGACGCCTCTTATGATTTTGAGCGTCCCGGGACAAACGATTCGCACGGTAAGCACCATAGGTGAAGGCATTGCCGATGCGGTCGTGAACACTCGATCGAGCTGGAAACAGCCATTTTCAAAGGAAGCTTTCGGGCTTGGCGACTTGAACTTCGCAAATTAAACGTAACATTAGAGCATACAGTCTCAGCCTGGGCCTCCGGGGAACATGGTTTCCTCGGGGCTCAGGCTGGTATATAATGACAACTCATCCTGATCGAGCCCAAACCACCGCTTCGCTCCTGGGACACATACTACTTTCACGACTGTCGAGGCAGGCACGACAACGGGTAGGCCCATGTCAATGAAGAGCCCTATTCCCTATCTTCTCAATACCGGCTGGCGATTCGCCGGCAAACATCGTGCGCTTTTCGTCGTCTATTTGATTATGTTTGCTGCGGCACAAGCGATCACTCTTGCTGAGCCGTTTATAATCGGCAAACTGATCAACTGCGTGCAGGAGAGCGCCACCAGCGGATTCAAAGATGCGCAGCAGCTGCAGGACAGCATTCTGTTTTATCTGGCAATTTACTTTCTCACGCAAGTCGGGTTCTGGTCCTTTCACGGGCCGGCTCGTTTGATCGAGCGATTTGTCGCCTTTCACATAAAAGTCAACTATAAGAGCGAAATGTTTCGCAAGCTGACGGAGCTTCCCATGCAATGGCACAGAGAACATCACTCCGGAGACAGCATCGACAAGATCAATCGCGCCTCCGTCGCGCTGTCCGAGTTCTACGACAATACATTTGAAGTGGCATACATGCTCTTCCGCTTGTTCGGAGCTCAGATCGTGCTCATCTGTTTTATGCCGGCTGCCGGACTGGTTTCCTTCAGCATCGCCGCCTTATCGGTCGGCATCATCTTCTGGTTCGATCGTCTGCTCTATGCCAACTATCGCAGCTTGAATCAGTTTGATAATGCAACCGCTTCAGCTATACATGACTATGTTACGAACATAATCACCGTCATTACCTTGCGATTGGAAACACGTGTTCTGCCTGAGGTGCAGCGACGACTGAATGCACCACTGAAGCTGTTCAGGCACAACAATAATCTCGTCGAGATAAAATGGTGCCTCACGACTATAACTATTGCCGTGATGGTTGTGCTGGTTCTGGGCTGGTACACAAAGACGACTCTGGCTGGTGGAAAACCCCTCTTAGCCGGCACTTTCTTTGCTTTGTTCGAGTATTTGCGCCGCATCGGTGATTCGTTCTACAACTTCGCCTGGCTTTACGGATCGGTAACAAGACAGGCAGCCGACGTCCAGAGCGCTGAAACGCTGGAAACCGCCTATGATACTACGCATGGTGCAAAGCCGCCCGAGGCGTTGCCGTCCGCGTGGCAGAGAATAGAGATTGCCGATCTCGACTTCGTCTATGAAGACGAAAAACATCGTACACATCATCTGGCCGATATCAATATCGTTCTTGAAAAAGGAAAGGCGATCGCCTTTGTCGGCGAAAGCGGCAGTGGCAAAAGCACCTTGCTGAGCCTGATTAGAGGAGTTCAATGCTCGGATACCGCCAGAGTTATATGTGACGGCGCCTTGCTTGCCGAGGGCATGTCCCGCATCACTGCCAGTACCACTCTCATGCCTCAGGATCCTGAGATTTTTGCCGACACGATCAAGTTCAATATCACATTCGGTATCACTGCCGACGACCAGGCGATCGATGAAGCAATCAGGCTGGCTCGCTTCGACTCCGTTCTTGCAAAGCTTCCAAAGGGTTTGGAAACCAATATCGCTGAAAAAGGCGTCAACCTGAGCGGCGGAGAGAAACAGCGTTTAGCTCTGGCTCGCGGGTTGTTTTTCGCTCAAGACAGTGAAATAGTGCTGCTCGATGAACCAACGAGCAGTGTCGATCCGCAAAATGAGCACATCATTTACGAAAACATCCTGCGAAAATTTCACCACAAATGCATCGTTTCGGCAGTTCACAAGATCCATTTGCTCGACATGTTCGATTACATCTACGTTTTCGATGACGGGCGCATCGTGGAGCAAGGCGATCTTCAGACTCTTTTGAAGGAGAACGGAAAGCTTGCACAACTCTGGCAAGCGATCGACTCGTCCGACGAGAAGAGAAACGATGAATTGATCACACTGAAGGCATATTATGAGGATCTTAGTGAGGCCAACAGTTAGCTCTTTAGTATATTATTGGTCCGCATAACATTCTCACATCGTTAGCCGAGAGTGGATTTCAAGTGAGTCCCGGACCCGTGCTGCCGGAATGCACATGAGCTTGATCGAGGCATTACTCTTGAAATTAAAGGAAAGTGCCGGATACGTTCCCATAATTGAAGCTTGCATTATCGGCTTTGTAGCAGGCGGCTCATCTGTTCTCTTGAGCATGGGCGTCACAGCCCTGGGAGCATGGCGAGTGCAGATATCGGAAGGCGCCTCGCCGACGATTTTTCTGTCCGCCTTTGGCCTGGCCGGTGGATTGGTAGCCGGTTTTCTGGTCGATAAGGTGGCTCCGGAAGCCTCCGGGAGCGGGATTCCACAAGTGAAAGCCTGGTTGGACCGCGTCATGATGGCGCTCGATTTTCGCGTGGCGCTCGTAAAGCTCATGGGCGGCATCGTGGCGCTCGGTTGCGGCTTATTCCTCGGCAGAGAAGGCCCGACCGTGCAAGTGGGCGCAGCGGTCGCCAACCCCATTAGTCGCTGGCTGCCGACGACCGCTGCTCACAAAAGACAATTGATCGCCGCCGGTGCTGGTGCGGGTTTGGCTGCCGCATTCAATGCGCCGCTTGCCGGTGTCGTGTTCGTGCTCGAGGAGTTGCTCAAGGAAATCAGACCATCGACTATTGTTCTTACAACCATAGCTTGTGCGGTTGCATCGCTCGTTCTGAACACCTTTTGGCCGCCGCATCAAAGATCCATTGTGGAGCCGCTTATGCAGGCAATCTCATTCAAATCACCGGAGTTGCCCTTCTACTTGTTGCTCGGTATTTTGAGCGGCTTGTGCGGGGCGGCCTTCAATGCCGGCATCCTGGGGGCACTGAATTTCAACAAGAAAGTCTTGAGACTCCCCACGGCCTTGAGAGTCGGGCTGGCGGGTATGGTATCAGGGGCGGTGATCTCCCTATTGCCGATTTCGTTTCACGATTACGCCGGCATGCGGGCCTTAATCATCGCCGGTGAGCCGAACACCAATGTTGTGGTCGCTGCCTTCTTCATATATAGCCTGCTGACTTTTCTGGCGTACGGCTCCGGTGCTCCTGGCGGATTGTTTGCTCCCAGCCTTGCCCTCGGGGCGGCCTTGGGTCATATGGTCGGGGTGCTGGAGCGCACCATATGCGGTACCGATGCCACAGTGACGTTCGCCCTGGTAGGCATGGGTGCATTTTTTAGCGCCGTCGGACGGGTGCCGCTCACGGCCATAGTTATTACCTTCGAGATGACCACCAACTTCACATTGTTGACCCCGCTCATGCTCACCTGTATCTTGAGCGCCGCCGTGGCCGAGCTTGTTTTCAAAGGCGGGCTCTACGAGCACCTCATGCGCTGGAACAAGATCAATTTGCAGGGGCCGGGCACGAGCAAGAGCGGGCAGCTCCTCCTGGCGAAAGACATTTTGCGCACCAGTTATGAGAGTTTCGACGGCTCAACCCTGGTCAGGGAGGTTCTCTCCCAGATCGGCGGCTCGCATCAAAGAGGTTTTCCGGTTTTGCAGCATGGTAAGCTGGTCGGCGTGCTCACCCAGACAGATCTGAGTAAGCTCAACGACATTGACGATTTTGGCCGCATGACCATAGCTGAAATCATGACACCACATCCGGTGGCAGTCAGTTTGCTCGACAATCTCGACGATATTTTATTCTTGTTCAGCCGCCACAAGTTCAGCTGGCTTCCTGTTACCACGGACGATAAACTGCAAGGCATAATCACGCAAGGTGATGTCATAAACGCCCTGTTCACGGAAGAAGAGCGCACAGCAACCCTCAAGCACCACCAGATCGAAAATCCAGAGGAAGAAAAAAACGACAGCGAGAATTCATCTGCACTCGAGGAAAAGGAAAAGAGCAAACCCAGTAGCGACCAGGGAGAATAATATGCAAAGCCAGCGCCGTCTTCTGATCACCATCGCCTTAGTTTTAAGCGGATGGATCGGCACACCCCAAA
>JAJPJO010000235.1 GCA_021324135.1 Pseudomonadota bacterium
ATCTGCATGGTCACGCAGATTTTCTCTGCCTGGCTATGCGTCCCAGCCTCAGCACAGAACAGAGCAGGCCGCAATGCCGTGTCCACAGAAGCGCCACCTCGGAAGCCTACAACCTCATGCATGGCTGACATAAAGGCAGGCGATCGCGCTTTCGAGGCCGGCAAATTCGGCGAAGCATACACACTATATAAGAAGGCAATGGATGCAGCGACTAAAGAAGATCCCGCGCCGCATCCACCGGAGCGCAGCTGCGGCACGGCTGTGCATGAGATGTTCTCTCACTACTACAGATCAAAAGGAAAGTACTTTGTTCTTGAACTTGACTGCAAATGCAATTTAGCACTTGCTTGCATAAACTTCGGTGCGAATAGCGCTCAGCAGATTTATCTTATGGAATCACTGGCACAGATCTACGATTGGGAGCAGGACTTAGCCAATGAAGAAAAAGCTCTCAAGCGAGCTCTTCAGCTAGCTAAATCAAGCGGGCAAAAAGCGAGCATTGACCGAAGCACACGACTGCTTATCGACTTCTACCATAATCATGATCAAGATGCGAAAACGGAGGAACTTTACGAAAGCTTGCTTGGAGCATCCAGTTCTTCCGATGAAAATATGCATGAGCTTCTGGCGAAACAATATCAGAAAAGCGGAAAGTTTGAGAAGGCAGAAGCGCATTGGCTGCCCCTTTTGGCTATAGGCGAACAACGCTATCTGAAGACTAATGCCATCTATTATGGATCCAATTTGTTCAAAGAAGCGTTCACCAATCTTGTCGATGGATACATCAAGACAGGAAAGGTTTCTAAAGCAAAAGCTTTGTGTGAGAAGGAACTGGCATACAAGCAATCGCTGATCAAAAATTCCAAGTACTACCATCCCTGGTACGGCGATAAAAGCCTTGAGCCTATGATGAGCAAACTGGCCGAGTGCCTTGAGTTGGAGCAAAAATACAAAGAGGCAGAGGAGTTATATCAGCGTTTGCTTGTGATCTATGAGAATGCCGAGTGCGACGAGGTAATAGCAATTAAGGAATCATATGCGCGCTTGCTGGCAAAGATGGGGCGGACCGCAGATGCGCAGAGCATGCGAGACTATGTTGCTCAGGCAAAGGAGGATAAGAAGCGACCTGAGCCCGCAAAGTCGAGTCCTGATCTGGCACGCTGGCGGAATCTCGCTTGCGAGCAGGGGCGCGCTGCCACGCGCGCCGAAAAGTATAAGTCGGCAGAAAACTTCTTGAATCAGGCTCTCGCCATCGCCGATCGACTCGATCCGCCGGGCGATTATTCCTCGCGCACATACTTCTACCTTGGCGAGAACTCTTACTACCAAAATAAGCTCCCCGAGGCAGAGAAATACTATCAAAAGGCGCTTCATCTCTCGGAGAAAATCTATGGGCGCGAGCATACTAACTCGATTCTATACATTGGTGGTTTGAGCCAACTCTATTTTTGGCAAAGGAAATTCGAAGAGGCGGAAGAACAGTATAAGCATGCCCTGGCGCTTGAGAAGAAGAAGAATTGGCCGGGCTCGCCCAATGTGAGCACTGCACTTATCAATCTTGGCCAGTGTTTCTACATGGAAGGTAAAAAGGACGAGGCGGCGAAACTTTTCGATAGCGCGGTCTCTGCAAAAGAGAAATGGTGCAGAGAGAGGGACACTGCCTACACATGCGATTGCATCTCAAAATTTTATCGCAGTCAGAACGACAGCGCAGGCTCCGCCGAGTATTCCAAACGCGCCGCCTCCATAAGATCGAAATCAAAACAAAACCGAGCAGATGGGTAGCCGGTGACCGCGAACTTTATTTGCTGACCGGGAAGCCGCGGTCGCGCATCAGGGCGTTCGTATCTACATCGCGTCCGCGGAAATTGCGGAAAGCAACATCTGGAGCGACGGAATTGCCCACACTGAATATGGTATCGCGGAATCTGTCGCACGTTTTACGATCGTAGAAGCTCCCCGCCTCAACAAACGCTTCAGCTGCATCAGCCGACATGGTATCAGCCCAGATGTAAACGTAATATCCAGCTGAATATCCGTCGTCGGCAAAGATGTGGCCGAACTGCGTCGGACGATGACGCATGACGATCTCTTTGGGGCATCCGATCTCCGCCATCGTTTTCTTCTCGAACTCATCAGGATCAATAGATTTATCCGGGGTGGCGGCAAGGTGAATCTTCATGTCATAAATCGCCGAGGCGAGATACTCGACGGTGATGAATCCTTGATTGAAGGTCTTCGCTTTCTTGATCTTCGCCACCAGGGCATCGGGCATCGGTTTGCCTGTCTTGTAGTGCAGCGCGAACTTCGTCAGCACCTCAGGAGTAATTGCCCACCGCTCGTTGACCTGGCTGGGGAATTCAACGAAATCGCGTTTGACATTCGTGCCGGCAAGCGATGGGTAATTGACGTTGGACAGCAATCCATGCAGTGCATGACCGAACTCATGGAACATGGTAGTGGTATCGTCCCACGAAATCAGCACCGGCTCTCCGGCTTTGACTTTCACAAAATTAGAGTTGTTCGACACGATTGGTGTCACGCGACCATGGAATTTTTCCTGGGTACGATATTCGTTCATCCAGGCTCCGGAATGCTTTCCATCTCGAGCATAGGGATCGAAATACCAGAGCCCGATTTGTTCTCCGTTTCTCCTGACCTCATATACGGTGACATCAGGATGGACCACCGGAACGCCTTCCACCTTCACCAGATCGAGACCATAGACTTGCTTGGCTGCCCAGAACATACCATCGCGAATCTTGTCGAGTCGCAGATATTGCTTCACTTCGTTTTGATCCAGATCGTATTTCGCCTTGCGAACCTTTTCGGCGTAATAGCGATAATCCCAGGGCTCGATCGTGATCTTGGCGTGCTCGGCATCAGCCATCGCCTGCATGTCGGCAACTTCTTGATGGACGCGATCGACCGCCGCCTTCCAAACACGCATCATAAGATTCATGGCATTGTCCGGCGTTTTTGCCATATTGTCGTCTAGAATCCAATGCGCATGCGTTGGGAAACCGAGTATCTTCGCCCGTTCCGCGCGCAGTTTCAAAATTTCGCTTATCGTCGCTTTATTGTCGTGCGTATCATTATTGTCACCGCGGCTAGTCCACATGCGCCAGCCTTTTTCGCGCAGGTCGCGGCGGGATGAGAATGTCAGGAAGGGTTCCATCGCCGAGCGCGTATTGGAGATCACCCACTTGCCCTTCAGTTTATGCGCCTCAGCTTGCGCGGCCGCTGCGGCGCGCAAACTGTCCGACAACCCGACGAGGTCTTCTTCCTTGTCCAGGACAAGCATGTAATTCTCTTCGTCAGCGAGCTGATTATGCCGGAAGGTCGTGAAAAGCGTCGCCAACTTTTCATTGATTTCTCTCAGGCGCTCTTTCTTCTTCTCATCAAGACCGGCTCCCTGACGAGTGAATTGCCGATAATAGACATCGACCAGGCGCTGCTGCTCGTTTGTCAGGCCGGAATTCTCGCGCGCTTCGTAGACGACTTTGATGCGCTGGAAGAGCGGATCGTTTTGAATCACCTCATCATCGAACTTCTGCAAAACAGGCCGCATCTCTGTTTCGATAGCCTGCATCGTTTTGTCGTTCATCGTCGATGTGTAGATATCAAAAAATCTGTTGGCGCGATTGAGCGGGCGACCGACGTCTTCAAAGGCCGCAATCGTATTCTCAAAATTTGCCTTGGCCGTCTGGCTCGTCATCTCCTTAATCTCGGCGCGCTTCAGATCAATGCCGGTCAGCAAGGCCGGCTTGATTTCGGAAGTCTTAACCAGGTCGAAACGAGGAACGCCATCATGCGGACCCGTCCAGGGATCGAGGAGCGGACCGAGAGACGCCTTTGTTCCAGAAGCGGCATCGGCAAGCACTTGCTCCATGCTGCTCAGCGAGCTGCCACCGAAAGCCATCGCGAAAAGGGCGCCTTTGAGGAATTTTCTTCGTTTCATTGCATCTCTACCTGCACAGGTCCAAAGCCAGAATGATAATTATCCCAAGTTTCATTCAAAAGGTAATAAAATTGCGGGCGTGCGATCAAATCCGGACACGGGTAGTAAGCATGGACAAGATGGCAAGCAATTCGGAAGCCCTTTATGACAAACCCCGATGAAATCCGATATTGCATGCGATGCTTGCAGGAGCTGCAGGATGACACTCGGCGCCGCTGCTTCCGGTGCAATCGCGTGACGTGCTCAAGCAAGGAATGCGGGACTTGGGCGGTGGTGAATCGATTCTGGTCATGCCACCTTTGCGTCAACGCCGAAATCGAAGCGCTCATCGATCAGGAAGAAAAGCGAAGCGAAAAGCAATAAAAGCGAGCTTCTTGAGTGCTTGAAGGCGCGGATCCCAAGTCCGTTTTCGATGAACAAAATGTAATTCCAGTAATTATCAGATCGCGGGAAACATTGTCGGAACCCCGACGTCTGAGTTGTCGTCAGGCAACCTGATAAACCAAAATCAGGGAGCAAATGCGGTCTTTTCTGCTCTTTGAATCAAATTTTGGAGGAAGCAATGGGTATCCACCTAAGCAAAAAAATCACCGGCGGGGCGGTTCTCACTCTGGCCCTGCTCTCTCAACTATCCTCGCCCGCACTGGCTCAATTCTACGTAAACCCGGGATACGGTCCTGGTGCTTACGGTCCTCCCAACACCAATTCCTTTTATAATCCATATACCGGTCGATTCTACAGAAACACCATGTTCACGAACCACCCGATATTGAGTGGTACCGTACTCGGTACTGCACTGGGAGCTGGCGCTGGTGCCGGAATTGGTGCCATGCAATCCGGTCGTGATGTCGGCAAGAAAGCCGCCATAGGCGCCGGAGCTGGGGCCGCCGTCGGAGCTGGTGCAGGCATGATCAGGAATAAGATCCTCTACGGAAGTTTCTTCTAAAAGATACCTTCATTCAAGACTGCTTCTCTTTGAGAAGCTTTCTTTTTCAGAAATTTCGTATCAGAACCGTAGCTTTAGAGCTAAACAAATCCAATAGTAATGCTTAGTCTCACGACTCAACTTGTGCAGGCACCTCGTGCTGCTTCGATATCAGCGCGTCGACAAGCGACTGAATTTGCGAATGCAAGTCGTCTGTCAGAGCGCGTCTCGTGCCATGAGCGTCGCTTTCATAATTGACGACGAACTGCACGAGATCGATCGGTTCCGCAATCTTAACGAACACATTCCGGGGGGCCAATTGTTTTGGCCTCCTGATGCCATACGTCTCTCTCTCAAGCTTCAAAAGAACCTCAGCGAGCCGGTCCTGGCGCGTCACACCTTTATAATAGTGGGGCTGCCAGCTCGACAAGTGCGCCACCATATTCAGTGCAGCAAGATCTTGCTCGAGCTGGACCCGCATGCTGTTCCGCAGGTCCTCGTCCATGTTTTCGCGCAGCTCCGCGCCAAGGCGCCATGATTCATCGATCAATCTTATAGTCTTCGTAGAGACCTGCTCGTCATGTTTCTCCGCGACCTGCCTGAGAATTGCACGTTCGGTCGTGATTATCGCTTGCGTGAGGTGCTGGTCGTCGGTAATCTTCTGATCCACTCCGTGCTTCGATCCGGCCTTCCGAAGCAGCTCTTCCTGTATCGTTCTCAGGCGCTCATTCAATTCTGAGTCTTTATGAGGCAATGACAATCGTTTTTCCAAACGCTTCACGCGGCTCGTCAAGATATGCTCGATTGGTCTGGTGTAGTGATACTTGATCGCCATTGGTACGATGTAAGCCTTCCAGTTCGCCTGCTTAGCGCGCTGCTCGGCAATGGCGCGCAGGCAAATGTCGATCGCACCACTGTGAAACGGCTGTACTTGTTCGTTTAGATAATAAATTTCGCCCTCGGGAAAAATGACAAGCACGTCTCGCGCTTGCTTGACTACGT
This sequence comes from Pseudomonadota bacterium, assembly GCA_021324135.1. GTDB lineage: Bacteria > Cyanobacteriota > Vampirovibrionia > Obscuribacterales > Obscuribacteraceae > JAJPJO01. The sequence goes on from JAJPJO010000235.1 coordinate 5,889, forward strand.
CAATGGCATAGTCTTTGGCAGCTTGATCGTGGGCGCCGCGTTTCACCGAGAACAATCCGAGGCGTTGCAAAAACCAACCGGCAACTCCGAAGACTTCATCGAACGCTTCGCGATTACACATTGTTATGAACCGGCGGTCGCAGAGTTGCGAGAGATGAAGCATGAGACGGGGGTCGGTCTCATCGGCATGATTCGATATCAAAACAACGCCTGAATCCTTCGGAATCTTGCGCAAGAAATCCAATTCGTTTTGCTCCAGATGAACTTTGTTGTTCAGGGCTAAATCGATTCGCGTAGCTTCCTGAGCCAATCTGATCACCAAAGGCGATGGGCTAGCTGGAATGAATTCTTGTTTTTTCTGTCGCATAATTCTTCTGCTCACCGCCACCACATCCGACACCACCAGAAAATCAGCAGTGACAAATACTTGCGAACGCTAACGATCAATTAAAGAGGATTAAGGTTAACCTCTTGGCATCTTCATTGCCTTGCGCCACGGATACATATACTATTATTTCAATCAATATTATCGGTTACCTACCGCGAGAATGAGTATGGCGAAACGTCCTTCCGGTCGGGGCATAGCTATTGCCCTGTCAGTTACTCTTGCATTATCCGCAATTTCGAGCGTCGGTGCACGGCAACGATTCAGCACGATTCAAGCCAACATCCACGAAGAAGCGGAAATCGAACCCTTCGCGGGCGGCGAAAAGTCCGGGCTAATCCAGGACTGGGAACTGCTTTGCAAAATCGAGAAGGATGAATCGCTTCGCGACCAAGTGACTACAGGCGCGCAGGAAGGCAATCTCGAAAATCAATTTACACTTGCTCTGATGAATCTGCAGGGCAAGGGCGTGCCCAGAAACCAGCCGGCGGCGTTCGACCTATTTCGTACCGCCGCGATGAAGGGGCATTCGAAATCGCAAAACAATCTTGGCTACCTTTACGAGGAAGGGATTGGAACGAAGAAGGACCTGAAGCAGGCTTTCGCCTGGTACAAGCGCGCCGCTGATTTCAACAACGCGGCGGCGATTTGCAACCTCGCGCATCTTTACGAGCATGGTCTTGGTGTACCGGCGAATTTCGACGAGGCGCTCAAGCTCTATGAAAAGGCTGCCGAGATGGGCAACAAGACCGCGAAGCAGAATGTGATGGCGTTCGAGTTCGAGAAGCAAAGGAGCTGGAAGCTCAACGGAATTGAGGTTGCAGCGGAGTCGGCAGGGAAGGCTCCGGCGGCGAAGAAGCCGGCGGCGGCTCCGAATGCGAGACAGACTCTTTCCTTGGTTTACAAGCCTGATGGAAAACGTTCCGTTTACGAGACGCCAGGCACGGTCAAGACCGACGTGAAGGCGGAATTGAAGACGGATGTAAAAACGGCGAAGCCCGAGGCGAAAGCTCCGGCGGAAACGAAGACAGCAGAGGCTAAGGCGCCGAAGGTGATTGAAGCCAAGCCAGCGGCGAAGCCTGCTGATGCTAAGCCGGAAGCTAAGGTTGCTGAGGCGAAGCCGGAAGCTAAGCCTGCCGAGGCGAAGCCGGAAGCCAAACTTGCCGAAGCGAAGCCGGAAGCTAAACCTGCCGAGGCGAAGCCGGAACCCAAGGTAGCCGCGGCCAAGCCGGAAGCTAAGCCTGCCGAGGCGAAGCCGGAAGCCAAGGTTGCCGAGGCGAAGCCGGAAGCCAAAGTTGCTGAGGCGGCGAAGAGCGATGAGTCGAAGCAGGACGCGCCGGCAGCGGCTAACACAGCCCAGTTGAACGCTGGCTCGCCCGCTCTGACAGCCATTCTCAGACGGCTTAGCAAGGGCACGAGCCTTGACTCGAATCAGCCTGCAGAGCCAGCGGCGTCTGAACAGCCAGGCGGCAAACCGATCGAGCAGACTACTGCAACCGACCAGGCAACTAAGCCCGTTGAACAAACGGCATCAAAGCCTGTTGAAAAAACGACAACGAAGCCTGTTGAGCAAACGGCAACGAAGCCTG
>JAJPJO010000230.1 GCA_021324135.1 Pseudomonadota bacterium
CAGCCATTCCTGCACAGTCCCGGCCAGGTTTCGATCATCTTCAACAAGAAGAATTTTTGCCATTTGAGCTTGAGTGGTCCCCAACAGAAAGTACTGTCAATAATCTACTATAGACTGAAGACGTACCAAATTAAACCAAGATCTTCATCAACCATATTCTTCCCCGAACCCCAACATTAGACCACACGAATCGGCTTATATGCGACTGCCGGCGCTAAAAATCTCGTATAAAGTCCTCATCCTTGTGGCCATTCCGCTGCTGTTCGAAATCGGTCTCGTCTGCTTCATTTCAGTTCTGATCTCGGATTCGGATCAGGCCATGGAACGCGAATTGCTCTCAAAGGAAATTATTTTGCGCGCCGGCATGGTTGCCCGAGATGCAGCGCAAGGCGCGTTCTCAGTCGGAACTTACTATTACACGCAAAGCGATTTCTTCAAAGAGCACTATCTGAACGACCGCAAAAGTTTGCAAGAGAACGTTAATGCAGAAGAGCGCTTGCTCTTGAAAGCGAATAAAAAAGATCAACTTGAACGACTCAAGAACATACGCCGATTATCCACCGACGGCATCGAGATGATGGATGAGGTGATGAATGATACTGATCTTCGCAAGAAAGGCCAGACCGGATTCATATCACAAAATTCTCTGGTGGCGATTGTAAAGTCATCGCGAATTATGCACGCTCTGTTGACTGAAACGCAATTCGTCATGCGAAACGAAAGCGTCTACCGCGATCAGTACGAGAGCATTACCCGCAAAGCGAAGGAGCGCATAAGGCTGGCAGTCTGGGCTCTTTTGCTCAGCTTGATCATGGCGGCCGCTCTCGCCTTTCCTCTTCTGGCCAGTATCAACAAACGCCTGCAACTGGTCATGCAAAACACCAGAAAGGTCCCAAAGGGAGAGGCTCTCGCTCCGCGACTGAAAGGCGGCGACGAGATAGCCGAACTGGATGCCGTTTTTCACGACATGGTCGATGAGCTCTACAACGCTCAGAAGATGAAACAATATCTCCTTTCGATGGTCAGCCATGATATTCGCTCGCCGCTCACTTCCGTGCAAGGACTTTTGACCTTGCTGTCCGTCGGCACATTAGGTGAGTTGAACAGCAAAGGCAAACAGAGAGTCACGGCTACAGAGGCTGAATTGGAGCGTTTGATCAGACTGACCAGTGACTTGCTCGATGTCGAGCGCCTGTCATCCGGGACATTGCAAATGGAGATCAAAACAATGCCATCGTCGGTGATTGTTGCCACGGCTGTGAGTGCATTGGAGACGCTCGCAGAGCAGTGCTGCGTTAAATTGGAAAAGGAGCTTCTCAACCTGGACATCAAGGGAGATAAAGAACGCCTTGTCCAGGTCATGGTCAACTTGCTGTCAAACGCGATTAAGTATTCACCGAAAAACGGCGTGATTAAAATCAGCGTCGAACGCGACGGCGATATGGCACTATTCAAAGTTCGCGATCAGGGACGCGGCATACCGCCTGAGTTTCAAGCAAGGATTTTTGAGCGCTTCCAGCAAGTTGAGGCAAGCGATGCCAGTGAGAAGGGCGGCAAGGGCTTGGGTCTGGCGATCTGCAAATCCATTGTTGAGGCGCATGCCGGCTCGATAGGGGTGACCAGTAAACAGGATCAAGGCAGCACCTTCTGGTTCACAGTGCCGTTGTCGGAAGGAAAGGAGACTTGATCGATCGCCGCTGCCCGATTCCTCATAGTGCCAAGAGCAAGTTCGCAGTAGGCGCGCACGGCTGATCCTCAATTGCGCTTACACTCGTAGAACCCGCATCAGGACCGGCAATATCACAATCAAAGGCTACGATTTGTTCACAAATGCAGTGTAGATTGCAGGCATAAAGCCCATCAGTGTTTGATTGCCTAGCTGCGCGAACCGGGTTTTAGGTGTGATCGCCGCACACCAGTTGCTTGCAACCAAAACAAATGCTCTCACTCACTTGTGGAATTGCGAGGCGCAACCATGGGATCTTCGGTTTCGGACAGAATTCCCGACGGGAATGATTTAATCACCCCAAGATTGGACAGTCGCAGGCTGCCTTTAGAACGTACAACACCTTTACCCGGCGAAGCTGCTCGGCTGAAGGAAACCACGTTCGAGGTGGCGGACGCCGGCGCAAAACCGCCAGGGGAGCGACTCTTCGCCCTCAGTGTTCCGCTGCAAACTTTTGAGGCGTCAACGCCAGGCGGCAAGATGGGCGACGTGTTCGACTTTTTCGACAAACGTTTCAACGAGCTGCAAAAGAAAGACGGCACCAGGGGCGATGGCAGGCGGTCCGACACCACCCCTGATACCAGAATCGACAAAAGTTCTGACAGCAAACCGGATGCCAGAACACGTCCCGGGTCGTTAGGCGCCAGGGATCTCGCCGATCTGAGCACGTTTTTCGTGCTCGACAAAAAACCTTCCGATCTCGGCGGCAAGCTGACACCGCCCGTGCAATTGATTGACGACAAAAAACAAGCTCCTCTCGAAATTCGAGACGGGCAGGGTCGCCTCATCGCTAAGGATTTCAATAAGTGGTCTCTGACGCTCGATCCGCAAAGCGGCGATATAAAGCAGATCAAATATCCCGACGGCAAAGTCAGAAATGTTACTCAAGAAACGGACGGCGCCGGTAAAAAAACTTTGACTAAGGTGGAGACGATCGAGAAGGGTCCCGGTGGGCAGCCGATCAAACGCGTCTTAGAGCGAGACAAGGACACAAAAAAATGGTTCACCGTCATCGACGGCGTTCGCGCTGAGCTTCCCGGAGAAATTCAATTCAGCAACGACGGCGTTTTATCCTTCCAGATGGATAACAACGGCAACTGGCGCATCGAGCGACCGGACGGCACGGTCGCCCAGGAGCGGACCAATGCCTCCGGCGCCAGGATCGCGCTGAACGAGGACAGCACCATCAAGCAAGTAACCCGGCCCGATCAATCGCGCCTCGAATGCGGTTACACCAAGCGTGATACCAAAGAAGGAAGCAAACCGGAACTTACGACTGTAACCGAAATCAGCAAAGACGGCAAAAGCGTTGTTTGGACAAAGCAAGGCGAGAGGTGGCTGTCCGACGGCAAACCTCCGCAAGAGCGCAAGAACTTCGAAGTTTCAGAAAATGGAAACATCAGTTACCTGGGAGCGGACAACGTCAAACATATCATCACCGGTGGTGGCATGGAGCTGAACCAGAATCCCAATGGTTCGGAATTCCAATTCGATAAAGAAGGACGCTTCACCGATCTCAAGGACGTGAACGGTCTGCGCATCAATGGTATCAAATACAATGATCAAACCGGCCAGGTGACCCGCGCCCAAATTGGTAGCGCCGCTGGTGGCAGAATCTACAACTACGAACGCATCGGCACATCCAACGATTGGACATACACGGTCACCGACGGCTCCGGGAACGTCGTCTCCCGCGACACATGGCACGGCGACATAAAGGTCGGCAAAGATGGATCATATGCTTATAACGAGTCGCCGGTCCACGGTCGCAACAAGGACGGACTCTGGCGCGTGTTCAAGCTCGACGGCACGCAAAGCCTCGTTCAAGAGGACGGCAATGGCAACAAGGCCGTCTTTGACACGAATAGAAACCTTTTGAGCATTCAGCGAAAGAACGGCAGCGGACTAGAGATCACCAGAGTGGCCGGGCAGCCGACCGCCATGGTGGAAACTAAACCAAACGGCGAGAAGATCAACTATCGCTTCGATGCTGCAACCAACTCGTTCATCCCGGACAAAGCAGACGCCCGTGCAATCAAGAAGCTCGAGGCCGATGGCAAGGGAACTCTCAAGATTACAGACATCAACGGCACGCTCTATTTCACTAAACTGGACGGCTCGTCCACGGTCAAGACCGCCGATGGCGCGACGGCAGAAGTGGACAGCCAGGGCAAAGTCTTAAGAACAAGCTCGAAGAATGGTGATTTGGTTCGCACTTTCAATTATGACGACAAGGGCAAACTGACCTCAGTTACTGAAGTCAAAAAGAACGGCGAAAGCCGCACCTTTACCGGCAAAGACATGGTCGCCAATGCCGATGGCTCGTTCCGTTTCACCGATGCCGAAGGACACAAGCTGGGCAGCACCGCCGATGGTTCCTGGCAAATGTGGCAAACGATTAAAGGCAAAGACTGCTTGATGAAGACGGTCCGACCGAACGGATCGTACCGAACAATCGTACGCGACGGCGATGGTGAGGCGACAGCGATTGTCGACACAAAGAGGTCGAGCGATGGAAAAGAAACATCAGAAATTTGGAATCGCGTCCAGGACGCCGGCAAGTGGACCGATTCGTACGCCAAAGTCAGCAAAGAAGGCAAGGTCGAATCGCGCCATGGCGTTCAGCTCCTGGACAATGGCGACTACAATTATGTAGACAGCCAGGGCAAAGACAAGGTCGGCAAGATCGGAGATCGTGGCGGTGAGAATGGTTGGTCATCCTCAGTCGAGGAAGCGCGCGAACGACTGGTCGAGCGCATGGAGAGCCAGCTTGACGAGGGTCAACGCAAACGCTTCCAGGTCATGCTCGATCGTTTCGAGAAACGCGCCAAGGAACGGGTGGAAGCTCAAGTAGCCGGCGGACTCGATCAAGACAAATCGAATGAGGAGTGGGACAAGAAAGTTCAGCTCGCCTATGACAATCTCGCCAACATGCTCGATCCGAATGCATCGGGGGCCACATACGATCTGAAGACACGCGCTCGCCTGGTTGAGTGCATGGCTTACTCGATGGCTTGTCCGGTGAAAACGGACGACCAGGGCAACTGGGGATGCTGCTGGCAGATATCGGGAGTTTACGCCGGGATTATTCAACATCCGGACAAGATGTGCGCCATGCTCTCGCAACTCTCGACCAAGGGCACCTTCACCGACACAAACGGCAAAACTTGGACACCGCCTAAACATCTGCTTCAATTCACTAATCAGGGCAACAGCTGGACGATCGCCAATTGCGGTCGCATGGCGCAGAGAAGCCCAGTGGCTGAAATATTGACGAGCACAGCCGCATATCTCTCGGCAGACGGTCGCCGCATGGATAGAGGCGCCGGTGGTGGCACTCCCGATGCATGCAACCACGCCATGAAATTGATCACGGGCGATACCTTCGTGGTGACCAGCGAACGAGCCATGACCACGAAGAGAATGCAGCAAGAGCTTCTTAGAAAAGGCACATATATATGTATCATGCCTGGTCACATGTATCTGGCCGCACTAGAGAAGCACGGTAATGAATGGCAATTGGTCTCCAGCTTGCAGCACGGGGATCAGGGCAGGCATGTAAACGGCGTCGTCACTGATTTGCGCAATTGGACGGTGCAAGGACGTCGCGGCGGATACCAACCCGATATCAACATCCCCGAGGCGAAAAACGATGCAATCGGACCAAACAGACCAAATGGTCCAAACGGGCCCTGGCGCCCGCGCGGACCATATCAACCGTATCAACCCTATAGTCCGGATTACTCGCCGGGCTGGCGTGATGACGGTTGGTGGGGACGATTCCGCGATCGCAGCGTGGCAGAAGAGGAATGGCGCGTCCATCAGCAGAAACTGAGAGCCGAGCAAGAAGAAGCGGATAAACGCAGGGCTCGTGAGAGACAGGAGCTCGAAGATTTCGAGACAGGCGATGCCAATCTGGAAACCGCCGGCAGCAAGCGCGGCAAACGACAGAGATTGAGGAATGCAGGATAATCATAATGTGAAGGCCGTTAAATCGTGGGGACAAAGCTGTGAGCGATCCGAAAAGCGTAATCACCGAGCACGGTATCATCGAAGAAATGATTGTGCCGAGCGCCTTCTCACCAGTCGATATTTCAAAAGACAAGCAATGGAACAAATACCGCGAATATAAAGTGCTTGGCTCGACAGCGAGAATTTGTTACGAGCAGACCGATCAATCACTATCGGCCGACGACAGCGCCGAGATGGCAAAGCTGTTCGACGAGGATATATCAGAGAAGACTGGCAGAACATTGAATCTATACGGCGAGGCTGAGCCCGACGACGGCGCCGTCTACACCGCTCTATGTCAATCATTTGTCTTTGGTGGATTTCTCGTTAGAGACGGATCATGCCTCGACATGGATTCGAGCACATGGGAACTCAGGAAAATAGGAACCGGGTCAGCCGCTAAAACGATGCTCGTCGGTCGCCTGAAGTTTTTCAGTTCAAATGGAAGCCTGAGCCGCCGAGAAGCTTTTTTGATCATGCCCAAGCCGGCTGGCGAGAGCGGCTGCGGTTACATCTGGTTGGAAGGCACGGCGCAAGAAATCAAGTCGCACCTGGACGACTTTCTGCAAGCGGTCGCCGCCGCCAAGTTCAGAGAACTAATCGTATTGCAAAAATGACCCGTTGCCTCGATGCAGTTCCCGCCAGCCTGTCAAAGATTCTCCGCTGTTTGAAATATCGCTCTGGCTCGGTCACGTTGCTGTGACGATGACCGATTATGCTCAATTGTGAGCCTGACCGGATTTAATGTTCGCGTCACCTTAGGGTACCAATTGATCACAAAACCCCCGTAGATTATTGCTAACCTCGCTTCTGGCTCCACTTACCAGCACAATTGACCCCCTCAGCTGTAGTGCAGCCAAGCGTATCGTTCGACTTACCCCATCCTTATTCGTTTCTATAGAGGGAAAAAGATATGCAAGGTTGGAAGGCCTTCATCACCACACTTAGAGTTTTTCTCAGCCTCGGCTTGTTTGTGTTCCTCGCCAATGCCGCCCAATGCCAGGAACTGCCAAAACAGCAAGCAAACACCGAGCCGCAACTATCAACCGAGCAACAAATGCTCAACCAATTACCGGCGGACGTTAGAGCCGGCATGAAGCCTGGCATTCGATACACAGTCGGCGCCCAAACCAATGCCGGATGGGAAAAGCCTCTGGTATCCGGAAACAAAAACCTGGGTCATTTCTTCTGGTCCCCAATTACCTCGATGGTTCAAGCCAGTCCAAGCAAACCGACAAGCGCCCAAGCCATGCCCGCCCCTACCCAGGCGAAGCCGGAGTATCACTATGCCAAGCCGGTGCATGCTGCACTGCCTCAGCGTCCGCCAGAGCCCGTGCATGTGGTCGCCAAGCGCACCACAACCCAAGCAACCCGTGCCACCTTGAATCGTTCGACCGCTGATGTCTCAGCCAAGATCGCTTATCGCAAGCCGAAATCATCAGAGGACTGCAGTGGACAGTTGCTTGCCAAAGACACAAGCATCAAGCTTTATCCAAATTATCCAAGCGCGGATAAATCAAGCCCATCGGTTAGCGGCACCCTGGAGCGCAAGGATCTTTATGGGAAGCTACTGAACGACTGAAGTATAGAAAGTTTTTGTGAGCAGCGAGTGGGTGCGGGATCGTGAAAACGGTCCCGTACATTTTTCGGCCTTTTTTTCACCAGGGGTCCCCGCCCAAATCCGATCCTGCCGTCCATATAGAACTTTGGCAAAAACTCTGACATATCTGAAAGTCAGGAAGCTCAAGGATTTCGAGAATGTCAGAATTTTTCGAAAAGTCCTATAGGTCTAGTCAAAACAAAAAAGGGGCAACCCCGCCGCCGACTCGGGAAATTGTCATGAGAAAGCGCACAATGGGCTACGTATAGGAATGGATTCTCGGTTTACCGGCAATGCAACTGGGTAAGTTGTCTAAAGATTCCTCCACGCACGCAAGGACCGAGCATATGAACGATCGGCCGCTCACACTTCGTACTGTTTGGATCGCTGTTCTCTTCGGCGTCCTGATCGCGACAGCACCGGGATGGATCAACAAATCTCCGCAAGCCACATATGATGCCCCCTGGGTTCACCCATCAGTGCTAGCGCGTTGAAGTTATCTGCAAAATGTGTATTCTCATTTCGCTTAGAACGGTTTTGATTAACACGACCGCTCTGAGTCTTCTTGTTTTGATTTCATCAACTAATCATTGCGCATCGCCTGCAGTGGCCGCACCAGCCAATAAAAGCGGCGACTGGAATAATGACTTGAGTAAGATGATGAACGAGCTCGAGGCTGAAGTCAAGCCCGGAGCAGTCCAGCATGGTGCCACACCAAATGCGGTGCCAAATGCCACGCCAAGCGCAGTGCCGAGCGCGGCACCAAATACAATACCATCTCAGAGCCGTCCGAATAAGCCGCCAGCGTCCTCGCCCGCACCACAGGCGGTGCAGCATTCAGAAAACTCGTACCTGGCAAAATTCGAGTCATCAGGGCTGGCTCGTTGGCAGCGCACACGAATGCCGATTAAAGTTTATATTGAGACAAATTCGGCTGCCTGGGGTTTCAGACCTGAGTTCGCCGATATATTGCAAAAGGCATTTCTCGAGTGGCAGAACGCTAGTCAGTCCAGGCTCGCGCTTCAGTTCGTCGCCGACCCTGACTCGGCACAAATTGTCTGCCGCTGGACAGATCAAAGGAAAGATCTCATGTCCAGCGATGAGGGTGGTATCACTCTGGTATCGCCGGATGCCAACGGTCTGGTGCATGCAGACATGAAGATTTTGACCGTGCCCCCTGCTCAACTTTCAAAGTTGCCGAATAACTTCATGAAGCATGTCGCGTTACATGAAGCTGGACACGCACTTGGTTTAAGCGGTCACAGCGATCAAAAATCCGATATCATGTTTGGTATCATTTATCCAAAGGATGAGCCGTGCGCATTATCTGAACGCGACAAGAGCACACTATTGGATCTCTACAATGCCGACCAATCCGCAATAGCAGTCAACCAGCTGGATGCTTCCAAAACGAGCATGCCAGGCGATGCAAGCAATGCAAAAAATCAAGCCCTGAAGCTCAACAACGACGGAGCAAAGGCAATTCAGGAGCAGAAGCTCGCCCTGGCGATCAGTAATTTAGAGCAAGCCCACAAACTAGACCCTGACAATAAGCTGATCACAAGCAACTTAGGAGGACTGTACGCCAATTGCGGAGCAATGGCCGGCATGGGCTTCAACTTTCCACTTGCCACCAACTATTTCAAACAAGCCATACCGCTCCTCGAAATGAGCAATAATCGTACTGCACTGGCACAAGCGCTGAGTAACTACATCAAGATTCTAAGACTTGCCCAAGTCGCAGCCGGCGCTCAAGGGCAATCCGCTCCAGCGCCAGCTCAAGCGCAACCAGCTCCAGCCGGCGCCACAAAGGGCTATGCTCAGCTGAGCTCAGCCTCCATAGGCGATGAGCTCAGAAGGATGGAAGAGAAGCTGGCCAAGTTGAATGCAAAGTAGTGCTATTCGCTTTCCTTGCGCTCGTAGATAAACAAGGCGTCGTTGAGACCCTGCCAAACATCAATTTGCACCTTGCGCACCAGATCCCACTCTGCCTCCAGGCAATCGTGAAAGGCATCATCGCCGGTGCAGCCGCCCCGCCCTTCGCCAATGTATGCCAGATGCTGTCCACCATAAGCCTTGAGTGAGTTCAAAGCCATCGGCTCATCATGAGGCGGCCAGCAGAGCATCAATGTTCGATCGGGATGATTTTGCGACTCGGTGGCATCGGCTTGCAAAACTTCAGTCCAACTTCTTCCGGAGTACGTATACTTACTGCCGCCACTCTCCACCGGTGCACCGTCGAATGCGAGAACGTCTACGCCTCGGGCTCGCAATAGTGCCGACCAGTATCCTGTGCCGGCGGCAATTTCAATTAGTGGTGCCACTTCGCCAAGAGCGGCAAGCGCTTCATCGTTAGGGATGGCCCAGGAATATTTGCGCACCAGTGCATTGCGCGCTAATTTCGCCGTGTCTTTCTCATTGAACTCTTCATACAACGCCAAAATCGTTTCTCTGTACGGATTGTTTGAAGAGCTAAGTTGATCACTTTGACTGACTTCGCTCTTGTCATACTGCGGTAAAACAATTTCCTGGCTTTGATCGAAGGCATTATTTGCCAGGTGAAAGAGAGAAATCGCATCCACCAGTTTTCCTTCGACAAGATAAACGCAGGCCAGTTTTCCCAGAGTCTCTTGAAGGGCCGACTGCTGCTCCTTCGGCAATGTAAGCCCGATCTCGACGGATCTGCGCAAATGACGTTCGGCATTGGGCCGATCGAGCCAGAGCAGGGCATCCCCTAAGTCACTCAATAAATGCGCAAGCAAAATGTCTTGCTGCCCCACCTTTTCAACGATGGGAATCGCTTCGTAGATCGCCTTGGTAGCCAGGTCGTGGTCCCAGACCTTGAGTGAAATGCAACCAAGACGACAAAGCGAATTAGCAAAAGCCAGCTGGGCCGCTCGGTTGAAATCGGCTCGTTGTCGCCGAATCTCGATCGCCTTTTGCACGGCAGAAATCGCTTCATGCAGCGAGCCTTTGCGCTCCAAATAATCGGCGTAATTGATCAGGCGATCGGCAATTTCAGGATGGTTCGGTCCTAAGCTGAACTCCCGGACGCGCACAAGCTGTTGATAAACCAACCCGAGCTGTTGAAACCAGGGAGCCGGCCAGACTTCTCCCCGGAGCAACAGACGCAGAAGCATATCTTTCACTTTTTCGTTTCCTGCTCCAAAGGCTTTGATCAAGATGATCAAAACTCTCTCCAGATCGAACGCCGGTTCTGATTCAGGTTTTGCAAGAAGCTGAGATTCAATCATCTCGACCGGATCGGTGTCGTGCTGCAAGCCAATGCAATGCAAGGCTATATCAGACAATCGATCAGCCTCATGTGGATTCCCGGCATTTCTCGCCTCCACCGATTTGTCAACGATGGTGCTCGCCTCAGTTAGAGATTGGCTCCATATGCGCGCACTCTGATTCCACTCCTGAGCATTGGCCAAGCCGCCTGAGCAGTCGCTGCACGAGCACTGGCTAATCGGAGCAAAAAAATCTTGCGTTTGATCAATCAGTCTCATAACATCCGGCTTGAGCAATCGCTCATCAGGAGCCAGCCGCTGCACCAATTGGCCGATGAGGCCGAGCCTTTGTTTAAATCCGGGTATAGTTGAGGGCTCTAAAAGAGGCGCTTCATAAGGCGTTATGCTGCCCCGTTGCACACTGAACTCTAAAGCTATGCTTGTCTCGCCGGTTAAGTTTTGCCCAAACCATGTCACCACAGCTTCGTTGAATGCCAGAACGGAACCGGCAAATAAAGGGACGGCTTTGGCATGCTGCAAATTGTCATCGCTGAAGTTTAGAAGATCGTTGGGATAGCTCGAGTCAAAATTAGCAGGAAGAATATATCTGCATCCATTTGTAATGGTTGATGCCGTCAATGGAATCCAGAGCCGCAACGTTAATGGAAAGAAGTTTTCGCCCAAAGTGACTGTATGGCTTCGAGCTCGCTTTGGTGCCCAGGCGCCTGCATTTGCCTCTCCACGATGAATAACTGAAAAATTGGGCAAGAGCTTGTAATCATTCCCAAGCATGTATCTGAAAATACCATCGCAATGCTCGAGGACTTTCCAGAACTCATCGTAAATCGCGGCAAAAACAGACGGATAATTGAGCTCTACCAGTCGAGCGATCAGTCCGGCAAGATGGTGAGCGGCGCTCTCAGGAAGCGCCTGATCCATTTGAAAGTAGCCCTGGGCGTACAAAGTATCGGAAGCTGAGCGCAACTCGCTTTGCGTCATGCGACATACTGGTATGGAGGCGTGCGTCTCTTCCTCAGTAACCGTGAATCCAGGTATCAAATTGCGCCAGTAATCGGCTTCCGAGGCTAATGTATGTGCACTGTCTGAGCGTGTAGCACGCATTATCACAAGCTCCTTTTCGGAACCCTCATTACTCCTTCACTATACCCAGGCAGGCGTGCAAGTAGCCACATCGGCTGGGAAGCCTGGGGCGATCTGCAACAATTGCTCGGCCAGAGTTGGCGACAGAGTCACCGCCCTAGCGCTTTTCTTTGGCCCGTTTTTCACGGAAGTACTTGACCAGTCCGTCAACGATTGCATCAGCCGTCTTGCTCTGATAATCAGGCTTAAGCAATCTCTCTCTTTCCTCTGGATTCGTGAGGAATCCGAGTCTCAGCATCACCGATGGTGCAAACGGCTGGAAGTCATCGCGATCACGTCTCTGCTTGACGCCTCTGTCTGCCATGCCCTCGCTGCGATTGCTATCCGCTATCGCATCGTGAACGACTTGCGAGAGTCGCAAATCCTTCGTCTGCGCCCACAATGACTCCATGCCTGCCGGCTCTGCATCTTGCTGCTGCGATTGTGAGTTTGGATCGGCAGCGTTGGCGAACAGCCGGACGACAACATCAGCCTTTGATTCATCGGCAAGCTGGGTCCTTCTCATTTGCTCTTGCGAGCCGGACTTGAGACTGGCATCGTCTTCAGTCGGTCTGCTGAGCACCACTTTTACTCCCAGATCCTCGAGCAGAGTCTGGAGATGTCCGGCGAACTTACCCGTGAGATGCTTCTCTTGAGTTCCGTCGCTGGCAATCGCACCGACATCCTCACCACCACGGCCGATATCTATAAATACAGTTCGACCTGATAGGGTGGCGATCCTTTCGGCTCGCATCAACTTGCGCTTGAACTTCTCGTCGACCTTTTGAGCCAGCTTTTGATCCTTAAGCGCCAGTTTTCCTTTGCGTTTACCGAGCAAGGCAGCTAATCCGGCCGCACCGGCCAAGCCTGCCACTTTTGCTCCTTTGCCATCGGGTGTTTTGGCTCTGGTCTTAGAGGCGGCGGCCTGCATTCCGGCAACCGGTGCAATTATGTTCTGCTCGGCAACGTTTCTCGGAAGAGTGCCTGAGCCATCTAAATCGCGCCTCAGCTCCAGATGTTCCGCACTAGGTTGCAGAGCATTTGAATCATAGGCATCGCGTGACAAGCTCGAGCTTGAGCCACTACCGGTGACTTGATGCTGGGCCTGGCTCGGGCCTGCTTGCCCTGCCCCTGCACCATATTCGGTGCGCTGCGGATCAGCAGTGCGATGTTCGACATAGCGGCCGTGCTGATCGCTGGGTGTGCTGTCATTGAACTCACTGCGATAAACGTTCTGTTGCGGTGCCTCACTCGGACCTTCCTCTATGTGTTGTGTACGTGCCTCGGTTGGGTAAACGGACTTATACATAGATGTAGATTGATCTACGTTTTGCACGGAAGATTCATAACCAGCTTCGACGCGCTTGCTGCTATCACCACCAGCAGTGCCTTTGCTGTCTATGTAGCCTTTACCGGTTGAAACGTGATCCACATCAGTGCGCGTCTCTCCATGATGCTGCTGAGAGTGCTCAATCTGATGGTCGCGCGATTCTTCGTATGTATGCTGCTCAGCATACAAAGAGCCGCTGGAGCCAGGTGCATGAGGCGTACCGCTCACTTGCCCACCTGATGCATCCGGCGAACCGGCGCTCGAGGAGCGATGGAGATTATCGCCTCGCGGACTCGACTCTACATAGCCGCTATGAGAAGCCACGTGATCGACTCCGCTGCGGGTTTGATCCACGCGGGTGTGATCGGATGAATGGCTGCTGTCATGCGTCGAGTCATGTGCCGTTGTCTCAGAGGTATGGCTCTGATCGAGGTGGCTCGGATCGTGGACAGGACGGCTGGTGCTACCAGCAGTTTCACTATGTGAAACGACCGATGTTCCAGAGTCGAGTGTACCCTTCTCGGATTTTGGCTGCTGAGACGATGACTGTCGATCGCCTGCAACCATTAACGGTCCGACTGCTCCTTCTCCCGAGCTTCGCTGATGTGCCGAAGAGGGCTCATGAGAAGCGCCTGGGACGTGCGCAGATCCTGGTGGCACGTTAGTGCCGGCCACGTGCGTAACATCACCGTGCTGACCGATCGGCTCGGAGTGTGAACCAGAGGCAATCGATCGAGCATCGCCAGCATCGTGGCTCGCTTTGCTGCTCGTCTCAGATCCGGAGCGTATGGAACCATGCTCCGCGTGTCCGCCATGAGGAGGTGCGCCGGCATGAGCCGTATGGACCGGGCCGACGCTATGATGGTCCGCCGCGCCCCTGGCATGCGCTCTTGGAGAATCTGATGCGCCCGAGGCATGGGCTGAAGATCCAGCATGAGACCCACCAGATTGATGCCTTGCATCATGGCTGGCCGTGCGGGTCTCCCCTATACCTGAGGCGGAGTGATCCAGCACCTCTGGATGATCGGAGCGAGTCTGATGCCCGCCGCCGGGTGGTGATGTGCTGCTCGGGTGATCACCTGCTGAGCGGTGCGCTGAATGCGTCGAATCACCGGCATGCGACCGCACTCCATGCTCGTGCGAACCATGATGCTCGTGCGAACCAGGATGCTCATGCGAAGCATGATGCTCGCTCGAGCCTGCATGTAGTCCGCCCACTTGATGGTGATCGTGCGAGTCAACAGCCGATCTGCCGTGGCTCTGCGGCGGCTCCTGGTGGCTCCTCGAAGAACTGGTTCCACGATGCGCGGAATGTGAGGAACTGTCTGCATGAGTTACAGGATCGTGCGTGCCACGCGAGACTCCATGTGCGCTTCCATGCGTGCCGCCATGCGAACCGGAATGGACCTCGCCATGCGTGCCGCCATGCGAACCAGCATGGATCTCACCATGCGAACCGCTGTGCATCTCGCCATGAGTTCCAGAATGGGATTCACTACCGTGTAATCCGGATACATGATCGTGCGACTGTACAGCAGATCTTCCGTGGCTGCTACCATGGCTTGCAGGCGGTCCTTGATGCGCCTTGGGCGCGCCGCCTCCACGCTGAGATGCGCCGCCGGCGTGGGCTACATAAGCCGCTGTATGCGTTTCGCCGTGCGCTCCATGGGTGGTGCCATGGGATTCACTATGCGATCCGCCGTGCGCTCCATGGGTGGTGCCGTGGGATTCACTATGCGATCCGCCGTGCGCCCCATGGGTGGTGCCGTGAGATTCACCATGCAATCCACCATGAGTGCCGTGCGTATCAATATGACCGCCGTGGTGCGCATCACCACGCATTCCGCCCACATGGCCGCCATGAGATTCCACTGAGGATCTGTGATGGCTACCGCCGTGTGCAGGTGCATGAACAGGTGGATGTACGCTTGGATGTTCGCCCTGCATTCCACCGGAATGGGCTACAGGGGTATGTCCATGGGAGTCACTGTGAGCGGTGCCATGCGAGCCGCCGTGCGTTCCACTATGACTGCTGTCGTGGTGCGTTTCACCATGAGCACCATGTGCGCCAGCGTGGCCGCCACGGTGTCCACCACCATGCAGACCTCCAACGTGACCGCCGTGAGACGATGCTGAAGATTTTTGATGGCTGCCGCCGTGCGCCGGCGGATGGACTTGAGGATGGACATGGGCATGCGACCCACCGGAATGGGCTGCAGGAGCGTGTCCACCATGCGAGCCGCCATGCGATCCACTATGACTGCTGTCGTGGTGCGTTTCACCATGAGCACCATGAGCACCATGTGCATCATGTGCACCATGTGCATCGTGTGCATCAGCGTGACCAGCGTGGTGTCCGCCGGCATGCACTCCTCCAACATGACCGCCGTGAGACGATGCTGAAGATCTTTGATGACTGCCGCCGTGCGCAGGCGGATGAACATGAGGATGCACATGGGCGTGCGATCCACCGGAATGAGCTACAGGAGCGTGTCCGGCGTGCGAACCGCCGTGTGAGTCATGACTGCCGCTATGGCTGCCGCCATGATGTCCTTCACTGTGACCGCCATGGGCATCAGCATGACCGGCGTGGTGCCCGCCAGCGTGGTGTCCGCCAGCGTGGTGTCCGCCGGCATGCACTCCTCCAACATGACCGCCATGAGACGATGCTGAAGATCTTTGATGACTGCCGCCGTGTGCAGGCGGATGAACATGAGG
>JAJPJO010000360.1 GCA_021324135.1 Pseudomonadota bacterium
CGAGGGCCGAGTCGGGTAAGCCTCCGTCCTTCAATGCCGCACGAACCGTCCCTGCCTGGTTCTTGCTGTAGGCTGCTGTACCGTAGAAGAAGTTGTAGAACCGCTTCCTGCCCGCCGCCAGGTCTGCGATGTTCTCTTTGATCCAGCGATCGAAACCGTTGCGATCGTAGAGAGCGTCCAGAAGGGTGACATTGACGATCTTGCTCTGCAAGCCGTTCTTATAAATCTCAGTCTCAGCAGGACCGTAGCCGGCTGAGTGAGCCAGGATGGTGATGCGCTCGACATTGTCGAGTGTCAGTCCCCTGAGCACGCCGATCTTGCTGAACACCTCGTTGACCATGTCGTGAAACAGACCGGCTTGCGAAAAACGACCTTGATCGCCGCTCGCTGCGCCGGGCTGCTTCTGCCATTCCGGCAGGAGTAAGACGGTGTTCGCTCTCACTCCGGCAAGTTGCTCGGCAAGCTGAGCGTCGCGGTAAGCGCCGCGAATGTCGGTGTAGAAGCCGTGGTTGTAAACGACAAGATGCACGGGGCGTCCCGGGTTGAAGTTGTTGGGAACGCGCACCACGGCATCGGGCGTCTTGTGATCGGCGGAGCGATGGTCGAGATTCGAAAGCTCGAAAACCGTGCCAGTGGCGTCGTCAACCAGAGGCGCATCGGGCAGGTCATCAGGCTCGGTCGCATCGGGCAGATCCGAATCATCATCAGGCTCGACTGGGCCGTGCCAGCGGCGGGCCAGGTTTGCGACGATGAATGCCAGGACTGCCACCAGGAAAATCGCCGCATCGGTGTCGAAGTTGTCGATGTTGATCATGGTGCATGTTCCGTTTTTACTTGCCGTTTCATCCAAGCCTCGCAAGCCGGTGCCGATGCCAGCGACGGATGTCGTTGATCGATCGACCGATAGTATGTTGCCTGTGCTGGAGATGAGGAAGAAACGTGAATTTGAAAGATGGTTGAATCTACTAACTGAGGTTTGCCGCCTTCAAGTCCATAATGGAGTGCTAAGGATTGATCCGCTCTCTACACTTGGGTCGTTTGAAAATCGTTACCAAGATACGCTTATGCTAGGAGAGCCAACCTTGACAGTTACAGGCTAAAGCAAGGGCGGCGCGGGAATGATAAACTGGAACATGCTCCAATTTCGGAGCGGCTTCCCGGTCAAACTTAGTACAACAATTCCTTTGCCAGAAAAGCGAGAAAAACATATGAAACGCCTTAATCGCCGGAACAATAAAGGCATAGCGCCGTGGCTCAAGTGGTTGCTCATCATCATGGTCGTCGGGGTCGTACTGCTGGTTGCCACATGCGGAATCGGCGGCTACTTTCTTATGAAGCAGTTCGGCAATATAGCCGATCCGGCGGCTGCCAAACAGATGGCAAGCGGTATCGCCACAATCAGAGAGTTGCCTGCCAATCAGTACAAATATGCCTTTGGCATGGACATGTTCGGTCTTTGCAAGATTGTCGGCATTCAAGACGAACAGTCGGGCATCCAGTTCACGCTGATTACGATGCCCAACAAGGAGAAGGGCCTGACAGCCGATCAGCTTGTGTCTCAGATGGCTCAACAGGGCGTTCCCACAGGCGGAGCGTCATCGGGCTCGAGCAGCACAACCAAAATCGATGTCAAATCACAGGGCAAAACGCAAGTCGGCGGCATGGAAATGCCGTACATAACCGGAATTGCCGAAGGCAAAAACGGCGAGAAAAAGCCGGCTTTCATCGGCTGTGTTCTGCCCAGTTCCGAGATGGCAGTTCTGGTCTGCGCTTTCTCAGACACAGGCACCGACATCGACATGGCCAAGGTGAAGAATTTCTTGAGCTACATCGAAAACTTCAGCCCATCAGCATCGGCAGCGAAGTAGGACTGCAGCGCGCTCAATTCTGTGACGGCGGATCGATCGATCCGCCGTTTTTTCTTGAAATTATCGGTCCGCGTAGCCTTTGCACAGGTTAGCGCAGCCATAAATTTGCCGTAACGTCGGTAACGGATGCCTTTAGATTGCAAGGAAAGGCTCACGGACTGGATCGCTTCAGCCGGCGCCCAGTTGCTCATGCGCGAAACGCTCTTGACTTCGGGGTTTAAGTAGGATCATCGATTGATTTAGTTTGAGCTGCATTCTCTATATCGTTTTCATGCAAAGGTCTTAAGCACCTAGAACTCCCAGCCGTTTCTACCAATCTTCATTCTGCTTTTCCTTTAGCTGAGGTTATGGTTGGTTTGCGCGCAGTAAGCCAATCAGCTGCAATGAGAAACGCCTATGGTGAGCAACTGTCATACGCCGGACCGCAACATGTGCGCGCCCGACGGTAAAATCGCTGTTCTTTTCGTCGACCTTGATGGAACGGTCATGGTCTGTCAGCCTTACTTCGATGGTGCCATTGAGGAATTCGCCGAGCTCATGTCGCTTTGCGGATTCAAGCGCCAGGAAGCGCGTGCCATGCTGCACCGCACTTATTACGGCTCGATGCCCAATCTCGGTTTCGAGCGTGGCAAGTTCGCTCAGGCGATAGTGGAGGCGTACAAAGCACTGTGCCAGAAGTCCAAAGTGCGTCGCCGCAAAATCATCGAGCAGATTTGCGAGCGCATTGGACGGGCACCGTTTTTCAACACGCCGGTTCTCTTCGACTATGCCCTCCCTGTTTTGACGCGGGCGCGCCACAACTTCATGATCGTCGCAGTCACCGTCGGCAATCGCGAAGCGCAGAAGTACAAGATTCGGCAGGGTGGGCTGTCGTCCGTGTTCGACGACATCATCATCACTCTGTCGGAGAACAAAGCCGAGCTGATTAACGAGTACATCCAGGACATGAACATCAGTCCGCAGTACTCCGCCTTCATCGGCAACAGCATTCGCTCCGACGGTGCCAGTTTGAGCAAAACGAACTTCGTCTACCTGCCGCTGGAAACCAGTTTGTCCGCCCCGGGCGACAAGTTGCCGGAGAATACAGGCTTTGAGCTGTTCTGCTCGAAGGACTGGCACGAGGTGGAGGAGCGCTGTTTGAACAGGCTCATTCGCCGCCGTCGCAAGGCCATGAGCGCAGCCACTGCCAGGCACGAGTGTCACAAACATTCCTCTCGAGACGAATCGGCTGCTGATGGACCCGCTCCTTCTCCACTGGAGGGCGGCAGCACCAGCGTCGATTGATCGAAGCGGAAACGCCTTCCAATCCCTCCAACCAACAAGGACTTCTGAATGACCCACAAAGCGCTGACGGATGAAGACATCCGTTTTCTGATGCTGCTCTGCGCGGAAGCCGGCGAGCTTGCCGAGAGTATGCGCGAGGCAGTTTCGGTTGACACCAAAGGCAGTGCCGATGATCTGGTAACGAGCGCCGACAAGAGGCTCTCGGAGCTGATCATCGCACGGCTGGCGGCACGCTTCCCCGACGATGATGTATTGTCGGAGGAAGCCCCCTGGATCAGCGAAGCGAACGGAAAGCGGCGCTGGCTCATCGATCCGATCGACGGCACCAAATACTACGTCGACAAGACGGGTAAGTGGTCGGTAATGATCGGTCTGGTCGATGGCGAAACCGCCGTTTTCGGATGCTTCTACATGCCGCACTACAAGCAGGGCTTCGCCGGTGGTCCTGGCTATGGCGCCTGGCATTACAAGCGCGAAACGAATGATCTGGTGCGCATCGACGCGCCGGCTCATGCGCCGCTTCCTGATGCAGCGAGCGCCCGGGTGCGCCTGATGGTCAGCAAGAATGACCTCAAGGCGAACCCCTGGGTGCAGCAGTCATCGGTCGAAATCCTGCAAGCCACAAGCATCGGTGTGGACGTCTTCGAGCTCTGGCAGGGGCTGGCTGATGTATTCGTTCACATTCGTCCGACCCTGAAGTACTGGGATACTGCTGCAACCTGGCCGGTCGCGCAAGCTCTCGGTTTCGAGGTCGGCACGGATGGGACATCCGCACCGCTGGTGTACGGCTATGACGATCCGGCGCACCTGCCTGCAATCACAATCGGCAGGCCGGGCACGAACCAGTTCTGGCGTTCGTTCTTGAAGCCGCTCCCTGAGCTCGGCTGAGGCAGGGTCGGGCACTGATCGCGGCTGACGCAGCACTAAAGAGCAAGCAGCACCATCGGCGGAGGGCATACCAATCATGCCACCGCTTGTGGTGCTGCTTCCAGAAGCTCTGTCTATTGCTTCATATAGTATCTTTGAACGCATCAAGGCTCATCACAGCGCTCGAGCGTTCGTTTCATTTCAGCAAAGCTAAGTGGAATTCCTCTTTGAGGCGGTAATCTTTCGCCCCTTTCCTGGTAACATTCTTCAAAATAGCGTTTGGCGTTTGGCAACCGATCCCTGTCAGCGTGAAACGAAGCATCCCTAAGAAGCGCATCAGGAGTGAGTTGTGAGCATGCCGGACGTCCTCTGCCTTGGTGAAATTTTGGTCGATTGGGTCTGTACCTCTCCGGGAGCCGAGCTGGCCGACGCCGTGCAATTTACAAAAGCACCCGGCGGCGCCCCGGCAAACACTGCCGTCGGTCTGGCCAGACAGGGCATTGCCACAGGATTCATCGGGCGAGTTTCAAAAGACGAGTTTGGCGAATGGCTGACTGCCGTTTTGAAGCAAGACAACATCGACGTTACGATGGCGGTGCCGGACAGCCAGGCGCAGACACGCATGGCATATGTCGTGACGACAAAATCGGGCGACCGCAAGCTGGCTGAGTTCTCCCGCATCGCCTGTGCCGATACGCGACTGACAAAGGATGACCTCCATCCCGAGCATTTTAAGAGCGCCTCGGTTCTTCACTTCGGCTCCATCTCGCTCATCGAGGAGCCGGCCAAAAGCAGCACCGAAGCGGCGGTCAAACTGGCGAAGCAAAACGGCATGTTGATCTCGTACGATCCTAACGTTCGTCTGCGTCTCTGGCCGAGCGAGGAAGCCTGCCGGAACGCTATTCTCAACACACTTGCCTGGGCGGATTTCGTCAAGATAAACGAAGACGAGTTGCACTTCCTGACCGGCTCGCGCGACCTCAAAGAGGCTGACAAACTGAGGCAGAAGCACGATCTCGGCATCATGATTGTCACCCTCGATTCACGCGGGGCGTACTTCAGTACCGCCAAGGGAGGCAAGACGGTGCCTGGTTTTTCCGTGACTTTAGTGGAGGCGACCGGAGCCGGAGACGGCTTCAACGCAGGCGTGATTGGCGGTTTGCTCGAGCATGTCAAAAACGCAAAATCGCGCCGTTCCGCCCTTAACGATTTGAGCCTCGAGCAGATTGCCGCCATCATTCAAAGGGCGAATGCAATTGGCGCAATCGCCTGCACCAAAGCCGGTGCCATTCCCGCCTTGCCCAGCCGAGCAGAGGTCGAGCAATTCTTAAGCCAGATGGCTGTTCGCAGTTAGTCGCTGATGGCTGATTGGAGTTAGCCGCTGATGGCCGTTCGCAGTTGTCGCTGATGGCTGGTTTGAGCTCACTCTCGAAAACTTGAGGCCGCCGCCTTATTGACAATAAACTTGAAAAGGGGCTTTTTTGGCTGCTAGGCTTGAGCCAACTGCTGCTTATCGTTCTTTCTTCCTTAACCCAAACATACTGCTCCTGCTGGTTTGTAAGCCTTCCCTGATGCAACTGATTGCATTTGGTGGATCTCCTGACAAACAGCGGGCAACAGCTATCACACCGAAACATCGTTTGCGCAATCTGCGCGAGACAGCAAACAGGAGGTTCGCATGACCATCAATTTTGAGTCCTTCAGTCAGATAGCCGGTCCTTTCGCCATCGGACTTTTGGTCGTTTCGCTTATCAGTGCACTGATCGGGCTTGGCGCCTTTATGGCGGGTGCGATGAGCCGTGATGTCAAAACTCAGTATTGCAAGAAGATCTTCGCTGGGCTCTCCTACCTGACTCTGGGTCTGGATGGCATTCTGGCGACGCCCTACATCTTCGACAATCGGCTGATCACTTATGTGTTGGGCTGCGGCTTCGCCATCATGGGTTTCTTGCTCATGCGCAGCGGATTCCGCCTCCGGCGCAATTCACGAGCAGCCTGACGGCGGACGGGCAGGCGGCTGACGAGCGGCGATAGAGCCAGGCGGCCACGGTCCACCCACCAGTCCAACCACATTCAGATGGAAACTGAGGGAGTTCAGGCTTTAAGCGCCCGAACTTCTTCAGTTTCCACTGCTTTTCCCCTGTTGCCTGCCCTTGCCTTTCGGTGCTTTTCCGCTGCTCACCGCCCTTGCTTTTCCACTTCTCTCTCCATTTCCGCTGCTCCTGCCCCCGTTTTTCCCGCCCGAATTGCTACTATAGTATCTACTAGAATCGCTTCAGAACATCTTGCAACAATCTCGATAAATCAGCGCGCATAATTCCGACACAAGGGCTGATATATAGTCGTCAATAGCGATAAGCACTTATAATAAGGGCTGACACACTCGCTCAATGGCGGGTTGTCTGGATCAGCGATGAAAGGTTCTTTGAAATGTCCAACCTCGTGACAAAACCCAAACCGATGTTCTCGGCACTTTCTCTGCTCTTATGCGCCAGTGTCGCAGGCAGTGTTGCGGTGCCGCAGCAGGCATTTTCCGCTCCGGGCGATGCAAGTGCGGGAAGCAACAAGCAAATCGCTGAAAACAACCCCTACGTACAAGACTACAACAGCAAGTCCAAAGGTAAGAGCGTACCGGGCGCCGCGCCAGCCACCGAAGGGGCTGCCAAATCGTCCCGGTCGAGCGCCACGGAAACGACCGCTTCGGCAGGTTCGGTGACTGGCACAAAGGGCTCCCGCACAGCTTCCGCCAAAGGTGGCGAAGCAGCGATTGCCGGCGAGAAGGCTGGAACCGAAACCAAGGGCAAAGCCGGCGCAAAACCGGGTGATAAAACTGGTACCGCATCTAGTACCACGGGCAAGAAGAAAGAGAAGCTAATCTGGATCGTCAAGACGACCAAGCACTCATCCACCAATGGCACGAAGTGGCAGCAATTTGCCGACTCAATTGTTTTAAAACCAGGGCAGGAAAACTTGCCGCTGACCATGACGATTAACAACGGCGGCGAGGGACTGACGTCCATGCGCGCCATTCGCGGTTATCTATCGGGCAGACTATTGTTCTCCGATAAGAGCTTCAAGGGCAAAAGCACTCTCACCCTGGACATGACCAATACCCTCACGCCAGGCGAAACGCAGATTATCTTCGAATCGTTTGGAGCAAAGGGCGCGACTTTCAGCTGGAATCTGTCCGCTAAGCAAACCCCGACCATTACATCACTTTCTCCCAAATCTTCTGCACCCGGCAAGGTGGTTAAGGGACTTGGAAAATTATTGCCATCGGACATGAAGGCATATACATGCACTGTTGGAGGCAAAACCGCCACTATCATCAGCGCCTCACCGGAGGCAGTCGAATTCCGCGTTCCCACGGGATTGAAGATGGATTCCGACGGCACGGTTACTGTGCAATTCACCGTATTTGGTGTCAAACAAAAAGCGCTCACCCTGAAGATTGCCGAAGAACCTGAAATAACGCAATTCAGCCATGTATCAATCAGCTCGCAACAACAACTGACAATCAGCGGTAAACACTTCGGCAACGATGCCAAAGATGTGAAAGTGACCTTCAACGGAGCCCAAGGTCAAGTGGTTTCTTGCTCGGACAGCAGCATTGCCGTTGTGACGCCCGAGATCGAAAACATACCGACGATTGTGGATGTCAGCGTCGAGGTGAATGGTTTGAAGTGCAAGAGAGAAGGCAAAATCCAGTTCTCGATGCGCAACATTGAAAACTATGACATCGGCAGCCCGCAATCGCCTTTTGAAGTGCCTCTGCATCTGGAGTGATGCACAAACCCTCTACCCCTCTGTTGCAATTGCTCTCATGATGCATGCAACTACTCATTCCTGTGCTATTGTTTGAACCATGATTCTTTCCGAACTTAAAAAAGAGCTCGAAGCAATCGATGATCGGCTGACAAAAGTCAGCCACTATCTTTGACACTGACGCGCTCAAACTAGAAGTCAGCGAGCTCGAGGCACAAACGCTAGAGCCCGCCTTTTGGCAGGATCAAAACAATGCCCGAGATGTTTCGCAGAAGCTCAGCCGTTTGAAAGAAACGATCGAGCGCTATGAAGGTTGGCAAAAACAGGTACAAGACCTCATGGACCTGGTGGACATCGCTCTGGAAGAGAGCGACGAACAAGTGATTGCAGATATCGAGTCCGAGGTGGGCGCGGCGGCCAAAGTGCTCTCACACGAGCTCGAGCGCTACGAGCTCGAGAGCCTGCTTTCGGGTGAGTATGATGAATCTTCCGCTATTGTTACGATCAACGCCGGCGCCGGAGGCACCGACGCTCAGGATTGGGCGGAGATGCTTTTGCGTATGTACTTGCGCTGGTGCGAGCAACACGACTACAAGACCGAGCTGATCGATCAATCACCTGGTGAGGAAGCGGGGTTAAAAAGCGCCACATTCAAAGTTGAAGGGCCTTTCGCTTACGGTTACTTATCGGCAGAAAAGGGCGTACACCGGCTGGTGCGAAAGTCTCCTTTCAAGCAAGGCAATGACTCGCGCCAGACTAGTTTTGCCGCCGTAGATGTCACACCCATAATGAATGACATCGACTCGATAATTGAAATTCGCGACGACGAAATCGAGGTAGACACAATGCGCTCCGGCGGAGCCGGCGGCCAGAATGTTAACAAGGTTGAGACGGCTGTGCGAATCGTTCACCTGCCAACAGGCATCGCTGTAAAGTGCCAACAGGAGCGGAGCCAGCTGCAAAACCGTGCTCTGGCGATGGAAATTCTCCGCTCCAAGCTACTGGCCCGCAAGCAGGCCGAGCGTGAAGAAGAGATGGCCAGACTGCGAGGCGAAACCGTGCAAGCATCCTTCGGAAACGCCATCCGCTCTTATGTACTTGACGATCGGCTGGTGAAGGACGTGCGAACCAAGTACGAAACACCGCATGTCGAATCAGTTTTAAACGGTGACCTCGATCCTTTTATAGACGCTTACTTGCGCCAGAAAGCAGCTCAGAACTGAGCACTTGACAAGCCGCCAAAGCGAGCCGCCGGACATCGACCGGAACACTCTTAGGCTCATATGACGTAATCGTCATAACACGCTATTCCTTCGGCTAACAAGAGGAGCTCGAATCCATTGAGATGAGACTGTCTCGGCAACCGGCGAATTCCGGTTGACGTCAAGAGATTTGACTCAATCGTCATAACAGCCTAAGGGGCAAACTGACGGCATATGCCTGCTCCTTGAAGCGAGGCAGTTAACTCGGCTAGCGGAGCCCTTTGCAACCAACAGAAGCACGCCTCGACTACCGGCAAGAGCACAGTGCATTGCCTGTATCGGCAGCAAGGGCTCCACTTTGCTGCCTGGATTACGAGCAAGAGGACACTTTGTTGTCCACTTTGCCGCCTGGATTAGCAGCAAGAGCACCGCTTTGCTGCCTGGCTCCACAGCAAGAGAACCACTTTGTTGCCTGGATTAACTCGGACACATACAACTTTTTGAAAGACAGCGCATACAGGGATATTGCCGAAAACCCTTACCTACAGCCAAATTCGGGCAAAAATTTCAACCAGCTGCCGAAGCGTTAACATAGCTTCGCTACACATTTCATGTTTCCTTAACTATTCCAAACCGCTTGATTACAAGCGTTTTCGGACGCCAAGCGGAAAAACGAAGCACCTCTAAAGATACCCCAAAAATCGATAACATCGCTTAACAATAATGGTCGCATGACAACCGGTCTTTTTGTGATATTACGCAACATTCAAGTTTTCAAGATCCGGCGCATTTTAATGCCCGGGACGGCTAATTTAACCTTTTCTTTAGCATGTCTGAAAGATGGCAAGTGGCGGGCGTTTTCGGGTTTTGAAACATTTCGGTCTTTTGATAGTTTGTTACACATCTACCGAACGTTTCTTCGTTTTCTTCTGGAAACTCTATCGCCAAGTCTGCCCACGACAGTTCGCATAGGATTCATTCGTTTCATTCCACGAGCCACAAAGCTCGCGGGTGGAGTTTCCAAGAACGGTAGACGTTCTTATGCGGACCTGATGTGGACTCTTTGTTGTCAGATGCAGGTGTTAGCGCGACGGTGCACGGTCACGACTGGCTGGAATGCCTTTGGTGATCGCGCTCTGCTTGAGTGATAAACCACGTGGTATCACTCGAGGCCAAGTTCCTACCTTCTTAGTGTGCCGCGTGCCGCGCCAACCGTTCGCACCGTGCTGCGCATAACAGCGTTGCACGGCGTCTTGGTTTAAGCGTTGGCACAAGGTTTCACCCTGAAGGCAAGGCTTTGTTGGCGCCCTCATCTGTCAATCGACATTTCCTGGCTTAAGCCAAATCTCCAACGTACGGAGGACAACTATGTCGAAAAACTCAGCTGGTCTCAACGAGCTGCTCGGGCTGGAGCCGCTTGTCGCTGAGACCATGTCGTTTTCGGACTTCCTTGGCTCGCTCAAGGAAAATCCCGAACGGGCGGACACCGCTGCAGCGTTGTTCGTTCGCGCCGTCAAGGCACTCGGCGAGGAAGACATCGAGACGGCACATCCTGACCGCCAGCCCTACCTCAGGATGCTCCGCTCGATGCGAATCCCCAGCTACAAGGCGTTCGCCGGTGTGCGCGGCAGTCAGCGCATCGTCGCTCGACTGATGAAGCGCATGGAACGCGCCGCTGGGAACGGCAACGAACTGGAACAGATGGTCTTGATCTTCGGCGCGCCGGGGTGCGGTAAATCGTTCCTCGTCGACCATATGATCAAGGTCCTGGAAGGCCAGATCGTCTATGCCGTCGCCGGGTGCCCCGAGCACGAGAGCCCCATGAACCTGCTGACCCTCCTTTCAAAGGAACGGCTCACGCAGCTCTCGGAAGCTCTTGGAATGCTGGAGCGCAATACGGCGGGCGAAGTGGTCAAGGACAAACTCGCTGACCTCATGAAGGTGGCGCAGCCGCCCTGCGGGCACTGCTTCCGCACTCTCATGGGCATCGAGCATCCGGCCGAAAACAAGCCGCACACCTGCCACGGTGAAGGTCACGCCTGCACGGGCGACGACCACAGCCACGGCGAGGGCGAGGCTTGCCAAAGCCAGACCGCCAAGTCCCCCAACCTGGCGATGCTCAAGGTCGAGGCTTTGCGCCTCTCATCGCGGAACGCCGGTATCTCGGTGTGGACGCCAGCTGCGCCCGGAATGGGATGCAGCCTGCCGCTCGCATTGAGGCAGGGCAACCGCGGCATCGCCCGTCTGCAAGAGGCATTCGACGCCAAGGGCGCCGAAGCTGGCTCGGTCAGCCAGCTCCAGGTTCTGCTCGAGGCGACTCAGGGTCGGCGTCTGCCGGCTTCCTCAGTCGACTGCGAGTCGGCGAGCGGCTTCATCCCGCTCGATCAGCTCCTGATTGCCGAGACCAACGAAGGTGCCTGGCTCCGCTTCGTCAAGGAGCAGGAAGATCCGGGCAAGTGGCACCGTCGCGGTGACGTTCTGGTCATGGACTACATCACTGCAGTCTGTGAGGAAGTAACTGCGTACGGCGACTTCATGAAGCAGCTCAAGGCGCTTCCGACCCTGGATCCGCTCGCGCTGCGCTTGATCGCAACCACGGCTGTGGCAAGCCGCATGAAGGAGGACATTGAAGGCGGGCTCAAGCTCGATCAGCGCATTCGCATGTACAACGGCGAACCGCTCCTGATCGAGAAGAAGATGAGCTCCGTCAATGCGCGCCCGACCAACCCCTGGGGTTACGGCGGTGCTGCCGGTTACGGCAGTGGCGCCCAGACCAAGTCCAGCTCCGGTACCGAGAGCGACGACAAGAACTACTCTGTCGCCGACCTCTGGATGCTCGCCGGCGAGGACGAGGGGCGTACCGGGCTCGACATGAGCTTCATGCTCTCCACCGTCAGCGCGCTCTGCGACCTCGGTATGAGCCAAAAGCATCAGTGCGTCACTGCTCTGCAGGCGATGCATTACATGCGTGCCCGTATCGAACGCGAGCTCTCTCGCCCCGGTCTGCCCGATGCCAATCGCAAGGTGTTCGAGCGGGCCAAGAAGTACCTGAGCATGGCGACGTCCAAGTACAGCAGCCCCGAGTTGATCGAGGCGGAGTACCGGCGTTTGCTCAAGGCCCAGGTGCTGCAGGCGTTCTCGCCCGACTACCAGGCTCGCGCCGAGGATATGTTCCGGCGCTACCACAAGCATGCGGTCGCCTGGGCCAAGGGCAAGGACAAGGTCTTCGACGAGCGGTTCGGTCGCGACATCAACATCGCGCTCGACCACCTGAAGAAGATCGAGGACGCCATGGGCAAGTCCGGTGAAGAGGCAGCTGATTTCCGGCGCTCGCTCGAGTCCGAGTTCATCGAGCTCATGCGGGCTTCGGCGCGCCGCGAGGACGAAGATGGTCCGCAAAAGACCGTCGAGTTCACGTGGGAAACGCACCCGGACATCAAGCGCGCGATCAAGAAGATCCTCGACGAAGAGATCGCCACCAAGGTCGAGAAGATTCTCACCGAGGAGACGAACCTCAACGAAGAGGAGCGCAAGTTGCGTAGCGAATCGATCGAACGGTTCGACCGCTTCGGTTACTCCGAGCCCTGTCGGAAGGCGGCGCTCGCTTACTTCAAAGAGTTCGAACTGTGGAAGTAAGAGCTCCGTCTAGGACGACTCTGAACACACCAAACCCAGTCACGAAAGGGTGAAAATCATGTCCACCAACAATGACAAGTTCCTGGTTTCCGGGGAAGAGCGCAGCAGGTTCTTCCTCCCTGAGGAGCCTTTCAAGGGCACCTTGAAGAGTTTCCTCCCCCAGGCAATCGCTCATCCGGGCTACGTCGAATCGGCGAAGGCCCGCATGTTCCGTTTGATCGTCCGGCAGGGTGTCAACGTCGTGCGCTCCGAGAAACTCGAGCGCATCTACGGCCGGCCGATCGTCGCCTACAAGGCGTTCGAAGAGTTCTACGGCATCGAGCCCTACATCCACCAGGTCGTGTCCGATTACTTCGGCGCCGCGATCCACGGTGGTGAGGCCGACAAGCAGGTGCTGGTGCTGATCGGGCCGAAGGGCTCCGGTAAGTCCCAGTTCGTCAAGAAGCTGAAGAAGATCCTGAAGACCAGCGAGCCCGTGCCGTTCGCGGCTCACTCGCCGATGCGGTGCAACCCGCTCAACCTGCTCTTCCTGATTCCTCAGGTGGCGCAGAAGATGGTCATGGACGGCGCCGCGAACAGCACTCGCGAAGCCCGGCGCACCATCCTGACCGAACTCGGTCTGAAGGAACTGAACCTCAACTTCTCCAACCGCGACGCGAAGAAGGCGTTCAAGGCGGCGGAGGTCGAGGCGAGCTTCGACGGTCTGTGCGAAATCGCAGACCCCGAGCAGCTCGTGTCGGCAATCGTCTTCGCCATGGGTCTGCCCCGCGCCACTCGCGCCAACCTCGGATATCCCGACCCGTTCGTCAAGGACCGGGTGATCGGCAAGTACATCGACGCCAGCGAGACGTACAAGCTGTGGGACTATCCGATCCACTCGTTCTACTTCGCGGACGACCAGGAAGGTGCCATCGGCATCTGCTCGGTCAAGGAAGTGCAGCCGCTCAACTTCGACATGCGCGTCATGATCGGTGAGGAGAACATCTCCGTGCTCGGCAACGTCGAGCGCTCCGACCCCCGCTCTGTCGAGCTGAACGGTGCGTACAACCTGTCCAACCGCGGTCTCCTGGAGTTCGTCGAGGGCTTCAAGAACCCGAAGGAAGCGCACCGCTCCGTGCTGGAGGCGACGCAGGACAAGAGCATCCCCGCTCCCGACCCGATGCGGATCAACCTGCACTGGGACGGCGTCCTGATCTACCACTCCAACGCGCCGGAATTCCGCGACTTCAAGAACGACCCCAAGAACGAGCCGTATCTTGACCGGTTCGTGCAGGTCAACTGGCCGTACCCCCTGGAAGCCTCCGAGATGGAGAAGGTGATCGAGAAGGAGTGGGGCGCGTCCGACTTTGCTCTGCCGAAGAGCGAGGGCGGCGTCCACCCCGAGCCGACCATCATCCCCTACCTGGCTCGCTTCGCAGTGCTCACCCGCCTGGAGCCGTCTCAGCAGGTCGCCGACCTGATGATCAAGCTCGAAGCCTACAACGGCGACGAGTCGCGGCTGCGTGGCATGGGCACCAAGATCGACGTCGGCGCCCTCAAGCGTGAGGCGTCGCCGTGGGAAGGCATGGACGGCATCTCGCCTCGCTTCATCACCAAGCTCATCACCGGGCTGGCGTCCGAAGCGGTCGCGAAGCACCGTGCCATCTCCAGCCGTGAGCTGCGTGAGCGGCTCTACGACTCGATCCGGCTCATCCAGGATGAGAAGCTGCAGAAGCAGTACCGCGAGTTCGTCTCCCGTCAGATGGACGAGTGGCGGCGCAAGCGGCTGGCCCGTCTGGTTCTCGCCGCCATGGTCGAGGGCTTCAAGACGGAGTGCCAGGACGTGTTCAAGAAGTACTTCGACAACGTCCAGGCGTTCAACCGCAACACGACCGTGCGTGCCTACTCCGGCTCCATGTACCGCTCGGGTCCCGATGAGGACTTCATGCGCAAGATCGAGGCCGACCCCGAGTTGAACATCACCTCGGCTCAGGCCAAGAGCTTCCGCGCCGAAGTCGCTTCGGTGGTTGCCGCCTACATGACGGACAACCAGACCATCGATGTGCCGTACACCTGCTACGAGCCGCTGCAGCGCGCCATCGAGCGCTTCGTGTGCGCCAAGGTGAAGGACACCGCTCGCATCCTGAACTCGGCTAACGCCGGAACCGACGAGGATCGGCGCAAGCTGGCCTCGGTCAAGGAGCGTCTCATCGCCGAACACGGGTTCGATGAGTACACCGCTGACGAGGTTCTGAAGGAAGCCGAGGAGACGAAGGACTTCTTGAAGGAGGTCTAATCGGGGAGTCAATCAGGGAACTGTTGTAACCCTCAGGATTACCAACGGGCTTGCCCGGAGATATCCTGGGTGATTACGATAGGCTCACCGCAAGGTCAGCCTGTAGACAGCGCCCTGATCCCTGATACCTCACAAAGGAAGTACGCGTCGCTGGGAAGTGGCCTGCAAACGACGTGATACCGCAGGTGGTGCGAGCCGCCTGTGGGTAAGGGAGGGGCAGGGTTAAGCGCTCAAGTGAGAAGCTTCGGCAACTCATCTTGAGCGCTGGCTTCTGCCCCTCTTCGTTTTTTTGCTGGCTGCTCTTGTTGAGCGGTAGCACTTACCTGGCTTCATTTCTCATTCCGAATAAACGGCGCTTCATTCCGAGGCGTTGTTTGAACCTACGAAGCGGAGGTAATCCACATGTCTGAAAAGACGAACGACATCACCCCGCGCATCGAGACCGGTCCCGACCCGACGGTCAAGGACAATCTCTCGAGCGTGTCGGTTTTTGACCCGGGTGCGCGTCCGTTTCCACTGACGCTCACTACCCGGAATGTGATCGGCGAAGTGATCGCCGACGTCGTCGTCAGCCCACCGGATCCTCATGGCGGTGATCGCACCGAAGAGGACCGCAAACGGCACCGCGATCGCATCCGCGATCAGGTCAGGCCGAAGCTGCCGGAGATTATCGGGGGCAACCCGATCTTCGGCGACAAAGGCAAGATCAAGGTACCGGTCTCGGGCGGCTACGAGCCTCGCTGGCGCTATGGACGCGACCCGCAAGGCGGCGGCGGCGGATCAGGTCCTCAGGCGGGCACCGACCCGGCTGATGAGATCTACGTCGAGTTCGACCTCGACGAAATCCTGGAGATGCTTTTCCAGGAGATGGAACTGCCGGACATGCTGAAGAAGCAGCTGGCCACGACCAAGGTGAAAGCCTTCAAGTTCCGCGGTATTCAGCCCACCGGGCCGAAGC
Source organism: Pseudomonadota bacterium (assembly GCA_021324135.1). Classification (GTDB taxonomy): domain Bacteria; phylum Cyanobacteriota; class Vampirovibrionia; order Obscuribacterales; family Obscuribacteraceae; genus JAJPJO01. The sequence continues at coordinate 15,856 of JAJPJO010000360.1, forward strand.
CGCGGCTGCGCAAAGGCGACACCGCTCGGGCCCGCATCCGGCGCGCTATCGGCATGCGCAATGCCAACCCTGACGATCCGAAATACGCGGCATTGATCGAGGAGGAATCGAAGAAAAAGAAGATTCCCACCCCGAGCGATGTGCCGTTCCACAGGCAGGACTTCCGGTACAATCGCGTGGAAGAGACGCTCGACGACGAGTCGAAGGCGGTCGTCTTCTTCGTCCTGGACCGGTCCGGCTCTATGGGCGGCGAGCCTCTCATGATCGCCAAAGCGTTCTTCGTGCTCAACCTTCTGTTCTTGCGCAACAAGTACAAGGAGGTGAAGGTGGTGATGATCGGTCACGACGCTCACGCCTTCCGGGTCGAAGATGAAACCAAGTTCTTCCAGATCGAAGCGGGCGGCGGCACTGTTGCCGAGCCGGCGTATCAGATGGTTTACGACATCGCTCAAGCGGAGTTCCCCGCCTCAACCTGGAACCGTTATCTGTTCCAGGCTACCGACGGCATGCTCTTCGACGGCGACGACGTGATCCGCGGCTGGTACACCAAGCTCATCAAAACTGACTTCAACTACGCCGGCTACCTCGAGGTGGGCGGCTCTAGCTGGGGTTGGGGCGGCGGTGGCTGGCAGTCCGGCGGCCAAGCTCTTCTGGGCCTGCCCGAGGAGATCAAGAAGCATGTCGGCATGGGTAAGGCGGACAGCCTGAAAGACGTGCCGGATGCCTTCAAGCAGATCCTCGACAAGGACAAGAAGAAAGCGTAAGGAGGTCATACCATGTACGAGAAGCTCATCAAGCACATTCGCATGTGGGACGAACGCCTGACCAAAGCGGGCGTTCGCATGGGCCTCCGGCCCTTCCCCACTCGTTACGAGCTGGTCACCGACGACCAGATGGTGCGGCTCATCCCTTACGTGATGCTGCCAAGCCATTACCGGCACTGGAGCTTCGGCAAGAGGTACGAACAGCAGATCAAGGGTGGATCGAACTTCCACATCTTCGAGGCTGTGATCAACTCGAGCCCCAGCTTCTGCTACCTCGGAATCACCAATAGGCTGCCCATGCAGCTTCTGGTGATGGCCCACGCCAAGTGGGGACACGTGGACTTCTTCGCGAACAACAACACTTTCGCCGACTGCGGCGCCGACTCGATCATCGAGCGGCTGGCGCAGGGGGCGGAGTTCATCAAGAAGTTGACCCGTGACCCCACCTATGGTGTCGAGAAGGTGGAATTCATTCTCGACGCCGCTCATGCTCTGGACGACCACGTCGGCTGGGTGCCTGCCATCAAGGACCAGGTGCCCGAGAAGATGGTGCGCAAGGAGCTCGAGCATCGTCTGGTGGAGCTGCGCCAGCGGCTGCGCCAGGCTGAGTCCAGCCAGTTCGAATCCCAGGGCATCCAGTCGCAAATCGACGAGATCACCGCCATCCTGAAGCGGGACCCGATCAAGCCGACCAGCGACGTTCTCGGGTTCATCATGGACCAGCGCAACAACCCCCGTCTTGGCGACGAGGAGCGCGGCATGCTGGCAGTCGTTCGTGACGAGGCGCTCTACCTGCATCCGCAGGCGCGCACCAAGATCATGAACGAAGGTTGGGCGTCGTACTGGGAGAAGCACCTCCTTCTCCAGCCGGAACTCGGCTTGCCGATGAACTGGCTGATGGAGATGCCTTCTTACTGGTCGATGCACGACCGTCAGGCGACGGCGTTCTACTTCGATCCCTACACGCTCGGTCTCGAGATCTTCGACTACATCGACCGCAAGTACGGCTACGATGAAGGCGAGATCGAGGTCGATGCGCCATCGTATACGGTGCGCGAGGAAACCGAGGCCGACGCTCAGGAAGAGTCGGACTTCAAGTATCGCACCGCCGACGGCAAGGTGATCGAGTGGACCGGCGAGTACCACAAGGTGAAGACCATCAAGCGCAACCGCGACAAGATGCTCCAGGTTCGCAAGAACCACGAGGACAAGTCGTTCATCCGTGAGTTCCTCAACGAGGAGCTCATCCAGGACATCAACGACAAGGCCCTCGAATGGCTGCATCGCGTCGCCGGCATCATCAGCCGTCAACTGCGCAGCTCGGGCTTCGCCGACGCCGTCTCGTTCCATCCCATCGAAGAGAAGCTGACCAACGCTTCCCTCGAGAAGATCGGCGAGATCGTCGAGACCTGGATGAACATGGCTCAGACGTCCCAGAACCTGCAGCAGCAGGGCTGGCCACCCTTCCCGGTGCCGGCTCAGACGCTGCAAACCATGGGCACCATCCTGCAGCTGATCATGGGCTATGACGCGGACAAGAAGAAGTTCCGGACGATGGCGGTGCTCCGCACTGGACGCCACAGCATTCCGGACATCGAAGTCGTGGACGGCGGTCCGCTTTCATCGGATCTGTCCGGCACGTTGACCTTGCGTCACGTGTTCGACCCGACCTTCGGCTTCCTGCTCCAGTCGGAGTGCCGTGATACGGTTCGTCACGCCCGCCGGGTCTGGGGTCGTCCCGCCCGGTTGATCACCATGGAGCAGGCTCAGGACCGCTGGGGTCGCCCGGTGGGAGAGCCGCGCCCCTACGAGTATGTCTGCGACGAGGACGGTGAGGTGAAGGAACGCTATCTGCCTGACGACTTGAAACCGTGAGGATGAGAATCGCATCTCTCTCTTATGGCAACAGAGTCATGCAGCAGCGTTACCCATAGCCATGGGTTGTCGGAAGCCGGGATGGCTCGGGCGCAAGCTCGGGCTGTGCCGGCTTGTCGCCAGCCCGTTCTGCTCTACCAAACCAACCAAGTCAAAGGCTCAAACCTGAAAAGGAGTCAAGACGATGCAAACGAAGCATGGCATCTCAATCGACGTGTTGAACGCGAATACGCCTGGTCGTGTTCCGCTCAACGTTTTGCTCGAGGGCGGCATCACCCTGGTGAGAATCCCGCACGGACCCTTCAAGATCCGCGTGAACACTCCACACCAGACCGACGTCGAAGTCACCCTCGATGACAAGTCCATCCTCACCTGCCAGATTCAGCCCGGCTTGTCCGAGCTGGAGCGGGGCGTGGATGGGCGTTCGTTCGCCTTCACGCCTGCCGACACCACCAGCGGTGCGGCTGCCGCGAGCTTTGCCTGCGAGGCAGTGCCCGCCGACAGCGAAACCGCCGCCGAGAACGTTGTTCTCGAAGGTGATGCGGTGGTGACCGAGAAGCCCGAGGCCAGGAAACCCGCGCAGCCGCCCCACATTAGCGGCTTCCTGGTGGTCTCCTGCAAGTTCACGGAAAAGCCGCCCATTCCCGGCGAACTGCCCCTGCCCTACGACGAGCAGGAAGCCGCTTTCCAGATGAACCCGCCCGCCGAGCACGCTCTGGCTATCGCCGCCAACTTCCACAAGATCGTTCCGCCCGAGAAGATCGAGCGCCGCTGGTGCAGTCACTGCCGGCGCATGGAAGGCTAAGGGCACCGCACTGGTAACCGCCGGCACCGTTTGTGTTCACACCACATTCGGTGCCGCGGTTTTCCTCATTCACCCGATTCCGGAGAACAAACTATGCTGTGTCCAAACTGTACAAGCTACGCGTGGCGCAAGGTTGCCGGAAGTTGCCAAAACTGTCAGGTGACCGTGGCGAACGACTATCACAAGCTCTGCCCGAACTGCAGCACCACACTCGATGAGTGCGAGATCTGCAGGACGAACATGGGCACCAAGTCCTCGAGCTGCTCGTCCGGCAGCACAAGCCAGACGAGCTACACGATCAAGAAGAACATGAAGGACAACGGCGGCTCAGTGACGCTCAAGGTCGGAGACGAGCTGGAGGTAACCGTGGACGAGAACCGTTCCCGGGAATACTACACCGGCTGGGCTCACGACTCGAGCATCATCTCGGAGTCGAACCGCGGTCAGCAGGTCGCCGGTCAGTCACATGGCTCGCATCAGCATCCCAACTGGCGCACCATAACATTCAAAGCCAAGTCGCTGGGCAAAACCACTCTCGAAATCGACGAGTGGCAGATGCGCTACGACTACTCGGGCGGCTACGGATGGTACGGCGGCAGTGGAAGCTGGGTCAAGGACAAGAAGACCGGCACCACCTGGAAGATGACCATCACCGTCAAGTAAGACCCGTCCTTCAAGAATGGCGCCATCTAAAATCGGCACGTTCTCAGCCTCTCAAACCTGGGAAGCCGAACGTGCCGATTCAAATTTCGCCATTGGAGAATCATGTGTAAGGCGTTGCCTTCCGGGTTCTCCCTTTGCACGCCATTTCTACTATTTCGTGTCGTTTTTCATGAATTCTACTCTGAGTTATTGCTACTCTTTAGCAGTCTCGAAGGGAACGCTACTGCGCAGGAGGAATTCATGAGAGCAGTCACGAGGACATGCCCACCACAACTCATAGCCATCAGCCTTTTGATGGTCTTCGTCGCCGGCACGCTGCCGCCGCAAGCGGCTCAGGCAGGTCCGTTGCGCCGGCTGATTCAGATGAAGAAGGCAAAGTCTCAAGGAAATGCCAATCAAAAACAGGGTTCTCAGACAACCGGTCAGGGACAGCAACAAACCGGCGCGCCCCAGGCCGCGGCAGCCGGAGCTCAGGCGGGACAGAGTAAAGGAGGACGCAAATCATTGCGGCCCAGAAAGCGTTTGAGGCAAGCAATCATGCAGAAGATGGCCAAAGGGAAATCCAAAGGCGCCAGTGGCACGGCAGGAAATGCCAATCCATCTTCGGGTGGTGGACAAACTACTCCTGCAGCCGGCGCCGGACAATGATTCTATTCCTGGTCAGCTAACAGTCCATCGCCCTGGCGAAGAAAATTACGAGTCACCGCCTGCGGTGGCATACATCCAGGTTCAAATTTGACCTGCCGGTCATCGCCTGTTCTAAGCCATTGCCGAAACCAGCTCAGGACAAGTGAATTACAGAATTCAACGGCCCGGATTCGCGCCAGTCGTTCCTATTGTCGCAATTTTTTACGCCATGTTGAAAACGCAACGTTTTGTCGATCGACAATGAATCCGGGGCTGTTTGCCGCAAAATCAGAGCCGCTGCCTTGCCCTGTGCGGAGTTGCATTCGCGCCTCTTCATCATTAGGCTAAAAAATCATTCTTTCTCAGGCACAAGGATTAATCAGACAGACACGCACGCGCAGCAACACGACAGGAAAAACGACAGATGCCTCTGCCGAGACAGGCACTCCCTGTGCTTATCTCGCCAGAGGCAACGTCTCTGTGAAAGGCGGATGCGGGATCCGCCAATTACAATCCCGTGGCTTCAATATGGAGAAACACATGACGTACATAACACTTCTGGTGCTGGTGGCAGCGGCATCCGCGGCCGGCTTCGTCTTCATGTCGTCCAGCGAGGAAGGTCCGATGCACAAGAAGACCGTCCTGTTCGTCGGCGTTGGCGCTGCCATCGCCGTCACCCTCTACCAATCGCTAGCCATCGTGCCGACCGGCACGATTCGCGTCGCTTCCATGTTTGGTAACATCAAGCATGGATTCTATGACGGCACCGGCATACAGATAGTCAACCCACTCCTCTATCTTGAGGAACTTGACGCCAAGCGGGTTGAAATCGATCTGCAATACGCGGACGAGAAGAATACGCCGATCGTTACCGGTACCAAAGATGACAACTTCCTGACGGTGGATGCCATCTTCGCGTATCAGATCGACAAGAGCCTCGCCTATAAGGTGCTCGCCACGATCGGTTCGACGTATCCTGAAAAGATGCGCGCTATGGCTATGGTTGCCTTACGCCAGGGCGTGGCTAAGCATACATGGACGGAGTCCGTGAAACAAAGCTCAAAAACCGAGGATGCAATCCTCGCTGAGTACAAGTCAATCGTCAGCCAGCAGCTCATTGGTGCCGGCTTTTCAAAGGAAGAGGCAGCCAATGCCTTTATCTTCTACCCGGTACAGCTGCGCAAGGCAGTTCCGGACGAGAAGGTTCTAAATGCCACCGCCAACAAGTTGGCGGAGCAAGAAAACCTTGCCACCATGGCGACTCTTACCGAGCAGGCTAAAGAGATTGCCAATCGTCGCAGAGAGGAAGGCTCCGGCTTGCGGAAGCTCGTTCTTTCCTTGACGGGCAAACCGGATGACACAGCCATCACCTGGACGCCTGAGCAGCTGGCAATGGTGATCAACGCCATCGCCAATCAAGAGCGCGCCACCGGCATGCTGGCGATTGCAAACGGCGATCCAAAACGCCCGGTCACCATCATTTTCAACGGTGATACCGCTGCCAACGTAACGGTTCCTGCCTCAAAGTGAGCTAAAAATAGAAGCTGTGATGAATGCATCGCAGTCACTGTTTGGATAAAACGGGCCGCAGCCTCAGGGCTGCGGTCATCCTCAGTTTCCAGATAACCAGTTGTCCTTTTCAATCAGGCGATAATCGATTGTGATTTCCTCGCCCGGCTGAATGTCACGCAGAGCGAAGTCTGTGCCGTAGGCATGCGCGGAGTAGTCGGTCTGAACATTGGGATCATCGCTGTGATTGATGAAGCGGGCGTCGTCAACGCAAAGAATAAACGCATTGACGTGCCAATCGAGATAAGCGTAGTGCTTGAACCAGAGCCTGATGTGCTCCGGCATGGCGGCTATGTCCTCTGCCGTTTTCTCGATGTCGAAATTCGGCTCGAATCGCCAGGTCGTCGCCCCGGCTGCTATGAACTGGTCGGCGAAAAGTCCGATGCCGTGAATGGGGCTGAGATTGAGTTTCGTTTTTACCAAAAGCATGTGAAACCCGCATAGATTGACACATTCTAACAGGTCGCCTGCCAATACATTTACCGGCTTTTCATCTGCATCCCGTCTACTACACAATGTCGGCCCGGCATCCGATTGCCGGCAGATTTCAGATGCTCAGCACCAGGGCTGCATAATCGCCAACCCGGAGCTGGTAATATTGGCTCGACGAAAACGCGGAGTCGTAATCCGATGCAACCAGAACCAGATGAGCTGTTCGCGCGACTGAAGACTTTGTTTCAGCGTGCCACCATGGGCATCAGCACGTATGGCGACGCGTCTGAAATCGACAAGACTCTGGAGCAAGCCAGCCAGAGCCTCAACAAGGCGCGGCAACGCTATCAGGACAGTGAGCAGCGCATTCGCACTTTAGCCGAAGCAATCCCTATCGGCCTTTTGATTACGACCGAGGATGGTTCGATCGAGGCATACAATAAAGAAAGCCTGCGTCTGCTTGATTGCACAGACGCCGATCTTTTTCATCACAACATCACTAATTTTTTGAGTGATGAAACGCCGTTGCAGCTCGTCAATCGCGAGCCATTAACATCGGACAACCCGGCCTCACGAGCAACGAACTGCGACCAGAGCGGTGAATTCATCATCAAGAAACCGAACAACCAAACCTTTCACTGTGAGTTGATCATCAGATCTTTCAACGACGACTCCGGCCAGCATCGCCTGATTTTATTTCAAGACATCACAGCCAGACACGAGTTGCAGCAAGTCAAGGAAGAATTCGTTTCCATGCTCAGCCACGATTTGCGCACCCCTCTAACATCGGTTCAAGCCTTTTTCGAATTGCTTGAGGAGGGCATGTTGGAGCGCGATGCGTTGGCAGAGCAGGCTCGCAGGATGAATGCCAATGTGGCTCGCTTGATCGGCATCATCAACACGCTTCTAGACGTCTACAAACTGGAAGCCGGTCGATTGGAAATGTTCCTCGAGCTAATACCTGCATCGACACTCCTGGAGAGTTCGGTGCAGGCATTAGATGCTCTCGCTGCCCAGCGTAACATAACACTAAATATGGTGCCCTGCTCCGATGACATACTCGTCAAAGCCGATTCGGAATACATCATTCAGGTACTGATCAACCTCATCTCGAATGCCATCAAGTATTCGCCAGAGGCAGAGTCGGTCGATATCAAGGCGGAAGCGAACAACCGCAGTGTTCGTTTCAGTGTCGTCGATCGCGGCCCCGGCATTCCGCAAGAATTCAAGTCGAAACTGTTCAATCGTTTTCAACAGGTCGATGCCGCCACAGCCAGAGCCAAAGGAGGAACGGGACTGGGTCTTGCATTCTCGAAGGCAATCATCGAGCAGCATGGTGGCGCCATTGGTGTTGAGAGCGAGCCTGGACATGGTTCGACCTTCTGGTTCTCCTTACCGCAATTCGTATTGGATCAGGCGTGAGGAAGACCGGCTTTGCTTCGCCAGCGCTTGGACATCGCCCATGCCATTACTCTATCGCGCAAAGCTAGTGGAGTTATAAAAACGCAGCCGGCAATCAGGAGTTCTCATCGCATGCAGCAACATCGAGCATGTAGCCCTTGCGATGCACGACGCGAAACAGCGAACGTTCGCCTTTTTGATCGATTTTTCTTCTCAAGTTGCAAACTTGAACCCGAACCGAATCGGTCGACGCTTCTGATTCAGAAGACCACAAGCGGCTTTGCAGAGCCTCAAGGCTGAAGATTTGTCTGGGATTGCGCATAAACAGTTCCAGCATGGCGAATTCTTTCGGCATCAGCTCGACCACAGCCCCTGATCTGGTCACGGTCCCAGACTCGACATCCAGCTCGAGATCGCCAACCCGCAGAAGCGATCGCGACAGAACACGAGGGCGGCGCAGCAGCGCTTTCACTCTTGCAGCCAGCTCTTTGAGGTGAAACGGCTTGGTCAAATAGTCATCGGCGCCCTGATCGAATCCATGCTCGATCTCATCGATTTTAGATTTGCCGGTAAGCATTAAAACTGGCGTGGCATCGCCCCTTGAGCGCATCGAGCGGCAGATCTCGATGCCCGTGTTTCCCGGCAGGGACCAATCCAGAATGACCAGATCGTAGTGGTTGATGCGCACGCGGTTGTATGCATCGGCACCATCGCCGGTAACTTCCAGGAGATACTTCTCGGCGTGGAGCCAGCGTTCGATCGTTTGGGCAATCTGCTCGTCATCCTCAGCCAAAAGAATTTTCGCCATAGGCGCGCTCCTAATGCTTCTGTCTATAGATTCCACAAAGCCCCGCCTGACTAATCAGACCTGGCTTGCTTTGCTTTCATTGGTTCC
>JAJPJO010000320.1 GCA_021324135.1 Pseudomonadota bacterium
ACCTCCCGCGCTCAGTCCGATCCGCTGCCTTCCTGGAATGAGGGTGCGGCCAAACAATCAATCATCGACTTCGTTCGCTCAGTGACAGATGAGTCGAGTCAGTCGTTCGTAAAACCCGATGATCGGATCGCCGTCTTTGATAATGACGGCACCCTCTGGTGCGAGCAACCCATGTACACTCAAATTCTGTTCGCCATGGATCAAGCCAGGGCTGCAGTTCAAAAGCACCCAAACTATAAACAACGAGAAATATTTCAGAAACCGATCAAGGATGACCCTTCCGGGCTCATCGCCGGCGGTGCACGCGCATCGATGGAATTGATCGCCTCTGCACACGAGGAGATGACTACAGATGAGTTTGAAAAGGTCGTTGAAGACTGGCTCCAGAAGTCAAAGCATCCTCGCTTTAAAACGCCCTTCACCCAGCTGCTCTATGTGCCGATGCTCGAGGTTTTGACTTACTTGCGAGCTAACGGCTTCAAGACATACATCGTATCGGGTGGCGGCATCGAATTCATGCGACCCTGGACCGAGAAGGCCTATGGAATTCCACCCGAGCAAATTATCGGCAGCAATTGCCTCCTGAAATACAAAAGCGATGCCGAACACCCGTCAATAATACGAACGTCTACCATCGAGTTTATTGATGACGGTGATAACAAGCCAGTGGCAATCGAGAAGATCATCGGCAGAAGGCCGATTGTTGCAGGAGGAAATTCCGACGGCGACCGAGCCATGCTCGAATGGACCACCACAGGTCCGGGTAAGCGATTAGCTATCCTCGTTCATCACACCGATCAGCAACGCGAGTATGCATACGATCGCGATTCGAAAATCGGTCATCTCGACAAAGCGCTGCAACAAGCCGATGCACATAAGTGGACTGTTGTCGATGTTAAAAAGGACTGGAAAAGGGTCTTTCCTTTTCAACAATAGGATCGATTGAATCAACAATAATTATGGATTGCTGTCCCTAATAGTTGGGGAAGAATAGTAGAAACGAACCAGCCGGCGGACAAAATCAGGAGGTCCTTCATGGTCCAGCAAGAAAGCGGCAGCGCTAGCCTGAAAAGGCTCGCTGCAGGAGCGGCGGTATTGAGTGTCTTGTTGAGCGCCGGCAGCAATGCCCTTGCCCAGACGAATGAGACTAAAGGTCTGTTTCGCCAGCAGCAAAGCACAGCCGATACAATTGAGGACGGCAATCAAACTGCAACCAGCAGCAACAATGCCGCCGGACGAACGACGCTGCAAGGCTCGGTTCAAAAACAATTTCCGGCTCCAGGTGAGGTGATCGAGACCCAAGACCAGCCTAAAGGTTCGGAGAGTTCATCGCCACTTGATGCCATCATTTCAAAGACTGGTGAAACAGCCTTCGATCGACTGATGAAAAAAGGAACCGATGCCCTGGTTCAAGGCAACCTTCAATCAGCAGAAGATGAATATACAAATGCCATTCATGAACTGAAAAAAACCGGAATAAAAGACTTGCGACTGGCACGAGCACGCAATGCCGTGGCGAACGTGCTTTTGCGAGAAGGCAAAATTGTTGATGCGAAGCAGACGTATGATCTGGCCTTCAAGACTGCCACTGAAAATCAGAATGGAGAGCGAGAAGCATCCAAAGCACAATTAGGATTGGCAGGAGTAGCCAAAGCGAATGGCGACTACAAAAAGGCGGAGCAACTACTCAGAGCAGCGATCACTACAAGAAGAAAGACGACCGGAGATATCGATGCCGGCATTGCGCAGATCTTGCTCGATCTCGGCGAACTCTATCGCACGCAAAAACTGTACGATCAAGGCGAGCCGGTTTACCAGCTGGCTCTGGACACCTTGAACAAATGCCCTGATGTGCCCGATTTGACCAAGGCTTATTTTTTGGATAAGACAGGTATGTTTTTCCACGATCAGGCGAAAATGCCGGAGGCACGCAAGTGCTTTGCAATGGCGCTGGACATCAAGGACAAGTACAGCACTTTGTACATGCCCGTCGATGGCAACAAGCGGGGGCTCGTCTACTACCGCTGCGAAAATGGTATTCCCAACGCCGCCCGCGTGTACAATCGCCAGAACGAAATTGAGTACGTTCATCTCAAGGATGCCGTTGCAGTTGCTACATTGACGGCCCAGGAATATTCAAGCGACTGGTATTTGCTCAAGGCTGAGGTGACTATCCAAAATCAAGGTAAAACGTCAATCTCGGCATGCTCGGTCTCACCGAGTTTGATGCTCGAGCTGCCTAAGCGCAAAATGTTGTCTCCCCTTGACTCAGAGGCGATTGCAGCTGAGCTTGGCTCGAGGGGGCGATTGATGTACTCAAGATTGTTGCACTCGGCCGATTATGCTTACACGGTCAACTCATTCAATGTCGGTTCGACCACGACCGCCGGCTTCACTCCATTCGGGGCTGGCGTTTTTCGAACGGTTGGTACCTGGACCTCGATCACTCCTGATTGGGGCGCCCGCATCAGCGCTCGCAATTCGGCGATCAGAGCCTTTGCCGGCGCGCAGAACGAAGCCAACACCGTTGTGGCCACCAAACCCTCGCCGCTGACGATTGGTCCGGGTGAATCGGCGACATTCCAGGTTTTCTTTCCTTATGAAGCATTTGACGGCTGCACATTACGCTTTCTGGTAGGCAATGCCGTTCTCGAGTTTCCATTCACGAGCAAAAGCGGCTGAATCTATGTTTGAAACGCTCAGAATGAACAGCAGAAAATGCTCCTCGTCCCTCGCTCTGGTGTTGGCGTTTTTCACTGCTGTGGCCGGCGGGCAATTGATTTTTTCGCCTGTGGCTGATGCACAATTCCGCATGCGCGGATTCGCGCCTTCAGGATCATACTGTCCCGTCCCGCAGTATCCATCATTCTCATACGGGGCGCCTCACATTTATAGATGCCCTCCTTCATACCTGCCGGGTGGATGCATGCCCGGGTTCTATCCGGGCTGCGTGCCGTTTGCCCCGAGAGCCTGCCCTTATCCTATATTCTTCGGTCCCAGTTTCATTACCCAGAGCATCAACTGCATCGACATACCAGCCGGCGACTTTCATGACGGCACCACGGGCAGTGGACGCTCCAGCAGCTCGCGAATCGAACAACTGCTGCCGAGCCTGCCAAACGATCGCGAGATACCTGACACCACGCGCAGTACCAATACGGACATCTCTTCGGTGATCGGCGACGTCTTCAAGAACAGTTCGCCGCGTTCCTCGGACAGGGACTGCAGCGCTACCGCCAGGCTGTGCAAAGAAGCTAAATTCGAAGAGGCGCTGCATTTGATCGACAAGGAAGCAGGCGAGCACGAATTGGGCGCCGCCTGCAGTTACGTCCGCGCTAATGCCAATCTTGGTCTTGGTAAATTTGTCGATGCGCTTGAGGACATTCACAAGGCCATCAAGCAACGCCCCGATTATCCAGCCAATTTCTTCACTGAAGGCGCCATCCTGGCGTCGATGAACCGGCTCGATGATGCCGTGAAATCGTACGAACGCGCCATCGAATTGCGCAAGAATTATCCTCGCTATTTGAGCGCTCGCGCCGGAGTTTATTATCGCCTCGGGCGGTTCATTGATGCTATCAGAGATTATGAGCGTGTCCTGGCAATTGATGCCAATGATTCAAGCGCGCTCTACATGCGGGGCATGTGTTATTTCATGATCGGTCAGTACCAGGTCGTGGTCATCAACTTCAGCGATTATTTGGCAAAATTTCCAGATGATGCGGCAGGCTTGTACAATCGAGGCAGCGCTTATTTCGAATTAGGAAAGTACGATCTTGCCTTGGCGGACTTTGACAGAGCGCTCGTCCTGGAGCCTAAATACATCCCTTGTTTATACAAACGCTGCCTGACTAACTGGCACACGGCACACTGGCAGCAAGCTCTTGATGATGCCGACAAAGCGCTTGCCATTGCCGGCTGGCATGATGAGAATTCGGCCTATCTAGCGCTGTGCGCCTACTTCATCCTCATAAAGCAAAAGCAAAATCAGAAAGCCGCCACCATATTAGATACCAGCTTGAAAGAACTGAACTCAAAGAGCTGGCCCTATCCGATCTTCGCCTACCTCAAAGGATCGATTACGGGCTCCGATCTCATAGCCGCAGCGCAGAATTCGACACAGAAAACGCAGGCTCAAGCCTACATAGCATTGAAGGCAGCCTGGGAGGAAGCAAGCGCTGATAGTGAAAGGCAAACAGCAGCCCGCCTTCTCGAGGAGGTGAGGCTGCAGGGCGATTCTTCAGTCCCGGAGTATGGTCTGGCTGTGGATGAGATTTACCGGAACAGGATAAAGGATGTGATAAACGTAAATCGTCCTGTCAAACGCAAATTTGCTCTGGTGGTTGGTATCAGCCGCTTCAAAGATGCATCCATAAATCTCCGCTATGCAGATAAAGACGCCTCTGATTTCTACAATTTTCTCATCGGTCAAGCCCATTTCGACAAAGACAATGTCAAACTTTTGACCAACGAAGAGGCGACGCGGGGCAACATTCTCGCCTGCCTGGGCGATGATTGGCTTCCACGAAAAGCCAATCCCGACGATCTGGTTCTCGTCTATTTCTCGACGCACGGAAGCCCGTCTGCGATGGACGCGCGCGGCTTGAATTATCTGGTGGCTTACGACACGGATAAAGAAGTTTTATATGCCACCGGTATTCCCGTTCAAGATCTGAGCCGCATGGTAAAGGACAAGGTGCATGCCGACCGGGTGGTGATCATCATGGACGCATGCCACAGCGGCGCTGCGCAAGCAGGCGGCAACCTCAAGATCGATGCCCGATCGATGGCGGAGTCATCGGGACAATCCGTGATCTGCTCGAGCCTTCCCGAGGAAGTATCATGGGAGTCAAAGGAATATAAAAACAGCGTTTTCACCCATCACTTGATCAAAGGCTTCTCAGCCAAAGGCGCTGATACCACACTGGCGGACACGTTCGCCTACACGCGCGAGCAGGTGGAGAAGGAAGTCTGGTTCGATCGAAAATCGCACCAAACAGCGGTTATGAAAACGACCTGGAGTAAGTGCGATCTGCCGCTCATAAACGATTAAGGCAAGATTGCTCCAGCTAAATGCTCTTAGTTTGATTATTGCCGAGACTTTACAAAAACGGCATGTGCACTCTGCTTGTATGCTAAGAGGGCGGGAAATCAACCTCAAGCGCGGACAGCTTGCACTGGTATTTCACGCCTGAGCTTTTCTCTCAATTAAAATGTATGCTCGAATTTAAACACGAGAGCCCCGCACCATCAGATGCGGGCAAGCCATCAGATACGATGGCAGCATCACCGGTGGTGCCAATCTATAACCGACTGGCGGCATTGCGGACGTCGGAAAGCCCGGAATCAAACGCCGCCATTCGTTGCGAATACATAAGGTTCGTTTCGACACAGCTCTCATTAATGGTCCTGCTTATTTCGGCTCTTGGTCTGGCGAACTTGCTGCCGTCCGCCACCGGACTGTCTGTTTTAGCTTACGGATGCTTCATGCTTCTGGCGCTGGCGGAGCTGCTTCTCACGTGTCTCGAGCCGCCAACACCGGCCTTCAAGTGGCCGGGTCTTCTGTTTGCGGCAACGGTTACGGTGTGCGGATTCTATTCCATGGTGCAGGAGATGACCGGAATACAGGCCGCCCCGCGCTGCCAGATTAGCTGGATGAATGCGCTTCTTCTAACGCTGTCGGGCGTCGCCGTTTTACTGGTGCGGGGCAAGCAGCGAGCCTGGCTGCACGAGGCACTGGTAGCCTTTCCCTTATGCGTCGCCTTTTTGAACATCATTTTTTATTTCTTTGCACTGAGCATGGAGCCGGGCAGCACATTTTTGCACATCGGCCCGATTGCAGCCATAATGTTTGCTTGCACTTCCCTGTCCGTGATTTTCGCTCGCAAAGACGGCTCGATCGCCTCCACCTTGATCAGCGATGAGACCGGAGGCGTGATGGCTCGCAAGCTCATTCCGGCTGGGATCATACTGCCTATGCTGATCGGCTGGTTGAGCGTTCAATCGGAAAAATTCGGACTGTACGGACAGTGGACGGCAATTGCCATTATCATTGTCGGATTCGTGATCTTCCTCTGCCTTGTCGTTATGTTTGCGGCGCGCTGGCTCAATGGTCTGGACGCCCGACGCAAGGTAGCGGAAACAGCCCTTCGCATCAGCGAGTTGAAGAACCGGAGCGTCCTCGAGCAAACCCAGGATGCATTCATATCGACGAAATCGAACTCGGAGGTTTTAGAGTGGAACAAGCAGGCGGAAGCGATTTTCGGCTGGACTCGTGATGAGGCGATCGGCCGCAAAATATATGACTTGATCATACCGATCGATTTGAAAGACGCATACGAAACAGGAATCTCGCGTTATCTTGAAACCGGCAAATCCGATGTGCTTCTCAGGCGCATCGAGATGCCCGGGCGCAAGAAAGACGGCACGGAAGTGCCTCTGGAGATATCGGTAACACCGATTCAATTAGCTGATGAGGTACTGTTCAGTTCATTCATTCGCGACATATCCGATCGCAAGTCAATGGAGCGACGCCTGAATGAAGCTCGTGATGAGGCAATCGAAGCGGCCAGGTTGAAGTCTCATTTCCTGGCCACGATGAGCCACGAGATCAGGACGCCGATGAACGCCGTAATCGGCATGAGCGAATTACTGGCTAACACACCGCTGACGCCTGAGCAGAGAGATTTCGTCAGCATCATTCAAAAATCGGGCGAGGTGCTTCTCGATCTAATTAATAACATCCTCGATTATTCCAAACTAGAAGCCGGCAGATTGACTCTGGAAAGTGTTGACTTCGAGATGGTGAATCTCGTCGAAGGGACTGGAGAATTGCTTGCTTCTGAGGCGCGCAAGAAGGGATTGTCCCTAATGACCTTCGTTCACCCTGCAGTACCAAAGCTGGTGCGGGGAGATCCAGGACGGATCAGGCAGGTATTGCTCAATTTGATTTCCAACGCGATTAAATTCACCAGCCGCGGAGAAATCCTGGTGCGCGCCGAGCTGGAATCCGAGGGAATTCTCGACTCGAGAATCAGGTTTGAAGTCAGGGATACAGGCCTTGGATTCGACCCAAGCCGCCTGCCCGAGCTGCTCGAACCCTTCCGTCAGGTTGATGTTTCGACTTCACGCCGCTTCGGTGGAACCGGTCTGGGACTGTCGATCTCAAGAAAGCTCGTAGAGCTGATGAAAGGCGAAATCGGGGCGCGAAGCACTCCGGGTGAAGGCTCTTGCTTCCACTTCACCATTCCACTTCAAGCCGTGGCTGCCGACAAAACAAGAGAGCAGGCGCCGGAATGTTTGCGGGGAACCCGACTCCTGATTGTGGACGGTCCTGTAGGGTCCGAGCAAGTGCTGAGCGATTATGCCACATCCTGGGGAATGGAAGTGGAGCTGACACCAAGCATTGAAGACGCGCTGGTCAAGCTGAAGCAGGCGCGCGCCGCCGCCAATCCTTTTGCCTCGGTGCTCGTCGACATAGAGTCGCAAACGCCGTTCGTGTTCGCGAAGCGATGCATTTCCGATCTGAGCGAGCAGGCACCAGCCATGATACTAATGAGCGCTACCGACGATCAGTCGATCTTGAGCGAGGCGAAAAATTCTGGTTACGCCGAATGCCTTGTTAAGCCCGTCCGGCAATCACGCCTGTACAACACGCTTGTCGAGGTGCTCGGCTTCAATTCGCCTGAGGAATGCCAGGCAAGCACGATTACTCATCAGCCCCTGGACGAGCGCACCGAGAGTAGTCTTGTTCTGGTTGTCGAAGACAACGCCGTCAATCAAAAGGTCGCCCTGATGCAACTCCGCTCCCTGGGCGTCGCGGGGCATGCAGTAGCCAGCGGCGCCGAAGCGCTGCGGGCGATCGCGCGCACCCGCTACGCGCTCATTCTCATGGATTGCGAGATGCCTGACATGGACGGCTTCGAGACTACCCATGAGATCCGCAGGCTGGAAGCGACCAGCGGCAACCACACTCCCATCGTGGCCATGACCGCTCGCGCCATGACGGAAGACCGCGCCAAATGCCTGGCCGCCGGCATGGACGATTACATCAGCAAACCTGTGAATCAGAAGAAGCTGGAGCAGATGCTCTACAAATGGATTCCTGAATATGAGGCTGCCCACTTTCTTGGTCAGACGACCGTCGAGCTTCCCGCTCAGTCGCAAAAGACAACCAGGCGCGAAAAGCCGCCTATCGATCTGAATCTCTTAAGGGATACTTACGGTGATAGCGGTCTGGCCGACATTGTGGAAACATTCCTCGAGAGCACCCAAGATGAGCTGCGGCGAGCCACTCAACACGTTCAGAAAAGAAGTATTCGCGCTCTGCGCGATGTTATCCACTCCGTCAAAGGCGCATCATCAGCCGGCTTCGCAGTTGAGATGGCACGCTTGAGCAGGCGTATGGAAGAGGAACTCGAGACCGAGGACTGGTCTCGCATAGAGCCGGCCTTTCAAAGACTGGTCTCCGCCTTCCAGGAAGTGGTCGTTTTTCTGTCGACAAGCTCGCTGGCACCGCTTTTAGAGAAGAAGCTGGACAAGTACCTGCAGCAATCTTGAGCCGATCAGCCGCTTGGTCCGACGCTGGTTCCTTGAGCGGGAAGACTGTTGCCATCGCCTGGAGATTGATTGGCGGGGCCGTTCAAGCGGATCAAGGCCATCTCCCGGGTATTAG
The DNA here is from genome assembly GCA_021324135.1 of Pseudomonadota bacterium. Taxonomy (GTDB): domain Bacteria; phylum Cyanobacteriota; class Vampirovibrionia; order Obscuribacterales; family Obscuribacteraceae; genus JAJPJO01. The sequence goes on from JAJPJO010000320.1 coordinate 8,675, forward strand.
TCGGCCCGTAGTGGACGAGGACCTGACTGTCGTCTTTGACTATGTCGTTCAGGCTGGTATCAAATACGGTGCTACTATTATCGCCGATTCTCCAGGAAAGTCTTTGCGTTTGCTTATCTAATGAGCCGAATACTTGCGAACGCTCATTGGTAAGCTGGTTCATGTAATTGCCTCGAACATTTCCCTGTTTGTTTATCGCCAGCTGCAGCAACATATTGCTATCGGTTTGCGAAGGCTCAGCCAGAGCGAACACGCCCAGCGGCTGCCATTCTTCAGCAGATCCGGAGGCAAGAGAGTTTTCATCGGCCGGAGCGGCAGGATTCACCTGAGCCGGAGCGAAGTTTGCATTATTGCCTGATGCCGGCGCGTAAGCGGACTGGTATGGCTGCGCGCCAGGAGCATTTTGATAAGCCAGATTGAGCGCTTGCTGATAGTACTGCTCCTGCGATGCTGTCGGCTGGCCGTTGATGTAAACAGTGTCTCCCTGGTAGGTGACGTTGCTGGGGCTGGATTGCCGGCTACCGCTGGCCATCATGCCCATACCCAGAAAGGATGTCAGAGTGGTCAAACCCATGCAAGTCCATGCCGTAGCTTGCGCCCATCCTGGGCATGACCAGGCACCAGGATAGCCCCAATAGCCGTGATAAGCGTTGGAGGCGGCATATCCATGCGCCCAGCCGGAGCCATAACCGCCGTATCCGCCGTAGCCGCCGTAACGATTGACGTTGACATTGGCATTGTTGAATTGATTGTTGTTGAATGAGTTGCGAATCTGATTGCCTTGATTGTGCAAATCATTGTCGCCTATTTTATTGGGTGCTCTGTTCTTTAGCCCGGCTATGCCGCCGAAGCCGCCTTCTGTAGGCAAATGATCCGCCTGGTTGAAACCCCGTCCAAAAGAATTATTGCCGAAGGCACCGCGATTTTCAAAAGCGCCGTTTTCAAAGCCGCGGTTGGCAAAGCCATTTTCAAGACCGCGATTTTGAAAGGCGTTATTTTCGAATCCACGATTTTGAAAACCACCCATGCCTCGATTGGCAAATCCCTGCTCTCCGCCCGGCCGCGCCATCGGTCGCGATTCGCCCAGGGAACTAAATCCGCCGCCAAATTGTCTTTCCTGACCGACGCCGCCAAAGCCGCGCCGGCCCATGCTCTGGCCCTGTCCCCGGAAGGCATTCCCACCACCGCGCATGCGCCCCATCTCTGAGCTGCGCATGCCACCACTCATGCCACCACCGAACCGGCCGCCGCCGCCGCCCATGCCTCTACCGCCGATACCACGACCGTATGCAGGCACGACAAGCATGCAGCTGAGGATCGCCACCGTACCGGTCTTCCATAAACTGATCTTCACTGATTCGGCCTCTCTAGAGATGGAACTACTTCACCACGCGCTGAACCGTCAAAGCTTCCGTGTCGTTGAAGGCTACGCCATCAATGCTCCTGTTGATGGATTACCACAAGAAGCTGTTCTGATCTTTGATCGTCAGCACGTTTGTAGAAACGGCAGTGCTGCCGTCGCGTTCCACTCCGGTTGCTTCGATTCTCCATTGCTTGTCGTCCTTGTTCCAATTGCCCCAGCCGAAGCCGCCGTTAGCGTCAAAGCTCCACGAGATAGGTCTGTCTGAGCGCGGGTCCCAACCAATCACCTGCCGGCTTTCAACTGGCTTGGCCTGTGCGGTTTTCTTGGTTTCGTACTGGCAGACAATGAAGTTTTTGTTGGCCGCCCATTCAGCAGTCATATGAACGAAGCCGCCATTTTTCTCGGCCGACCATTCGCCGATGATCCAGGATAGCGACTGCAAAGGATCGGTGTTCGCCTGAGCAACAAAAGGCGTTTCGACAGCATTCGAGATCAACCACTCGCCGCTGCGTTTCAGTAAAACGAATGAGAATCTTGTCTCCGGAACTGGTCTTATGCCCTGGTCTTTTCGAAACACAAAGCCTTCAGCGAGCCCGACTTTATCGGATAAGAGCCGCAGCGTATGAGGAACTAATTCAACCTTCTGTTTGCCGGACTCACTGAAGACTTGTCCAAACCGCTCTTCCAATGCCGGCTTGCCCTTGAACTCAGAGCCTTCATCACTGATGTAAACGCCATCATCGGTAAATAAGGACAGCACAGTCTTTGCGTCTCCGGCAGTCAGGGCATTGCTCAGGCTGGAGATCTGCCGCCGAATGGCTCCCTCCTCATCATCGCGAGCCGTCGCTTTGCTTTTATCCTGATCTTTGCCTGCCTTGTGATTTGACTGACTCTTGCTCTTGCTCGCCTTGGCGCCGGCCTCGGAGGTACTGACGAAGGCGGTCACCAGGACGGCGGTGAGCGCAATTGACATGGCTGTTGACGCCTTGCTTAGCATCTGGTTTCGGGCCTCATCTGGTATCGACTAAACGTTGGCAGAAATCCTACAACATTTCGACGCCGCCATGCATGAAACGCTAATCGCTCGCCCCTCCAGCACTGCAATAGCCGGATCGGAATCAGATTTGTTCAAGGTTGCCAAACGTCAAGGGGCGCGCCAATCAGAGAAGCTTGTCGCGAATGGCTATGGCGACGGCTTGCCAACGATTGCTCGCCTGCAGTTTTCTGGTGATGCTGCGCACGTGCAGCTTGACTGTTTCGGAGCTGATCGACAGTTTAGTGGCAATTTCCTTGTTGCTGTTCCCCTCGGATAGCAGACCGAGTACCTGCAACTCTCGCTGTGAAAGTGGGTGATGACCGTCATTTGCGGCGCTGGCCGCTAAAGGATATCTTGCCTCCGGGGTCGAAGATCTTTTGCCGTTGGAGCCAAGCTTGACGAAGCGCTGCATGAAGAGATCGACCATGCTCGGATCGATCCAGAGAGCGCCGCTAGCCACCGACCTGATCGCCAGAAGAAGCTGCTGAGCACTGCTTTCATGCGAAACACATCCGTTAGCTCCGGCAACCATCGCCAGGCTGATTGTCTCTATATCCTCAGCAGCGGTGACAAGCAGGACTGAAATACCGGAGAGCGCCGCTTTGATCCGCCTGATTATATCGACACTGTTCGAGGTCGGCTCCCTGCCGGCGATGAGCACAACGGCCGGGTTCAGCTTTAAGAGCTCATCGAGGGCAGAATCCTCATTTGAGCTGGAACCCTGGACAGTGATATCGTCAGTGGTATCAATAATCTTCTCCAACCGGACGCTTATCAATTGCTGAGTTTCTATGATATAGACGCTGACAACGATTACTCTATGCCCTCCCTTGCTTCATTGCGACTAATTATGATTAAAACTCCAAGGGAAGGTTAATAACCCATATGGGGTAAATTTTGCGCCCGGTCGGAATGATCTCGAGCGCGCAGAATAAGCGACCAACCGGCGGAAAGCCGCATTCAAACTCGATTATGGGTGATTATCGAGTTGTCCTTTGACAACGAAGCAATAGCTGGAAGCTTGCTTAACACCCTGTAAGAAACGGTTTACCAGTGGTTTGATAATCCTGAAAAGGAACGAGAAGGAGAAAAGAATCAAGGATGCATGCCATCAACCTGCCATCGTTGGTGGTGCTCAGGCCAAGAAGGCGCCATGAAAGACTGCGCGAACCAGGACGATAATCAAGGAACCAACGGCAGTTTGCTCCGTCTCGATCGTCTCAGGGTCAGGACTCTGCAGGTTTGTACTTACATGGCGACAAGCGACGTTCCATACCAATTCATTCAACCAAGGGCCGTGATGAATTTGCTGAGGAGCCAGGACTCCTGTGCCCTTGTTGATGTTCGCTCGCGCGAGGAATTCGAAGAAGAGCATATCCAGGGCTCCATCAATATTCCGCTTGGCGAAATTTGCCGGAATATCGATCAGTTGAGTGATTACACCGAGGTCGTGCTCGTCTGCACGCAAGGCAAAAGGGCTCGCCGAGCCGCTTGCCTGCTCAGGGACTCGCCCGTGGACTTGTTTGTTCTGGAGGGAGGCATCACCATCTGGCGTCACAGCAACCTGCCAACTGAAAGCCATCGCCAGGCGCCCACCGACGAGCAAAAGCTTTATCGCATCATGGCATTTGGTTGCCTGGTGAGTGCTTGCATTATCACATCAGCATTGCCTCTGGCTGTACCGATCCTGACGAGCTTGATTGTGCGCGATATCAAACGCGACATCGAGGCGCCTCGATAAACCAGGACGATGGCAGGGGCAGGAACATCGTTCGCTATTCGCTTGGCAAGCGGGATTAATCCGTTTTCCTCCCGGAGCATATATAATGCTTGACCATCTTCACTGTAAGCAGGGGTGTATATGCGGACATTTAACGGCGGCGAGTTCATCGTCATGGGCGTCCCGGGCACATCGCTCGACAAGGCCACGCGTGCGATCGTGAAAGCCACACAACCAGCCGGCTTCATCCTCTTCGCGCGCAACATGAAAGAACCCGCGCAACTGAGGAATTTGACGGACGAGCTGCGATCGATTGTCGATCACGAGCCGATCATTTGCATCGATCAAGAGGGTGGCCGGGTTTCAAGGCTGAAGGAATTTATGAATGAGCCGCCAAGCGCCAGACAGCTTGCCGAGCGTGGGAAAAGAGAACTGATCAATCAGCATGGACTGCTCACTGGAAAGTTGCTGCGCCTGTTTGGTTTCAATCTCAATCTTGCTCCGGTGCTCGATATTTTGGTCGATGAGCGGAACGATAATTCACTCAAGGGTCGCACATATGGACGCACTGCCGATGAGGTCGTGGACAACGCGCGTGCCTTTGCCGATGGGATGAGAATTTCGCAAGTGCTTTCTTGCGGCAAGCATTTTCCAGGCTACTCAGCCGCAGCGGTAGATCCTCACCACGCTCTTCCCAGCGTCAGCCGCACGCGTGAAGAAATGACGGCGCGCGAATGGCAACCCTTTGTCAAAATGGCGGCCGAGGTGGATCTGATGATGGTCGGTCATGTCGAATACCCGATGATTGACAGCAGCCGCCTGCCTGCTTCCTTGTCACCAGTGATGGTGCAGGATATTTTGAGAAAGGAATTCAAGTTCAAGGGTTGCACGATCACCGACGATATGGACATGGGAGCAATAAAGGAATATTTCGGAAGCGCCGAGGCTGCCGCCCTTGCCCTGAAGGCAGGCAACGATTTGATGCTCGTCTGTCACAACATCGAAGGGGTCCCCGAGATCGCCCGGACACTCAGCGGAGTAAACGATGAAATCAAGCAGGAGGCTTACGAGCGCATCGAAAGTTTGAGAAGCAGGCTTGTTGCGCCAACGCCGTTTGCCATGGATGTTTTCAATGCTCTTAACGAGGAAGTGCACCAGCTCGCCCGTGATACCGTAAATGATACCGCCAATCAAGGCGCGGTTCATGACAAGGCATGATTACGGCGGCATTGTCGTTGCCCTTCTGATTCTGGCGTCTCAGGCTCGGGCTGCCTGCGGAGCTCAAATTGCACCGCAACCACCCGCCCAGAATTTGGGCGGAATCGAAACCAGCGGCTTTCTGCCTGGTGAGCCTGAGGGCGCAGAAGCAGACCTTCTGCGCAAAGCCTTCCCTAAGACGAAACCAAGACAAAGAATCGCAGAATACATCAACAAAGCAGCATCGAAAAACCACAGGGCAAGCCAGATCTTATCTCGAGGCAGATTAACTTTGCTCCTCGATAAGGACCTCGAGGCATCATGCCCTGACCACCTCTTCTACATTGTCCGTTATCCGCAATGGCCGCTTGCCTTTTCCTTACCTGAGCCGCTGGGAAACAACAACATATTCATCGTTGAGAAAAAGGGAACGCTCATTCATGTAAAGGACAGCGAAGGTTTGGCGCGGGTCTTGAAAGAGATGATTACCGCCACCAATGAAGAAGAGGCTGCTCGAGCGCTTTTTGCCTGGTTGCGCTTGTCGGAGGAATTGCATCAGGATGGTATGTATCAGTTTGGCGAACCACGCATGATCAAAAAACAGCAAAACGACCATGGTATCACCATCAGTGGCGCAGTCGCTCCCAAACAACAGATGGGTAATACCGGTGAAATTCAGGCCGAGCTCTCGTTTTCAAATCACGGCAGGCTTTTGAGTGTCGAAGACGTTTGCACTCTAAAAGCCGGAATGAGACCAATCTGCCAATCTACGCTCTTACTGGATCCTAACCCACTGGTTCGCAGAATCGCTGAGCGAGATTTGTTGATTATGGGAAAGGCTTGCGCTCCTTATTTACAGGAGCAATCCGCCAAGGCTACCCCGGCATTGAAAGCTGAGATTGCCCGGATCTGGAGACAAATCATCGCAGAGGATCGCTACAACGACGATCGCCAGACGAGCAAGTGAGCGATCTCAACTAAGCGTTCGAAGCCAGCTCTGACTCCGCAGCCGCATCGTCCTTCAGCCCGACCGGGCTCAAGTTGCCATTTGATTCGGCAAAGCTCTTTGCCTTCAAATTCATGCGTGCCACCAGATCGGATTGTCTGACCCGGGAAGATTCGACCAGGGAGAGGTAATTGCCGATCTGCTCCATGGCGGAGATCTGTCGTTGATGTAAGCGCTCGAGATTGATCAGCTCGGCACGTCCTGCCATTGTCGGTTTCAACAGATCGGCCATTTCGTTGTTAATCGCTTGCAACGGCTTGGATGCACCCTTTAGTGATGATTCGAAGTTAGATGAGGCATCGAGCGCTTGCCGGGTCATCTGTTGGAGGTGGGTGACTTGAATGTTCAATTTGCTCTTCGTTCCTGTCAATTCATTCCTGATCTCTTTCAGCCGCTCTATCACCTTTTCGTTCAACTGCTTGGCTTCAGCAGCCGACATTGATGACACCATATTCAATACCGAAAGCTCGTCTTCGACATTGTCCAGCTGGCCGACAAGATCCTTCGTCTCCGGCAGATTTTGCCAGATGGCATCAAGCGCTTTGCTCACTTGATGCGCCTGATCGCTGAGGTCAACCACTCCTTCCGAGAGATCCATGCACTTGCGGTCGAGCGTCTCGGCGGCCACCCGGACATCTCTGGAGAAATCCAGGATCTGGTGCAGGGACGAGCCCAGCATATCTGACAGGGAGAGAACGTCTTTGACGTGATCGCAAACGTTCTTGTAATGATTGCCGGACAGATCCTGCTCCAGCTGCGAGTCTTGAATTATGGCCGAGAGCTCGCCAAGCTGTTTGCGCGCTTCATGAAGCTCCTGCAATTTCGCCTTTAAATCTTCCTCGGCTTTGATCATCCGGCGTCCGGACTCATCAGCCTCCTGCGCCTTATCCTTCAGGTGCCCGGCCAGAGTGTTGAAAGCTCGTCCGAGATCGCCAAGCTCATTTGTGCTGCCGATATCGACGATACTTTCGAAGCGCTCATGAGCGACATTCTGAGATGCTCGCAGAAGGGTTGTGACGGCATTGGAGAGATTTCTAGAGAAAAACATGTTAGTGATCACGATAATAGCGATCGCCACAAGTGATCCGAGAATGATGGTCAACTGGGTGTTCTTCGCATCCGTCTCGGCACGATTGTGAGCATCGATGAGCTGATGCAGCTCGAAGTCCCTGAGTGAATTGGCCAGCTCGATGACACGCGCCATCATCGCCAGACCGACCCCCTGCCTTATCCGCGCAAAAGCGGCATCCCGCCCTTTCGTCTCATAGATCTGGCGTGTCGTCTCAAGGCTGGCCAGACGATCATTCAATGCCCGACCGAGCTTCTCGGCTATATCTTTCTGAGCCGGATTGTCGGCGATGCTGGCTTGCAGTTTATCGAAGGTTTGTTTCGTGCCGTTTATCTCAGCGCGATAATTGTCCAGCGATGAGTCGAAACCTGTGATTATGTAGGCTCGCTGGGCGGCCGACGAATAAGCGACATGGAAACACAACTCCTGGGTGAGCTCTAAATTCTCAGCATTCTTGGCCACGCTGGCATGGCTCTCGGTCAACTGCCAGACGCAAAAGAAGGCGCTGGCCGCCACCAGAATGATTACTAACACGGCACAGATGGTTAGAATAGTCAGTTGCTGGCTGATCCTCATGTTCCCTCCGCTGATAGATCGTGGCTTTGGTTCTTGATTCTGCCCATCGCCAATCGTTCGGCGCCGAATTGCCTGGATCTTTGCGCTTTGGGCCAGGTGATGCCGGCGATGTACAGAATCATTCCCAGGAGAATGATCAGAACATATGGAATGGAAGGCAAGGCAAAGTTTGACGGTTGATCAGGCTCGAGGAAAAAGGCAGCGAATATGATTATGACTGCACCAAATGTGGTGAGGATCTTCGGTATCAAACGAGATTCACTCCACAAATCGACGCGCTTGATGCCGTTGATGTGCTGGCTGATATGCATCGCTCTATAGTTATCGACCAGAACTTGCATGACGATTTCATCTCTGGGATTCAAGAGCACCGGAGTCAGCTCGACCGATGACTTGGCGACGCTCTGAATCAGCGATTTCGGTGATGTTGAGGATGCTCCTGGAAGCCGTCTGTCCAAATCGGCAGGCCAGGTCTCGATTACGTCGACCTCGAGTATGCGCGCATCGGGATTGAGTTCCAGAAGGAATGGTGAATGATAATCGGAGAGCGTCACTGGTACGTTGCCATCGTTGCACAAGCTGAGGTGAAGGAGATAGGCTTCCTCCACGGATTGATCGGCGAACAGCACCTGCAGCTTGTCTCTTGCCGAGCCTTTCATGGCGATCAATGGCTCAGCCCGGATGGTAAAGATGGAAACGTGCTTGCGCTGTTTATTCAGCCACCAGAGCGTCAAGGTGATGGTTACCGTGACCAGGCAAGCACAAAGTGTGGCGATCGGCGCGAGAAGTCTGATATCCATAACGGTTTGCCCGCAAAAGCACCCAAGCTTAAATTACCCGCGAGCAGCGAAAATCTACCCGGCAGGTCCCTTCGCGATCGCGAAGAATTGCCCTTCAGGTGGGGCTCAAGGATGGCAATCGGCTCATTACCGTGATTGGGCCTTGATCTCATCCAACAACTTAAGACGGCTGTTGAACTGATCCTTATTTGTCGTATGAGTTTTTATCTGACGCCAATTTCTGTACTCGAACAATAGATTCAACCGCGCTGTCTCTGCCAGGTTGATGCTAGCCCCGGAGGCATAGGCGGTTGCACCAGCGGCGAGAACTTTATTGGCCAGCGGCGGATCAGTGTAGTAACGCCAACCGGCAAGCACCTGAGTGATACCATTGCCGATGCGCGGCGGACCGACGAGACCGGCAAAGGTAACATTCTCAATCAAGGATGCCCTCGCTTTCTTCTTCTCGGCCAGTTGTGCCTGGTTGACTTGCCGGATGAATTTCTCGGCAGTGCCAAACGCCCCGGCGCGCCTGGCGAGCAGTTCGGCATAACGATTGGCATCGGTGTTGGAGTTTGAAGCTCTCGAGAGCATGCGGGCGAGCTCCTGTCTGTCGCTGGAAAATTGTTCCAGAGTTTTCACCTCAGTGCCGCGCAATCGATTCGGCACAAGCCTTCGAGCAGCCGAGCCGCTTATATTGCCGGTGGCCCGCCCCACTGTGGGTGTGACTATGACAACCGCTCCACTGAGGATCGAGAAGATCCCGGCACTTCCCTGCATACGAGGCAGGCGCTTATGATTGCCCACAAGAGAAATTATATTTCCAGTCGATCCGAGCGAATTCTTCATGAGATCGAGGATATAACTGCAGTTTTGATAAACCCAGAAGCGATGCGTGGCCGCGTGAAATTGTTTGAATTCAGAGACGATCAGCGAGCGCAAATCCAGGAGCATTTTACCCTCGATCTCAATCAGTGCTTGATCCTCGGCTGAGAGCGCCGCCTCGCCGATTGCCTTGTTGCGCTGAGCGATCAAATCATCCAGTTCCTCACAAAGTCTGTACACTTGCTGCCGATAATGCGCGGGCGTCAGTCTTTCATGCCGCAGTTTCAAGTAATTGATCAGGTTGATATTCATCTCGATCAGATCGCCGCTGCCGCCGATGATCTGTCCCACGAGCTGCACTTTGTTTGCCAGAGCCAACCTGCTTCTGATCTTGCCGTTTTGAAATGGCAAGCCCGTCAAGCCGGTTTGAGCAGCTTCATTGGCGGCTTGTTTTTGCTCCGCCGGGCTCTCGTTTTTTAACTCAACCTGCTCCTGCGCCAGTTCGGCATTATCGGGCAGGTTGTCTTCGGTGTCGAAGCGCAGATTTCCCTTGGGCAGTTTCTCGCGGGCTAATTTGTAGCGATAGCGCATCTGAATGATCTGACTGGTAAGAGTCATCGCCGATGTCGTCTCGGAGTAAGCAAACATTCTTCTCTGCCTGGCTCGCGAAACCCTCGTGGTCTTCATGCGAAAAACGGTGTTCAGTCGCTCTAAGTCAGTCTCCTTCTCGATGATCAGGCGGCTGAGTCGGTCGATGCGGGCCAGGGGATCATCACTGGCAGTCGGCTCTGCTGGCGCCGCCTCCGCGGCAGACAAAATCAGTTGACCGGCCCACAAAAGAATGAGAAGCCGGACAATGAAAGCGACCTTGCATTCAGAGGCATTAAATCCGACTCTTGGCTCAACGATCATGGATTGACAGCAACAAAGACATGCAGGAATGGCGATGTCCGGTCTTGTAATATTAACATTTGTCGGCTGTTTGTAAGTCTGCGGTTTGTGGAATTGTTTGAGGAGCGGGTGGTCATTGGAACGCTCTGAGCGGCAGCACTATCCGAGCACGACATGACGATGAGGTCAACAACATGTCTGATCCAAAAACCGAATCGAACACCAGCGACGATTTTCAAAACATATGGCTTTCATCGGTGATGCAAAAACCGGCAATCGGTGCACCACCACCCAAGAAGAAACAATCTCCCGTCGAGCAGAACCTCGAGCAGATCAAATCGTTTGCTTTCGAAACTTTCGATAAGCTTGACACCAATGGCAATGGCTTTTTGGAAACCAGCGAGCTCTATGCCTATATGCAAGACGAGAAAACGCCGATGAAGGAGAAGTCTTACATCATGTTTCTCCTCACTAATCAGAAAGAAATTGCCGAAAGCTATAAAGAATCGGATGATTCGAAAGACGGTATTTCTCGAGCTGATTTGAATCTTTACTTTCGCTTTTTGCTGGACAAGCTGGCAGAGAATTAAAATCAACGGATCAAATGGTAATATGTTGCCTGGCTGCCATGGTTCGGGTGTAAACGGGCAGCCTCAAGAGGCGCCGGCATATGGTACCGCATTTGATATCGCAGCGCGAAAGCAAACCTTCGACCGAGGCAGGTCGCATCATTTTAATGGTACTATGTATGGTGCTGCTTTGCATGGGCGGAGGAGCGGCGCCATGTCTTGCCCAGAGCAATCTCGTGGAGCGAGAGAAGCGCGAGCTTCTATCGGTAACCCGCTTCGAAAGTCTCTCCCAGTCCACAAAAGAAGTGGCCGTTCAACTCGAGATCTGGCCGCTGCTCAAGAATTTATACGAACAGAAGGCGTCACTTTCGCTGGCTCAGCGCCTGCACATTCGCGACAAAATTCTCGAGACCGTGATCGAGAGTTATCTCGACGCCGCCAGCGTCGAGGCGGAGGCGCAACGAGAGCAGGGGTATCTGCAGGCTATGAGGCAGAACCTGCTCGAGCACCGTGACAAGCGCGTCGAGTTCAACAATGCCACGAACTTCATCGCCTCCGGCACACTCAATACGATCGGCTCAATCCTGCAGTTTTCACCAAGGGCGCAACCATTGCCGGGCAACATGAATCAGATGCTCGGCGGCGTGGTCTCCGCCGGCATGTCCACTTATGCACTGAAGCAGAACGCCGGCGGCAAAACCCGCGGTCAAGGTCAGCCGACCGTGCTGGCCGAGCTCTTCGGCAGGCCGATAGACGAACGCACAACCTACCCGGAGAGCGTCTGGCGTTTCATCCATGGCAGCTCTATCGACCACCCCCAGGAAACAAGAGCGCAAGTTCTCGAGGAACGCTGGATTGGCAGAGGCTACCTGGAGCGCCACGGCTCGAAGCGGGAGCGCCTGAAACTCGACCTGGTTTGCGGGGTAGCCGCTGCCCGGCGTTATATGACCATTGATGATCTGAATGATGAGATCAATATGATCTCCGATATTGGCGCCCTGGCAGGCTTAATGAGCCACCACTTGCGCGACTTGCTCACCCTGGTCGATTCCGACTTGCTCGGCGATAATTGAGCGACGAGGGCTCAGGGGTTGTTGCCCGCCGGCGGATTATTGCCGCTCGGCACCGGGTTATTGCCGGTGGGAGCAGGATTATTGCCTGTGGGTAAGGGATTATTGCCTGAAGGTACTGCCGGATTACCAGGGGCAATCGCGTTCGGATCGGCTGCCGGGGGAGTGCCTGTGGGCGGAACAGCCCCTGCGGGCGGAACGGATGGATTGGGCGTGGCGCTCGGACTGACCGGAGCGCCTCCAGGAGGCGTGGCGGTCGGCGCTGCAGTTGGTGCGGGTGTCGGCGTTGGAGTGCTCGTCGGCGCAGAGGACGGGGTGCTCGAGGGTGTAGCCGGGAAGTTGGCCGGCTCCGTCTTGTGCATTGCCATCATGCCGAAGACCACCAGGCATACAACAATAACGATACCGATGATAATTGAATAGTTGGGAGCCGGTGGCTCACCTGATGCGGCGCCGCTTGAGGGACGATAAGAGCTTGCCACCGAATCTGGTGTCTGTTGAGGCCCGCCGCTTGTGCCGCTGGAGTAGGCGGCATAATTTTTCATCCACTGCGGTACCTCGCCGTCTTTCGGGGGAGGTTGCTGATCGCCCCTGGCGGCCGCTGGAGTGGGGATGGAGTCCAATTCATCTTTAGTGACCGAGCTTGGAGCCGCTCGACCGCTGCCGGGGTTCGGTATGGCATCAAGTTTGTCTGAAACAGGCTTGGTTGCTGTCGCCGGCGCTCGTGCCCCACCGACGGCCTTCGGCGTCGGAATAGCATCAAGCTGATCCTTTAGATTTCCGGACTCATGCCCTTGACATTGGTCCTTAGACTTGCCGCACACATCGCATACAGAATTTGCGCTCATATCTCAATACCAGGTGAACTGACGTCCAAATACTTTACTAAACAACAGACTCGAATGATCCATATATAGGTACCCGGTTCACAAAGGGTGCCTTCTGTTTTATAAACCATACGGGCCTGATTTATAAACGTCCGAATTTCCTTTTTATTAAGCTCGAGCCCATCCATTGACAGGGGTATCCCGTCCTCAGGCGGACACGGATCAGCACGACCCGGCCATTACCATTGGCTTGCAAATATGGGATAAACGCTTATGCATTCTCCAGCCATGACAACCATGATGATGCTTCTTTACCTCGGCCGCTTTCTTTCAATAGCGCAGCGCGCTTGGCGACCGCCTCAGCCAGTCCAAGCTCGATCAGCCATTGCGCCAGGGGTTCAACGCCATCTTTGCCTGCCGCATCGCATATGGTGTCAAACTCGCTTGACAGATCGATTTGCTCGGCAGCTAACAGCTCGTTGAGCACTAAAGTGAGCGCATCAAATCTTTTCTCTCTCGCCAGCCTCAGGGCCAATGATTTCAAAAGCTGCCCTTGATCGTTGTGCGAGAGCTGGCGCACGATAATATCAGCAATCTTCGTGTTGTGTTCGGCAGCATGAATGATCAGCTCAGCGATTGCATCATGATTGTGCCCATTATCGATCATCGCTTCTGTAAGCGATTTAAAGGTTTTGAAACCGTGCGAGTCGATCAAACTGATCGCCAGATTGACGACCGTGAATGGGAAACCTGCCTCCATCAGCCGCTCAGTCATCTGGTGCAGGATTGAATATCGCTCGTGCTCGGCAAGCGCTTCGGCAATGCGGAAAATACAGGCGCTCTTCTTGTGCTCGGCAAGCTCGACCACCATATAAGGAATTGCCTCAACATCATTTTCGTCCAGGAGCATGAACACGCTGAGTACAATCAGGTCATCGTACTGTTCATCAAGCGTTTCAGCGATTGGATCGGCAAGATCTGCATCCAGCTCGCCGGGAAAATCAAAGGTGCGCAAATTGTGCAGAGCCCGCATCAGCCCGGGCAGCTCTACATTCAACTCGAGCCAGCCTTGCTCTTGCGCCTCACTCTTGCTTGGCTCGGCCAATCGACGTTCCTTTTCCTCTTCGAGCGATTCATGCATGACTGCCAGCGAGTCTCGACAATCCTTGAGAGCGGCAATGAATATGGCGCATGTGATATCGTATTTGACACCACCATCGCGCAACAGTTTCATGAGCTCGTCCAGGCCTTCTTGAAATGAGGCAATCATGCGGACAATGCGCCCGATCGTTTGAAAATCGTTTTTTGCCACCAGGGCGCTCAAGACCGATGTGGAATAAGCCGCCCCCAGGAAGCTCAAAGCCATAGGGGCGAGCCAATTGATCGCGCCTTGCTCGAGCAGATGCTCGAGCAAGTTGGCAAGAACGCTCTGGCGTTTGCCTCGCATCAGGCATTTCGTGAGAAGCTCGAGGCTCCGGGCTCGCTCCGTCCCGGTGGTCCGTTCAATCAAACGATCGCAGAATGCCAGCAAAGTTTTGCCGTCAACTCGCTCGACAAACTGCGCGATAATTGCGTCGAACAGATCGAATGAAGACTCCGCGGCAATCAGCAATGAAACTTCGATCAAGGCGTTGAGCTGGTTGTTCGACAAGAGATGGTGGCAGACGAAGTTCAATCCGTCGACCAGCTTGCCGCTCCACAGATAGTGGCAGATACTCTGGAGCAAATCGAGGCGCTCGGTCGCGACAATGATCACCGAGAAATCGGCAATTTTTTCGTACATCTCCTGCCCGGCGGTGCCGGCAATCCACCATTGAAGCACCTTTTCGTAATCACCGGCTGTCAGCCTCTGCGCGATTTCGTCGGCTTGCTCGGTCTGGCCGATGACCTTAAGGAGAGATCTGAATGTTTGCAACAGATCGACGGTCGCCAGACACTGATCCATGGCCTTTGAGTCCCTGGTCTTTTGGCTGCCGAGCTGCACCTCCATCTCGTCCAGGCGCTCGAACAAATGGCCTACTTCCATTCGGCAACTGTTGAGGATGGTGTTCAGCTTTCTCAAGTTCGACTCGGATGCGGCTTGACCTGCCACCCTCAGCGGTTTCTCAGTCGGCGAGCTCTTGAGCGACGGTTGATCGCCATTAGTGACGACCCAGCGCAGAACACTTCTGAATACACCAACCTCATCCTTATTGGCAATCAATGCCAGTATGCAGGTCAGACGCTTTTCGTCTCCCGACTCTGCCAGGTAGTTGACGATTATGCTGAGCGCTTTGGTCGATCGCCTCTCGAGCAGACGGCGAGCGAACCTGTCGAGAATGCCGGAATCAGCCGATTCGGCAAGATAGCTGCTCTGCAAGCAGGCGAGCATCAAGTCTTGATCGAGAGATTCGATCAATGTGATAACCGGATCATCGACGCTGCCGCGGCAGGAGATGGCAAACTTGAGCAAAACGTTGACTGCTTCACGACTTTCAGAAGAGGAATTGATTTTGCTGAATGCAGCACCAATCGAGACCAACAGGTTGGCTATATCACTTTGCGACACGAACGCCTTGGCCGTGATCGCCATGTCGAGCAGCTGCTGCTCGCTTATCGTTCCCCAGTCGGAGAGCAAGCGCAAAACTTTCAGATTGGGATTATCGACGCTGATTGCCACCGCGCCGCAGAACTTCGCCAACTTAGCGGTCTGGGGCGAGTTCAACCTGCCGGAGATGCGAGCCAGATCAAAAAAGGCATGTTGAGCCATTCCGTAGAGTTTGGATCGAAAGAGCCCCGAGCCGAGAGTCATGCCGGCATCGAGCATACGCTCGTCGCAGCTTGCCGGCTGCTCCTCGGCGATCCTGTCCAGAAGCATCATTGCTGAATGCAAAACCTCCCGCGCCAGGGTATTTTGCGTCGAGGCCACCTCACTAGACATCTTGGCGGTCTGGTGCTCATTGGTCATAAGTAATTGCAGACCATATGATTGCAAAAGGTAGAATGTGGGCGAACGCCGCAAGAATACGTTTGGACTTTCCTTTGAGAAAAGCTCCGAGAGTCCGATGAGCAATCCCCGGTTATCGTCGAGAATTTTGAAGGCTAAGGCTTCGTTGCCGCTCTCGTATCGGCAGATTGCCAATGAGAGCGCCGTTAACTGGGCAAAGGATATCTCATCCTCCGCGTCCGCTTTTGCCGCGTTCAAAGCCAGCAAGAAGTAGTTGCTTGCCAGGGTGGGGTTGCCGTTGAGCGCATAACTGTAGCCCAGCCAGGTAAGCACGTCAATCAGCCTGGCACCGCCGTTGTCGTGCGAAACTTCTTTGTAGACCTGGAGGAACAGCTTGATCGCCTCTTCGTAATCAGCTTCGAGGAATCGTCGCTTGGCCTCGCGCATCTTGCGATACAACCAGGAGCTCGGTGCCGTGCTGCGCTCCAGATCTTCAGCCAATTTCTTGATGCGGTCGCGCGCTTTGCGCCCGGCTGCAAAAGTCTTATCGTAGGCCTTGTCGAGCACGGCCTTCTTCTTGCGACAACTCTGGATCGAATCGATCGCAGCATACGCCGAGGCAATGTCGCTGCCCGCATCTCCCAGAATCATGGTGGGGGGCGCCGGCACAGGCAGCTTAGCGCGCTCATCCGGAGCGCCGCCGGCGCTCGAGCCCGCACCGGATACGACACCATCGCCGTTGCCGGTGTCTGGTGAATCTGAACCTTTCTTCAGTGCCTCCTCGAGCTCAGGTAAGGCCTCGAGCCGTTCTTTTGGAGCACCCAGATATGGTATCGAATTTAGAGGCGCCTTGAGCATGCGCTTGAGTAGAACGGCCGATTCCCTTATGTAGGGAGAGGGATGATCGAGCAGCACCTTGAGAGTGCGCGACTCATCCGGGGCAATGAAATCTCGTTTTTTAAAAAGCAGGCAATCATCACCGCCGCCCAGCTGCTTATACAGAGCAGGATCGATGGCGATCATTAAGAGCGACATATGGATCACCCAGCAGGAAAAATTATCGACATCCGGGTCGTAGTCATTTTCCGTGCGCCCGGGATGTTGATAATTAGGATGCCCTATTTCGAGGCTCTTCCGCCCAGCCAGAGCAGGAACGAAGAGAGCATCGTAGTCGACCAGACGCAGCCCTGCCGGTGATACCATGATATTGCCGTGCTGCAGGTCACCATGGGCGATACCAGCTCCCTCCATCTCGCCGACGAGCTTGTGAAACTCTTTCAGCAGGGCAGTGATTTTCTCGCTGTTCTGGTAATACTTGTCGACGTACTGGTCGAGTGTTTCCCCTTCCACCCAGATCATCTTCAGGCAGGGGAACCATTCCTTCTTAATTTTGATGCCTTCCTCGAGATAATGGAAATCGACCGTCGAGTCAAGGTCATCAAAGAGGATGAAATCACTTATGTGCCTGTAGCGTTCTTTTTGCTCAGGTCTTTCGCTCAAGAAACATCTCACGGCAAAAGATTGTTCGCCGGCCGTCAGTTTGTAAACGCTGGCAAATGTGCCGCTGGCGCAGCGCGGCAATCCAAGAGGATTGAGCGCCACGACAGATTGTTTCAACTCAGGATCGGCAAAGCAAATCTTCGGATTCTGGATTGCTTCGTTGTACTCCTGGGGGGTCGGCCAATACCGCATCCGCGTCTCTCGGTCCATCAATATGCCACATCTAAGATAGTACACCGATGTGATCGAAGTTGGGCCTGGTGAGTAAAACTCGATAAGCAGCTGCTAAAATAGCCTACCGATTTAATGGGGAGCCGGCCATGGCAAAGCAAAGGCAAAGGATCAGATACGCTCATGCGGCGATGTTGCTCGGCATCTTTGTCCTTTTCTCGTGTACATCCGCGGCACAGGGAAATACAACGGCGAAACAACGACCGGCACCAGATCAAGGGGAGAGCAAGGAATTGCAGAGGAAGCAAATCAAATATAAAAATCCGCTCTGGAGCGGTTATTTTGCCGACCCGGCTGTGATTAAAGAGGCACATTGTTACTATGCCTTCGGCACAGGCGAGGCGGCAGGCGGCAAGCGATTTCCCGTGCTGCGCTCCTATGACCTCGTCAACTGGCAGGCGCTTGAGGGTGCCCTCTTGCCCGTGGCGGATCCTAAGTTGAAAGATTATTGGGCGCCGGAGCCCTGCAAGAGCGGTGATGATTTCATTCTCTTTTATTCAGCCGGATCCCCGGACGGCCTGGACCATCAATTGCGAGTGGCCAGATCGAAGCAGCCGCAAGGTCCCTATCGAGATTGTGGCAAAGTGCTCATTCCTCAAGAGCCGTTTTCAATCGACCCGCATCCCTTTCTAGATGATGATGGGCGCTGGTACCTTTTCTTTGTCAAAGACGAGCTGGAGGGCGAGCGTCCCGGCACTGCCATTGCAGTTGTGCCGTTGACTGCGGATCTGCTCTCGACGGACGGCGCAGTGCGCACCATTTTGAAGCCGTCGGCCGATTGGCAGGTATTCGGGCGCAATAGAGAATGGTATGGGCGCAAATGGAAAGAATGGTACTGCATCGAGGGTCCTTACGTAATCAAACGCGGTGGCAAGTACTATTGTTTCTACAGCGGCGGCTGCTGGGAGACCCCGGGATATGGTCTGGCCTATGCCGTAGCCGACAATGTTCAGGGACCCTATAAAGATTTCGGCACCACCGATGGTGCAGCCGTCCTGCATGGAAACGAGCAGCTGATCGGTCCGGGACATAACAGCATCGTCGAGGGTCCGGATGGTCAGGATTACGTGGTTTATCATGCCTGGGACAAAGAGCACACAGCCCGGCGAATATGCATTGATCCGCTGATCTGGAAAGACGGGGTTCCTCGTTGCGACGGGCCGAAAACCGAAGGAACGATGCTCATAAAGGATCTTTCTACAACTTCAGCCTGTCCTTAATCCAGGCCTTCAATCGCGGATAGTTATTGCGCACATCTTCGGTATCCTTGCCCTGAGCGCCGAGCAATCCGGCAAATGTTTCGGCAAATGCTTCCTTGCATCCGGTGTAACCGGGTTTGGTGTAGTACCACAGGCGGTGACGCTCGTCCTCTGACATGGCATCGACGTCGGCTTTGTACAAATCGAGCACCGCGGGCGTTTTTGTAAAATAATTCGAGCAGACATCGACCGCATGACCGAGTTCGTGCAAGAGCACGTTGCGCACCGATTCTGCGTCAAAGGCTATGTCGGTGAGCCTGGTAGTGCCAGGAATCAGCTGGCGCTCATAAATATATACGTCCTTGCCGTAGCAGCGAGCCGCATCCTGCGCCAGGTGCAAGCCCTCGTCATCGAGCTTTCCCTTGAGCATGTCCGGCCAGCGATCGGTAATGTTGGGAGAGATGTTGACGGTTGCACCACCGCTGTTAAGAATCTCATATATGTTTGACGGCAGGGAAGCCAGGACTCTCCTCACGGTATTGACAGTACCCTCGCTAACCTGCGGATGATCGAATTGAGGCGATACTATGTTTATCCGATCTTTGAACTCTAATGCAGCGCCGGATGAGGCGCTCGACGTCAAGCTTTTGATCGTCGGTTCAGAATGTGACTCATAAAGTTTGGTGCCAGTTATATGATTGATGTAAGCAATCATCTGCCCGCATCCTTTTGCGATCTTGGGATCAGGTGCGGTTTTCAAACATTGCTCGTATTGTGATTTGGCATCCTGGATCTCGTTCATGCGCATGAGAGTATTGCCGAGCACGTAGTGCGCCTTCCAGGAATCCGGCTCGCCTTCGAGCACTCGCTCGAAAAATTCACGGGCTCTGGAGTATTGTCCGGAATTGTAGTAAGCAATTCCCGGCCGGATGCTCGTCTTACCCAGCCCGGGTATCGCACAAATAACAGTCAGAAGACAGAATGATAGAAGCAGAAGTGCAAGACTTTTTGAAAAAGTCTTGAGCGCATCAAAATGGATCCTTGTAATCGAGCTTATCAACTGCCTTTTCAATGTATGCTCTCCATCAGTAATCAGCCGCCTCGAGGCTTGCGGTCATTGTTTCTTCAAGCAGCGCTATAATGCGAACAATGATGCAGCAATGATTTCACTCGATCACGATTGTTGGCGGCAAATGCAGTCCCAATCGTTTCATTCGCGGTGAATATTGCCTAGCAGGGGGGAACTTCTCAAGTCAGTCTCATGCCCATCCAGCCTCAGTTCGACTGCTGCGGCGCCGCTGGCGAAATAGTATAAAGCATCTCAGGCTCTGATGACACGGTCAAGTCATCAGCCAGACATCATCGGCGCTGGATCGGCAGGCAGGACTGATTGAGAAATGCACGCCTTGAAAATCCCCGCTCGAGCAGCCGAATCCACTTCAGTACGCACAGGAGTACCCACAACGATGTTTGATCAATCAAGCCTCAAAGGCAGAAGAGCGGCTGGTTCGCTCTTGCTTTCATCGACACTAGCCCTGGTGCTTACCTGCCCCTCTACTTTGCCTGCCAGTGCAGCGAATAAGGCGGTCAGGGCAAAAGAAACAAGCAGCCAGTCCAAGACGAATAAGAGCGCGACCAGGACCGACAAAGGCTCTCAGAGCCGCGCCGAGAAGCTGGCACTGCTGCAAAGGGTCATGGACAACGTTAACTCTCCCTCTACCGTAAGCATCGATGAGTTGATTGCAGTGCAAGAGAAGAAAACCATGCAAAGCATAGACCAGGACGATACCACTTCTGATGAAGAGAAGCAGAAGCAGAAGGATGAATACAGCAATCATATGGCGAAGAAACTGGCACGCCTGAAACAACTTCTGAGCGAGAAGCATATAAATCTGACCGATGCTTATATGGATGCCATGCTCGAGCAATGCGATAAGTGCTGGTCAGCGCAAGACTACAAAGATGTAGCTGCCTACTCCGATCTGATCAAGTCTCACCTCTTTCGAACTTTCAAAGGAAGCGAATTCGGAGAGATCTGCGAAAGAGCAGGGAAGCGAGCCACCGCGCTTATGGAGCCGATCCTGGATCAGCTGCAGTCGGAGGAAGAGTCCGGCAAGTTTACAGATGCACCGCTAAGCGCCGATGCGAGCGAGACAAAGACAAAGCCCGAGCAGATTGCCGATGTTGCTGTAGAGAAAAAGACAGAATCGAGCGTCGTGATCAGCAAGGATGTGAAACCAACCCCTGAGCGCGCCGAAAAGCTGGCAATCATGAGAAAAATGTTCGAGGTCATCAAGGTTCCAGTCGATGTCGACAGCGTCATGCAACAAGGGGCAAGCAAAACTATTGAGACGATCGTAAAAGATCAGAAACTCACTGATGCAGAGAAGAAGGAGCAGAGCCATGCCTATTTGAGGCGTGCCGCCAGAGAAACAGCAAGGTTGAAGCAACTGCTCGCTGAGCGCCACATGGACTTCGGCGATCTTTTCAGCGGCGCCTTGATCGATGAATTAGACAAGGTCTGGTCGATGAGCGACTACCACGATCTGGCTACATTGCTGAGATTGGAAGGCTCACCGGCAATCAAAAAATTCCCCGATCTCTGGCCTGAGATTTGCAACAATGCCGGTCAGCAGGTGGCAGGCACCCTGACTCCTATAATGACGCAACTGGATGAGGACGAGCGGGCCGGCAAGTTCGATTGATGCCTGCCAAAAGCGTTCAAATCAACTGGCGCTTGAATCGTTGTGTGCTCACAAGGAGAACGGCGAGAGCAAATAAAGCCAGAGCCAACATCTGAGGCCAGAGCATGGCAAGTGTGTCTCCTTTCAGTATTATGCTCCTGTTCAAAAAAGCATAGTATCGCAGCGGATCAAACAATGAAATGGATTGCAGGAAGGGCGGCATTGTATCGAGCGGAACGACGGTTCCGGAAAGTAGAATCAGCGGAATGTTGATGAAGAAGGACGCCAGCTGCGCCTGCCGCTGCGTCTGATAGATGGAGCCCAGCATCATACCGACGCCTATAGCAACAAAAATGTACATGGCCGAGGCGGACAAGAGAAGCAAGAGGCTGCCTCGGCATGGCATGCCGAAAATGAGATAGGCCGCGGCGACCGCCAAACACACATCGGCAAGCAGAAACACTACCAGCGGTATCAACTTAGCAAATAGAATTTCCCAGGTTCTTGCCGGAGTCATGAGCAACTGCTCCATCGTGCCACTCTCACGCTCGCGCAGAACCGTAGCTGCCGCCACCAGAGTGCCGGTCAAAGTCAAGGTGGCGCCGAGAATGCCCGGAAGAAACGCCCAACTGCTGTATTGCCCGGGGTTGTAGAGAATGTTGGCGCGAGGGTCGATTAAATCGGCTCCGGGTCTTTCATCCACCTCTCCGGCTTGTTTGTTGATCGAATTTTTCGTCGGCTTTTCCTTTTCAGAGGGGCTGGTGTGCGGTGGTTCGAACTGATTGATGGTACGCAATACATAAGCGCTCGCGATGCCGGCGACATAAGCATTGGTGCCGTCGATCAAAACCTGCACCTTGGCGGTCTTCCCCTCGGCAATCTGCTTCGAGAAATCAGATGGAATGACGATGGCGACGTCTTTCTGGCTCTTCTCCAGCTGGCGCTCGAGTTTGTCCTCATCGCTCGCGTATTCGGTTTTTGAAAACAAGCCGGTCGCCTCCAGCTTATCTATGAGGCGGCGACTGTCCTCAGTCCTTGCATGATCGACGACCGCCATGCTTAACTTCCGCACCTGCGGATCAATGGCTGCTCCGAGGATGAGGAGCTGAACCACGGGTGGTACCAGGATCAGAAAGATAAGATACTTGTTTCGCAATATCTCTCTCGTTTCCTTCAAAACGATCGCCGATAAGCGGCTCGACAAAATTGGTTCCATTACAGAGTTCACAATCCTCACTCCTTCTCCTGCATATCTTTTACACCAAGCCAGCTCAACGCAAGCAAGAAGCAAGCCATGCCAAGCAAAATCAGAGGAACCGGCCAGACTTCCGGCCAACCTGTTCCTTTTACAAAGGCATCACGGCAGAGAAAAACGAAATAACGAGCTGGAACGATCACACAAAAGAGGGAAAGAGGAAAAGGTATGTTGGCAATGGGATAAACGAAGCCCGAGAGCAAGAGGGCGGGAAAGAAACCGATGCTGGAAGTGGCCTGGACGGCCACTGTTTGCGATGATGCGTATGTGCCCAGGCAAAGCCCGAAGATGATGGAGACGAAAACGTAAATCGGCAGCGATACCAAAAATGGTGTGGGATCGCCGGCAAATCCCAGAGAAAAAATAATCATTCCCAGCCCAATCACCAGGACGGCCATGCACATCGATACGATGAAATAGGTGAACGATTTTCCCAGGAGATAGGCAAGAGCGTTGGCATTCGAGGCATAGACTCTGATGATCGTCTTCTGCTCTTTCTCGCGGGAGGCCGCCACGGCCGTGAGCAGAGCCGGAAACATCCACAAAACAATGGCAAAGGCACCAGGCACGATGAAGAGAGTTTCGCTTCTTCCCGGGTTGAACCAGAGCCTCAATTCCGGCTTGACAGGGGCTTCAGGGGCACCCGGGTTCCTCATCTTCTTGAGCATGCCGAGAAAAAATAAATTCGCCCCCTCCAGACTGTTTGATACCACTTGCACATTGGCAATGTCGGTGCCGTCGATGAGCACTAAAAAAGGAGAGGTCTGGCGGCGAAAGACAAGGCGAGTAAAGCCTTTCGGAATGCTGATTGCGGCTTTGGCCACGCCTCGGTCGATGTAGTCCTTCAACGAGCGGTTCGATTCTTGCTCGATGGGACTGAACAAATTGGCGGCATAGATTCGATTGATATACTCTCGACTCAACTGCGTATTGTCATTGTCCCGGACCACCAGAGGTATGTTCCTCAACTCGAGCCGTATGCCGAAACCAAAGAGAAGCAGCGAGAAAAACGGCAGCAAGAATGCCAGAGCGAGGCTCAATCTGTCCCGCTTGAACTCGCTCCATTCCTTTTGCATCTGAACGAGAATGCTGTGCATGCTTACTCCTCTTCTGTTTGTTTTGCTGCCTGGATAAATGCTTCCTCCAGAAGGGCAAGGGAATCGTTTGAGGCAGAGCCCGATTTGATGCGGCTTTGCATCTCATCGGTAATCTCCTGAACCGTGCCGGAGCGAATTATCTTGTGGTTGGCGAGAAAAGCGATCTGGTCACAAAATTCGACCTCCGTCAAATAGTGGGTGGTGACTAGAATGGCACAACCGTTTTTGGCGAACTCCCGAATCAAATTCCATAACTGTCTGCGAGCTAAAGGGTCTACCCCGGCGGTGGGCTCGTCCAGAAAAATAACTTTTGGCTCGTGCATTACCGCCGCACCAAATGCGATGCGCTGCTTCCAGCCTAAGGGCAGTTTTCCAACAATGGATCTGAGAATGCTTTTCAGATCGCAAGCTTCGACGACCCAGTCAATCTGGCGTTTGCGCAGGTTGTATGGGACCTCGTAAACGGCGGCATAGAATTGCAAATTCTCGAGCACGGTCAAGCTATCGTAGAGGCTGAACTTCTGGCTCATATACCCGATTTGTTTTCTCAGCCGGGCGGATCGCAAGTCAATGGCTTCGCCCATCAGCTCTACCCTTCCGGAGGTTGGCTGCATTAAACCGCAGAGCATTTTGATGGTCGTCGTCTTGCCGGCGCCGTTGGCTCCGAGCAAGCCGAATATTTGGCCGAAGTTGACGCGAAGATCGACGCCTTGAACGGCGAGGAAATCATTGAACCGTTTCTCCAGCCCTTCACTGAGAATGGCAGCCTGAGACTGTTCCGACTTTGAGCGAGGATCATGCTTGCCATTTTTGAAGGAAGGAAACTGCACCACCTCTGGTGCGCGATAGCCCAGATCGCGCAATTTCATGACAAAAACATTTTCCAGGCTGGGCTCAGCTTCCTTCATGGCGCCAAGCGCTATAGCGTTATTCTCGCAAAACCGGCTGATTTCTTCTCGGCCCAGCTCCGGCCGGTCGCTAAGGACCTCAAGTCGATCGGCAAAAGGATAGGCATCTTTGATATGCTCGAGATTGGCTCGCTCCAGTAAGGCAGGCACGGCATTCAACTGCGAGCCCCTGGGCAGCGAAAAGACCAAGCGCTTCATTCTCAGATCTCGCTGCAATTGAGAAGGCGGTCCGCTCAGATGGACCTGACCTTCATGCATCAGAGCAATATGACTGCAGCGCTCGGCTTCATCGAGAAAAGGCGTTGCCAGAACAATGGTAACCTGCCGCTCGGACAGATTCTCCAATATGTCCCAGAGTTCGCGGCGAGCCACCGGATCGAGTCCTGTGGTCGGCTCATCAAGAAGAATGAGCTCGGGCTCGGAAATAAGCGCGCAGCACAAGGCCAGCTTTTGCTTCATGCCGCCGGAGAGCTTGCCGGCAAGGCGATCGGCGAAGCGAAGCAAACCCATGTCCTTGAGATGAGTCTGCATAAATTCATGCAACTTCTCGTCGCTCACATCAAGCAGCCCGGCCTGGTAAGCGAGATTCTCTTCGATGGACAGCTCGGGATAAAGACAGGTATCTTGATGAACGTAGCCTATGCGGCGTTTGGCAAGAGAAGGGGCGGTGCCGAGAATGCATATGTCGCCGCTGCTGGGGCGCATCACCCCGGCGAATAATTTAAGCGCCGTAGTTTTTCCCGCTCCATCAGGACCGATCAAGCCGAAGAGGCTTCCATGCCGGACTTCCAAGTTGAAGTCTTTGAGCGCCACGGCACCGGATTTATATCTCTTGCTGAGATTATGGGCCCGTACCGCACCGCCTGTAGTGGCAGCACCGGTCTTACCCTGCAGGGAAGTGCTCACTTTTGATTGCCCCCGGATGCCTTTGCCACGGTGATTTTGGCATCGCCCCTCATGCCCGGCTTCGCCAGTCCCTCAGGATGATCGAGACTGATTTTCAGACCGAAAGTCTGGCGCACGCGATCGTCCTTGAAGTAAACGTTTTGCGGCGTAAAGGACGGCGCCGAGTCAATTTCGATCAGTCTGCCTGATAACGGAGCGAGCTTCTCATTAGAGTCAAGATAGACTTTGGCGGGCTGGCCGACATGCAAACGGCTCAGTTCGCCCTCGGCAACGAAAGCACGCAAATAAGCTTTCCTGGGATCAATCACGCTGAGAAGCACCTGGCCTTTGTCGACGAGATCGCCCGGCTCGACGCTGCGCGTCTCGATCATACCGTTTATCGGAGAGGTGAGATTGAAGAAGCTCAAACTGGAAGCAGCTTCGTGCTTCATTGCAGCTGCTCTCATGGCGGCTGCGCGTGCTTGCATACTAGCCATCTTGGCCGTCAGGACATCGCGCCTCAAGTCAGCCGCTTTTTTCGCTCTGCCTGCTTTAGTGGAGAAAAGCTTTGCCCAAAAACCGCGCGATTTTTTTTGCACCACGGCAACTTCGCCATTGACCGCACGTTCTTGCTGGGCGGCGCGCCCCTCAGCCGAGCGTGCTTGCCGCAAGGCACTATCGGCGATACCGATTTTTTCCTTGACCATGCGAGCGTCAAGAACAACCAGAAGCTCTCCTTTTTTGACACTGTCGCCTTCTCTGACACGAACAGACGAGATACGGGTCGCCATAGGCGAGACGATGTGATTCTCCTCTACCTCTATACGCCCGCTTGCCTCCACTACGTTCTCGTTTTTCTTATTCTCAACGGCACTATGGATAAGCGCATAAGCAGCAATGATGCAGGACAGTGCCGCCACAATCACCGCCACAACGATCATCTTTCTGCGCCGGCCGCGATTTTCCGGCAACGAGCGCCGCTCCTCGGACTGTGCCGTTTGTCGCTCACCTTCCGCCCTGGCAGCTTTGGTAGCCATCGCCCCCCCTTGTCTCGATGTAAAGAATGGTATGCACAATCTACGTAGCACTTTTGCCGCAGAAAAATGCCCGAACGTGAAGTGCCGAGCGGTCAATTCGTATGGGCGTGGCAGTGCCGTGCTATGAAAGTCTCGTTGATCGCGGAGGCTACATTAGGCGATGACCAAGCATGTTCTTGTCGTTTACAACGGTGAGGCTAAATCTCAAATCAAAACCAAAGCCTGGATCGGGCAGATCGTGGAGGAACTAAACAAGCACGACCAGTACATAATCTCGCTCTTTCCTACGGCTAAGGAAACACAAGTAAGAGAAATTGTCGAGTTGATCGAGCCGCCGCTCGATTTTCTCATCGCCGCCGGTGGAGACGGGACTATCAGGCTGGCTCTGGCGGCTCTCGCCCAGGCGCGCTCGGATGTTCCAGCGGCAATCTTTCCACTCGGTACGGGTAATGTTTTTGCCCGCAACATTGGCGTAATTTCCGGCGGACTATTGTCTAACGGACTCGATAATGCCTACGAGTATCTGGTTGACTCGGTGCCCATGCGCATCGATCTCGGCATGATGAACGGCGAATACTTTTGCTGTTTTGCCGGGGTTGGACCTGTTTCGGATGCTTTCATGAAGCCTGCTCGTATCGATAAGACGCGCTTTAAACTATTCGCCTACATCAAAGCGCTGCTCGCCAGCATCGGCAGACCGCCGCGTTTGTTCAAGATAACAGTCGACGGCGTCAGTAAAATCGTGCAAGCCTCAGCCGTTTTCTTCGTGGAAGTCGAAGATCTCGGGCTGAACAAAGACAATGATCTGAATGTCTTGAGCGATGGTTACTTAAACATGCATATAATCAACCCGCTCACATGCAGCGACTACATTGCTTTGTTCAAGCGCTATGCTCACGGTGAAAACGACTATGCCCCGGAGTTTCTATCCAGAATCAAGGAGGCGCGAGTCGAGGCACTGCCAAGACCCGGGTTGCGCTCCGACTTTCAAAAACTGGTCGGCAAGCTCTATAAATTGCTGACCGGGCATGAGCCGCATGATATCGAGCGCGTCAGAGAGTTGCCGTGCATGATCGACGGCGATGCCTGGGGCAAGACACCGATGCATGTGAAGGTGATACCGCAGGCGGTGAATGTTCTCGTGCCGCGCTCGAAAATGAATCACTCCCAGGAGGAGATTAAATTAGATATAGCCTCCTGAATCCATTAAATCTGGATGCAGGTTATTAAACCTGAGCCCCAAGGGGAATAATGATTGACGGCATCCAGCGACAGCCAGGAGCTGACTGAGGCTTGGCCCTGGGGATTCCAGCAATCGTTATGTCGCCGGCACATTCCTGGCGATTGTGTAGGCGTGCTGCGCAATCGAACCAATCGGAGGATTTCTTTGTGGACGACAAAACCCGAAAGCAACTCGAGCAACAAGCAATACAACGGCAGGAACGCGAGCGGGACGAACGGCGCAAACGCGAGGAAATGGAGCGCCGCCGCCGTGAAGAGGATCACAAACGCTTTTTGATGCAGCAAATGGCCGTCAACAAGCAAAAGGAAGAGCGCAAGAAAGAAGAGATCGAGACGGCCAGGAAGAACGAGATGCTCATGAACGAGCTCGAGAAGAAACAAAGAGAAGAGCGCGAACAGCACGGCCATTGATCTCAGAGAATCAGGCAGACAGCACCATGGCTTGGTGCAGAAGGGCGCTTCTCAAAAATCAGAAAAGATCGAGCCGCAGCGGGTGTGAGGTCTTGCTGCGGCTCGGGACTGGTTTACGCTGCAACATGGTGATGCGGGTTGCTGCAGCGTGGGAGTCAGAGTTGGAGTTGTGAGGTCTGACGCATTTGAGAATAGTCGAAGAATGTGAGAAAGTCGTGAGATCTGCCGGGAGCGCATAAAATTACCGGACAGCGGCAAATCACCGCCAGAGGCTAAAATTAGATTGTCCAACATCAAGCTGATAAGCTCCCCGACCCATTGCCAAATCCGAGAAGTCAATTCGCTCATCTCATCGTTTTTCTCCTTTGCCCGTTAGTGCTGAGTGGCTGCATTTACGTGGGCGATTGGTCTAAGGAGCATCATCTTCGCCTGTCCGAACGCTTCCGGCTCCTGGCCCACCATTGCATCATCGACGGAAATTTCAAGCAAGCCGAGTCCCTCTACCTTCAAAGCCTGGATGAGCAGGAGAGAGCTCAAAGCGATCCAATTTCAAGGTTATCTTTGCTTCTCGAGGTCGCCGATGCCAACTTCTTGGGTGGGAACCCCGATCAGGCATTGAAAAAATACCAAGCGGTCGAGGATGAGGCGGAACGGCTGAGGCAAATCCAGTCGGCGCCTCAATCCAAGCAGAAGGGAGCTGGTGGGTCTGACATTCAGCCGCTTTCAATTCCGGCTCTTCAGCAGCTGAGAGCCGACGCGATCACCGGCGAGGGATTCTCTTTGTTGCAAAAAGGCGAGGCGAAGCAAGCCGAAGGAAAATTTCGCGCCGCGCAGGAGATATGCAAGACAATAAAAAAGACGGCGGAGCTTCACTTGTTTCCGCTCGATCTCTGCTGCGATTGCGGCAAATGGGGATTGTCATTAGCTCAAGAGAGCAATTCAAGAAAAGGCAAACAAGCAAGCGATGCAAGCGGTTTGCTTGAGCGCATCGACGACACTTGCCCGACCTCTTGCGCCTCATCAAGAATGCTCATATCAAGGAGGCTGTTTCAGTCCGCTGGTGGTACCGCATCTGGTGCGGGGAAAGCCGCCCCGGCGGTCAGCAAAGACGAAGCCAAGCTGCAAAGCACCTGGGAAAGCCTCATGCGGGGCGGGCAGCGCAGCATCGCCGAGAAGGATCAGGGCAAGGCAGAGCGCTATTACAGAAAAGCGCTTCAGCTTCTCGATCAGAAAAACGACCGCAGCGGTCGCTTGCAGATGACCTTGCAGCGCCTCTCTTTCATGATCGTTCGCCAGGGCAGGGACGGCGAAGCCCTGCTGCTATTTGCACGAGAAGTGGAGTTGAAACGAGATCGATTCGGCAAAAACAGCAGCGCCCTGGCCGCACCGCTCTGCCGGCTTGGAATTCTGCAAGTCAGGCAGAATCAGCTTGGGGCAGCCGAGCAGACGCTGGCCGATGCTCGATCCATTGCCACACGAGCGTACGGTCCGAATAGCGAAGTTTGCGCCATCGCTTACGCGAATACGGGCGAACTGCGCATGGCACAACACCGAAATACCGAGGCGATCGAATACATTGATAAAGCCCTGCCGTTTTTTATCAAGGACACAGATAAATATCGCCTGCGAATCTGCGCTCTTTATCTCAATCGCGGCGCAGCCTGTATGTCTATGAATGACAATGACGAGGCGCTCAAGTCCTTTGCTCGAGCTGAAGAGCTAATCGACTACAGCGTGCCGCTCGGTATGCAAGTGCATATACTGGCACCGATGTGCGACATCTACTTTCAAAAGAAGGATTATAAATCATGCAAGTCAGTGCTTCTCAAGGCTCAGACCGCATTGGCGACCCTTCTTGAGGGCGGGAACGTACCGCCGCACAAGCGAACTGTCTTTGAGGGAGTGAAAAAACATCTCCAGGACATTCAATCTCTACTAAAATGACCAGGCATGGGCCCGTCTATAGCAAAAAAGAAAAAACGGACAATCAGTCTCAACTTGTGGCACAAGGGGATAATTCTGGTTGCCATTCCACTGATATTCGAAATATTCTTCATCAGTGTATTGAGCTGGTATCTCTTCCGGGCCGAGCAGGAAGCCCGGCGGATTGAAGATTCGCGCAATTTGATCTTGGAAACGGAAGTATTGCAGCGTATGTTTTACGACGCCGGCAGCGCCTTGATCGGCTACGACATGACGAAGAACCCGCTTTTCCAGGCTCAGTTCGGCGAGGCCAAGGCGAAGATATTGGTGCAACTGGGACTGCTTGCCGATCTCGCCGGACAGAATGAGGTGCGACGCCAGAATGTCAAGGAAATAAGCGATCTGGTCCAGAAGCAGCTCAAACATCTGGAAGAAATCGGGGAAAAGATGGATCGCGATGAGTTTCAAACTTCATCGACATTTGCGGACTTGCCGACCAGCATCAATCGTTTTGCAGAACTCTTTGAAGATTTGATCAGAAGGGAGCGCGCCATTGTTGCAGAAGCTCCAGAGGCAGAGAGCCGCTCGCGGGCATTTGTCGAGCAGTGGCTTTACATGGGCGTGGCGGTCAATATACTGATCGCCCTCGGCCTGGTGCCCTGGTTTCAACTGGGAACGGCAAAGCGTCTGGCTGTGCTCATGGACAATGCCTCCCGGCTCAGCGCTCAGGAAGCCTTGCTTCCGCCACTTACCGGCGAAGACGAAATCGGCAAGCTGGATTCCGTGTTCCACGAAATGGCTGATGCACTTGCTCAGTCGACAAGAAAAGAAAGAGCGATAGTCGAGAATGCCGCCGATGTCATTTGCAGCATCAATGAGGATTTGAAATTCTCGGCAATCAACCCGGCCTGCGAGGTGCAGTGGGGATATGAGCGCAAAGAGCTGCTGGGCAGATCGGTCGTCGATATTATTTTCGAGAAGAACGATCCCGGGCTCGATAATTTTAAGCAGGCAATCAAAGAGAAAAAAGACGGCACCTTTGAAATTGAATTGTGCAATAAGAAAGGGCGCCCCATCGACACACTCTGGTCCGTGCACTGGTCGGATGCCGAGAACCGATTGTTTTGCGTCGCTCACGATATTACCGATCGCAAACGTGCCGAGCAATTGAGGCGTGATGTCGTGGCCATGGTCTCGCACGATCTGAGATCGCCATTAACATCAATTCAAGTATCGCTGGACATCCTGGAAGCGGGCGTAAAAGGTCCATTGCCGCCGGGCGCTCTGAGCGAACTCAAGAAGCTGAGCGGAAGCACATCAAGAATGGTAAGGCTGGTAAATGATTTTCTCGATCTGGAGAAACTGCAAAGCGGCAAACTTGATCTGCAAAAAACGAAGACGAACCTCGATGTCCTTGTCGCTAACTCTATCAATGCAGTCAGGCAGCTGGCCGAGCTCAAAGAGATAACTTTTCGCGAAGAGGGGCTCGACATAGACTTTACAGCCGACGGCGACCGCATTATCCAGGTGCTGGTCAACCTGATCTCCAATGCCATCAAATTCGCCCCGGAGCGCAGCGAGATCGCCATTTCTGGTGGTATCACAGATGGTGCGGTCGAGGTCCAGGTCATCGATCAGGGTCCCGGCATTTCTTTGCATGAGCAAGAAAATATTTTTCAGAAATTCGAGCAATTGGACACAGGCAGGATGCCGGGCAGCAGTGGACTGGGACTCTCCATTTGCAAGAACCTGGTCGAGCTGCATGGCGGGCGGATCGGCGTGCGCTCGCAGCCGGGGCAGGGCAGCACGTTCTGGTTCCGCATTCCATACGAGCCTGAGGCGCCGGGCAGCTAATCTCGGCTCAGAGTGCCGATGAAGAGTGCGGACCTATTGTCCGGATGAAACTTTGTATCCCACACCATACACGGTCTGGAGAATCGACGAGCCGTCCGAGTTGGCAATCTTGCGCCGCAAGGTTTTTATGCAAGTACGAACCGCGTCCGGACTGGCATCTGAAGTCGATTTCCAGACCCGCTCCAATAAAGCCTCGGCACTGAATGTTTGCTCGCAATGCCGCATCAAGAATTCGAGCAGTTTATACTCCAGCGGCAAAAGCTCGATTTCATGCCCATCTTTGCAGACCCTGCGTGTGTCGACCTCCAGGGTAATGTCGCCAACAATGAAGTTTGTGCCTGTGAATGTGATCGGCCGCCTGAGAAGCGCCCGCACTCGAGCGAGCAATTCGCGCATTTGAAATGGTTTGGTGAGGTAATCGTCAGCACCGGCATCCAATCCTTGCTCTTTATCGGCGGTTTGCGATCTTCCAGTGAGCATCAATATGGGGGTCAGACCACCCTGTCTGCGAAATTGATGGCAGAGCTCCACCCCGCTCTTGCCGGGCAACTGCCAATCAAGAATGATCACATCATATTTGTAGTAAGCCAGCTTTTCCGAGGCCTCAATACCCTCCGAGCAACTTTCCACGCTGTAGCCTTGCGATGATAGTGAATCGATCAATCCCGACAAAAGTTCGCGATCGTCTTCAACAACAAAAATTTTCGCCATGCTTGCCTGTTTGCGCTGCCAGATCTGCTAAGGGAGTTGGATGGCGAGCCTGCAAGGTTCAGACTCCGCCAAATTGCCTGTATTTTAGCAGCATATTTTCATGCTCTCTTATTGCCATGCTCATCATTGATGAAGCCGGCTCACTTACTTGCCACGTGCCTGTTTCTCGGCCAGGAGCCCTCGCTCGATTACGCGCTCGGGCAGGGACATATGATGAAAGTATTTTACGAATTGATCGAGTGTCAGCCGCATGACTCCGTCATCTTTGCCGTCCAGAGGCTGTCCATGCTCATCGGTAAGCTCACCGAAGCCCCATGGATTGCGGACGGTAACCATCTTGTTCTTCTCGTCATAGTGGAGGATTGCGAACTCATGGGCATCCGCCTTCTTATCGCCTGCCTCCTCCTCATCTTCATCTACATCCCACGGTTTTGGAACCAGCTGTGGAAACGGCTGAGGTATGTGCTCCGGCCGATCAATCGGTCTGTCGCTTACATCACCGATACCGCTAAGCAATGGTGAGTCCTCCGGCGGTGTTTTAGGGTGCTCGCGCTGGGAGGGATTATCGCTCGAAGCATTCGAGCCCGCTCCAGAGGCACCCTTTGCCGCCCCTTTGTCAGCAACCGGTTGCCTGCCTGCCACCTTCGGCCAATGACCATCGGAGTCGCAGGTGCTCACGGCGTTTGCTGACAGCGATAGAATGTGGTGGATCTGTTCTTTGCTTAAACTTCTCAGATCAACGGTCTTCGCTTTTTCACCAGTCAACAATTCGAGCGCAAACGGCTTTCTGGAAGCCTCGAGAAATTCTTGCACAGGCGCACCATTACCGCGATTTCGCTCAACGCCTGTGAGCTCGCCTTTGAGCTCAGGATGCTGCTTGAATATCTCACCCAGGGCTTTCTCGGCCATGGCTCCGTATGTGCCGTATTTACCGGTCGTGGCATAGAGTGCCAACTCCGCTTGTGATGGTTTGGCAATCGTGGCCTTCAAATTCTCGCCCTTGTATTTGTATGGGAAGGTGACGGTCACTGTTCCATCCTTGTTTTCCTTGAAGAACTTATCGACAGCCGCCGGATTTTTTTCAAAGAAACTGGAGCAGGCAGAAATCAGCCAGCAATCACCGACCTTGCCCTGTTTGATTGCCTCTCCTTTTACCGAGCGGCTGGGGGTCGAGTCGGAAAACAAATTTTCATTTGCACCCTGCAGGCGAGCCCGGCGCTCCTGAAAAGTTCTGGCAATGGAATCGAGCCGCTGCTCCTGTTGCGGACTGAGGCGCCTGGCCACATATTCCTTGATTTGATCTCGGGTTATGAACCGGGCGTTTTTCCCACCGATGATCTCGAAATCTTTGAGCATCGCCTCGACTGCCTTCTTTGATGCCGAGCCATCTTTGCAGGCTGCAATTTGCTCTTTTAGTTCCTCGCGGGTCAGCTTTCCATCACCGTTTCGATCGAGCGTTCTATATATCTCGGCCCCCTCGGCAATCATTTTCATGCCTTTCAGCCTTGAAAATCTGGCCATTTCTTTCAGGTCGTCTCTGGTCACATCGCGCTTCTCGCCTTCATCGGCGAAACCGGTAATGTCTTTGAAGTGCATGCGAAATGTAGCCAGGGCGACGGCGTCGTCGCCTTTGTACTCCTGAGATGGCAAAGCAGCGTATACCTCAGTGCGTTTTATTTTGCCATTCTTGTCCTGGTCCAGGTTTGGATGGCGATCGTAGAGATCGGCGATGGCAAACAAGCCGCTCAGATTACGGTCAAGCGCTGACCATTCCCTTGCCTCTGGCATGATGTCTATTTCTCGATCTGGGACACTCGTATCTATACGCTTCGGTTTGAGCGTGGACAAAACTTCCCGGCGGGTCGACTGCTGCAAATGCTCCTGCGGGCGAGATTTTTCCAAAACGCTTGCTGGTATTGGGCAATATCAAAATTGCCCGTGCGGCTTTGTGCTACAATCTGCTCTCTTGAGGAATCCATGTTCGCTCGTCAATCGCGGCGGAGGTGCCTGATGGCAGACAAAAAAGAACAGTACATTCAGAAGTACAAAGACTACGTCATGACAGGATTTCTCAAATCGGTTGCTCCGATTGTGGTCGAAAAAGCGAAAGGCTGCATCCTCACCGATGTAAGCGGTAAAGAGTATCTTGATTGCTTTGCCGGCATCTCGGTTGTCAACGCCGGTCATTGCAATCCAGAAGTGATTGCCGCTGCCAAAGAGCAGATGGACAAGCTGGTGCACTGCTCGTCTTATCTCTACCACGTTCAGCCCGTGGCTGACTTAGCTGAAAAAATGGCGAGCATAACTCCGGGCCGATTGAGCAAGAGCTTTTTCGGAAACGGCGGAGCCGAGGCCGTTGAGGGCGCCTTGAAGTTGGCGCGATTGTACACAGGCAAGCATGAATTCATTTCATTGCATGCCAGCTTTCACGGACGTAGTTTCGGGGCGCTGAGCGTCACGGGAAATTATGCGCGCAAGAAAAAGGGTGGACCATATGGAGCTGGTGTGGCATTCGCTCCGGCGCCTTATGTTTATCGCTCTTTATGGCCGGATGATCCGGACGAGTGCGCCCGGCAGTGCGCAAGGCAAATCGATGAGGTGGTGCGCTTTGCCACATCCAACGATGTTGCCGCATTCATTGCCGAGCCGGTGATGGGAGAGGGTGGTATCATCGTGCCACCACCAAACTACTTCAAGGAAGTGAAGAAAGTGCTGGACCAGTACGGCATTCTTTTCATCGCCGACGAGGTGCAGTCTGGGTTCGCTCGCACAGGCAAGATGTTCGCGATTGAACATTACGGCGTTGAGCCGGACATTCTGGTGACCGCCAAGGGAATTGCCGACGGATTTCCGCTGAGTGCTTTTATCACTCGGCCTGAGATTGCAGAGGCATACAAGCCAGGCGATCATCTCACCACATTTGGTGGCAACCCGGTTTCATGTGCAGCCGCCCTCGCCAATATTGCATTTCTCGAGCGCGAAGATATTGCCAGGCAAACAGCCGTGATGGGCGACTACGCCATGAAGGAGCTGCGCCGGTTCAAGCATCCGCTCATCGGCGATGTGCGCGGATTGGGTCTGATGATTGGCATCGAGCTCATCAAAGATGCAAACAAAACTCCAGCCACACAAGAGGCCGAGGCGCTCAAGGAAGCTTGCCTCGAGCGCGGTCTATTGATCGGCGTCGGCGGCATTGCCGGAAACGTCGTGCGCTTCCAGCCTCCGCTTGTGATAACGAAGGCGCAGATGGATCAAGCATTATCGATTTTTGCCGAAGCGCTTGCCGCGATGAAAGGCGCGCAATCAGCTGTTCCGGCTTGAGGCAGGAGGTTGCATTTGGCGTCTTTGTTTGGGCGGCGATTCCTCCAAATAGCGGCGTGCTTGTGCGTGCCGCTCGTGCTGAGCAGCTGCGCCAGAGCGGATGTAAACGAATCGGCAAGCCCCCTCTCTTTTTCAGAAAGGCGCAAGCAATTCACTACGCACCTCTTGAAAGAAGAGGCATCGCAACAGGAGTACGAGCGCACGGTACCGCCAGACATGCAGGCGGTCTGGTACACATCGCAGGGGCGCAAATTGTTGGCATGGCTGGCCATTCCACCTGGTGGCGGAAAACATCCGGCAGTTGTGTTTGCCCACGGCGGCTTCGCCCTGGGGTCCGGGGACTGGGATGAGATCAAGCCATTCTATGCGGCCGGTTTCGCCGTGATGCTGCCCGCCTGGAGAGGCGAGAATGGAAATCCCGGCTATTCAGAGATGTGTTACGGCGAAGTTGACGATGCCAACGCCGCCATTAACTATCTGGCGTCACGCCCCGATATAGATCGAAGCAACATTTTCGGAGCAGGTCACAGCGTGGGCGCGACAATAATGATGTTGACGGCCGAATTAAATCCAAATCTGAAGAAAGTGGCAGCGGCGGGCGGGCTTCCAAGCATGGCGGCTGCCGGTAGAGCTTACGCCGGCGCTCCCTTTAATCAATTCGATTTGGACGAACGACTGCTGAGATCGCCGGGCGCCTGGCTCAAGGATTTGCGCTGTCCTCTTCTTTTAGTTTATGCACCGGAGGACCCGGGCGATCGGATGATGCTGGAGCAGGCTAGAGAAATGCAGCGGAATACGATTAGCAAATTTCCCATCAGAATTGAAGAAGTATCAGGCGTAGATCATTATCATGAGATACCACAGGCGGTGCCAATTATGATCCGTTACTTCCAGCAGAGCAATTAGCAAGCTACAGGCGGCTTGGAAATTAACTTGAGCGAATTATTTTGACTGATCACCTCCGGCGATTCAGAACGAGCACATTGGGGTGCGCTGAGCCATTGATTGGCTGGCAGGCAGTGGGGGAGCGCGCGCCGGTGTAGCGGCGGATCTCATTGAGCAAGCGGTTGATGCGCCGAATCTGACCGTAGACTTGCACGGAGCGCTGAGCGTCGCTTTTTTCATCACTGGTTTGCTTCTGCTCAAACTCATCCGTCAGCACATTGCTGGCGTATTGCAGTGCGTCTTCGATGATGGACATTTGTTCCGGTGAAAATTGCATAGGTCTTTCTCCCTTTCCAGAGGTTACAGCTCGACTTTGTATTACCAGCCTACAAACAGCGACTGCAAAATATATGCAGTTGCTGCAGCGCAGATTAATTGTTCAAGCTAAGCCCCGCAGTGAACCCGATCGTGTATTTATCGTCAGTTCGACGGATCAATTGCTCTTATCAGCCCGCGCCGATGCTTTGTATTGATCCAACGTCTCCTCGGCTGATTTAATCACCAGATCCTTGAGTTCAGGCGGTTCAAGGACAAGGGCATCAGGACCGTACGGCGCCAACCAGCGCATCACTTCATCAAGGCTGGAGGCTGGAAAGGAGATTTCACAACTGCCGTTGTCCAGGTCTTTCACAGCTTGTTGCTGATGCCAGATGCGTTCTCTGATGTATCGAGCCGAATGGGGAGCGAAACGAATGGTCACCCGGTACGACTTCTCGCCATGCTCGATTTGAAATGCAGAGTCGATCCAGGCGTTCAATTCATCACAAGACATAGGCTCAAAAGTCTCGTCTAAAATCTTGTAGTGCTGAATGCGATGCAATGCAAACATGCGCAGGGCTTTGCGCCACTGGCAGTAGGCAACGACGTACCAGGTGCCGCGATCGTGCAAGACGCACTGCGGATCGATTGTACGCTCGGTCGTCTCGCCTTTGCTGGCAGCAAAATAGGTGATTGCCACTCGTTTGTGACTGTCGCATGCCTGATTCATATCACTGAAAAGTTTGGCGCTGATCGGCGCCACAGCATTGGCTCGAAACTTAATGATCGACCTGATCTCGTCGGGATCTACTTGAACCTTTTCCGGTAAGCGCTGTGCGATCTTCTCCAGTGCCGATCGCAGCGTGGCTTCAAAGGACGTGCCCGTGTAAATTGAAAGCAATTCCTTGCCGAGAGTCAGGGCAAATACCTCACCGCTGGACAGCTCAAATTCCGGCAGTTTCTTCCCTGGATTACTGTTGCTGTATCCACCGCGGACATGATCGAAGACAATTTCTCGCGCCAGCCGATCTTTGAGATAGCGAATGTCATCAAAGAGAGTTCGCTCGGACACCTCAAACTTCTGGCACAGATCCTGCACGCTTGGATACGTGCCGCGGCAAATCTCCGCATCTATTGCCAGAACTCGTTCCAATTTTGTGCTCATGCCCATAAATTACACTGAGATGACCGCAGCTGTCACCTTCACAGCTCATTAATGTTTAACCCGCCGATGAATTAGCATATATTTGGTATACAGCGATGGGACGCAAATGAGCCCTGAAGATTTACAAGCCGGACAAACTGAGCACCTGATACCGCCGGAACTCAAGGAAAGATACCGGGGTTTTCGCTTGATCGGAGCTGGAGGCATGGGCCGAGTGTTCGCAGCCATGGATAAGCTCCTGGATAAGCAGGTAGCCATCAAGGTCTTGCCCACGAACGATAACATGAAGAGTATCATGCGCTTTCAGCAAGAAGCCAAAGCGGCAAGCAAGCTCAATCATCCAGGCATAGTACAGGTGATGGATTTCGGATACACGACAAACGGCTCACCATATATGGTGATGGAATATGTTACCGGCACTGATTTGGATACGATTGCCGGCCGTTCAGAAAAGCTGCCTCCATTAATGGCGATCGACTTAGCAATTGCAGTTGCCGCCGCTCTCGAGCACGCGCACTCAAGAGGCGTCGTGCACAGGGATCTAAAGCCGGCCAATCTAATTCTTGCTGAAGACGGTGCCGTGCGCATCCTCGATTTCGGGCTGGCACGCTTGAGCCAGAGTGAGACAGACTGGCGGTTGACAGCCCCAGGACAATGCGTCGGCTCACCACTCTACATGAGCCCTGAGCAAATTCGCGGTGAGGAAGCGGATGCGAGCTCGGATGTATACTCGCTGGCACTGGTAATTTACAAGCTGATTAATGGTTGGATTCCAGGCGAAGGCGATTCTCTAATGCAGCTCGTCCAGTGCCGGCTCAGCTCAGAGGCGCCCCGGCTTGAAATTCCCGGGGATGATGCAGGCACACTGAGTGAAACGCTCGAGCAGGCACTAGCCGCTGATCCGCATGAACGATTCGAGTCCATGAGTTCCTTCAAGGATGCCCTCATCGCCGTACGTTCACAATTGATGGCGGACGATGAGGAACCTTCGATTGAGCCGGTAAGCGGCAGTGTCGAACAAGCCGTTACCCTTCAGACAGCGGTCGAGACAAAGGATGCTCAGGCACTGTCGGCGGTGCTGAGCTATAAAGGCACTACCAGGAGGCTTTCTCTAATCACTGCGCTCATCGTCGTTCCCGTCCTGGCTTACATAACTCTGGCATTCATAAAAGATAGTGCCATCGAGCAAGCGCGGCAGAGCGAGCAGGAACTCATACACTCCAAACATTCGAGCGACAATACAGATGATTCTGGTCCTCTAGTTCTGCCCGCCGGTTTTCGCAAAG
Organism: Pseudomonadota bacterium; assembly: GCA_021324135.1. Taxonomy (GTDB): domain Bacteria; phylum Cyanobacteriota; class Vampirovibrionia; order Obscuribacterales; family Obscuribacteraceae; genus JAJPJO01. Next base: position 48,441 of record JAJPJO010000320.1, read on the forward strand.
TATCAAATAAGAATGGATCATTTATCGAAGGCCTCCCTGAGCTTCACGATCAAGATCTGAAGCGCTTGCTCGGCTCCGGAATAGACCGAGTCAGCTTGCACGCTAACCGGGAGATCACCAAGCAAGGGATGGCAATCCTGGCAAAGATGCCTCTTCTAAGTCTCAACATACGTGATACCAATATTGGTGACGAGAGCATAGACGAGGTTAACGAACTTATGCCGCATCTAGAAGCACTCGATTTATGCGGTACCAGATTTACTGAAAGTGGATTGATGCATCTGCATCGCTCGGAACACTTGATTAGCCTGCGCCTCGATCACATCAGGACGTTCGACGACAAAGGACTCGCCTATATCGTAAAACATTTTCCAAACCTGAAGATTCTGGCTCTGGGTAACACATCAGTAACCTCGCGCGGCATCAGGCTGATTAATGACCTGCCGCTGCAATCTTTATTTCTGGAAGATCTCGACATCGATGATAAAACAATTGCAGACATCAAAATTCCGACCCTGACCGAGCTCGTGCTCAACGGCACGAGCGTGACCGATCAGACTCTCAAGCTAATCCAGTCGCGACGTCAGATCAGATTTGTCGAATTCGAGCACTGCGAAAGAATTTCACAATCGGCCCTGCAAGAGCTGAGCAGCGCCAGACCCGATCTCGAAATAAAAGGGATTATGGCCCCGCGTCCGAGCAACGAGGTGCTCGATATATATAGGGATGAAGGATCGTTGTAGAGATCCTCTGCCTTATTTAGATCATCTCTTCAATCAGTTTATTGAACACTGCCTTGTCGGCACCCAGCTTTTGCTTGGCCAGAGGTCCCTTCTGCAAATTGGGCTCACCATCTTCGTATGTCGGCATATCTGTTTTATAGATAACGCCCAGCGGAATCTTCTCCTCCCACTCATACGCTTTCTCAATCGACTTGTGGAAGTCGGAGGGATCCCAGCCTTGCTCCTCGAGTTTGTACACGCGCTCCTTGAACCACTGATATGTGTTGATCTTGTTGTAGGTAACGCATGGGCTGAAGACGTCTATCAGGGAAAATCCTTTGTGAGCTATGCCGCCGGCGATCAGATCGCCTAACTGCTTTTGTTCTCCGGAGAATCCGCGAGCCACGTAAGTGGCACCGGATGTGATGGCAAGCGCCAGGGGATTCAAGGGCATTTCGATATTGCCTTGCGGCGTCGATTTGGTTTTGTGTCCCTTTGTCGTGGTCGGAGAAGCCTGACCAGTCGTAAGACCATAGATCTGGTTGTCCATGACCACATAAGTGACGTCGAGATTGCGTCTCATGGCGTGCAGGAGATGTCCGACGCCGATACCATATCCA